>NZ_JAKUHE010000011.1:0-219124 GCF_022664315.1 Bacillus cereus group sp. BfR-BA-01309
TTCATCCTGAGCCAGGATCAAACTCTCCAATAAAGTTAGTTTGTCTAGCATCTAAAAATAAAAATTGACGTTTCACGTTGTTTGTTTCGTTCAGTTTTCAAAGAACTTGTCTGCCGCTTCAGAAGCGACTTCATCATATTAACATCTTCATTTTTCGATGTCAACCATGTTTTAAAATTTCTTTTTTGTCGTTTTCTGCGTTTCCGCATCAGCGACGTTTATTAATATACCATCATGGTTTTTAAATAACAAGTGTTTTTTATAAAAAAACACAAAAAAATATCCAACCTATTTTCTTCTATATAGGAACACCTCATCCCCTCTACAGAAAACAGCCATTTAAAATTGTATACCGATACACTCTAATTGACCCAACCGCATTTTATAAGCCTATTCTCTTCTATAATAAAGCCCATACCATTTACCTCTCTATAGGCCAACAATATAACAGTACAAATCAATCCACACTAAAAAAGAGATTCAGTACTTCCCTCTCCAATCAGCATGTTCACTTTCTATAATAAAGCGAACATGCTGATTTTTGATTTTGTTCTTCCCGAAGATTATTAACGGATCAGACCGCTCGAATCCAACCGAATTTTAAAGCGAGGGTCTTAGCGTCCAGCGAATAGTGGGATAAACAACAAATTTGTACTAAAAACATTAACTTAAGATTATTGTTAGAATTTTTTTACATTTAATTAATGAAAAATATCCATTTTTTGTTATATAGTAAGAAAGGACGTACTCAACTATAAATAAACCGATGGAGGAATTACTTTATGGATAGGTTAACAAAGTTTTCGTTAAAAAACCGCGCCGCTGTTATCATCATGGTTTTTCTCATTTCCATACTCGGCGTTTATTCCGGTTCCAAATTACCTATGGAATTTTTACCAAGCATCGATAATCCTGCAGTCACTGTCACAACCTTATCTCCAGGACTTGACGCTGAAGCAATGACGAAAGAAATAACAGATCCTCTTGAAAAACAATTTCGCAATTTAGAACATATCGATAGCATCACCTCTTCTACACACGAGGGATTATCACGCATTGATATCGCGTATACATCCAAAGCAAATATGAAGGATGCAGCACGCGAGGTCGAAAAAGCCATTAATACAATTAGACTACCTAAAGATGCAACAAAACCCGTAGTGAGCCAATTAAATACTTCTATGATTCCACTCGCTCAAATTGCAATCCAGAAACAAAATGGATTTTCAAAAGCAGATGAAAAACAAATCGAAAAAGAAATCGTACCACAACTCGAAAGCATTGATGGCGTTGCTAACGTTATGTTTTTCGGAAAATCAACTTCTGAATTATCTATCGTACTAGACCCAAATCAATTAAAAGATAAAAACGTAACAACAGAACAAGTATTAAAAGTTTTACAAGGAAAAGAAACTTCCACTCCAGCTGGAGCCGTTACCGTTAATAAAGAAGAATATAACCTTCGCGTCATTGGGGATATCAAAAATGTAGATGCTATTAAAAACATTACCGTTGCACCTCAAGTAAAATTGCAAGATGTTGCTCAAATTGAACTGAAACAACACTACGATACAATCTCACATATAAACGGAGAAGAAGGCACTGGATTAATCATCATGAAAGAGCCAAGCAAAAATGCGGTTGCAATCGGAAAAGAAATCGATAAAAAAATCAAAGATATAAGTAAACAATATAAAGATCAGTTTTCTATTAAACTTTTAGCCTCAACTCATGAACAAGTTGAAAACGCTGTTACTAGCATGGGAAAAGAAGTCATCCTTGGGGCAATTGCTGCAACTCTAATTATCTTAATCTTTTTGCGTAACTTCCGAACGACACTCATCGCTGTTGTCAGTATTCCATTATCTATTTTATTAACACTCTTTTTACTACACCAATCTAACATCACACTTAACATCCTAACTCTTGGTGGTTTAGCAGTTGCCGTTGGACGTCTCGTCGATGATAGCATCGTTGTCATTGAGAATATTTTCCGTCGTTTACAAAAAGAATCTTTCTCTAAAGATATTATTCTCGACGCAACGAAAGAGGTCGCCGTTGCAATTACTTCTTCTACTTTAACAACAGTCGCTGTTTTCTTACCTATCGGACTCGTATCCGGAGTAATCGGAAAATTAATGTTACCTATGGTATTAGCAGTTGTATATTCTATATTATCTTCCTTAATCGTCGCACTAACAGTTGTTCCACTTATGGCTTTTTTACTACTCAAAAAAACAAAGCACAGAAAGCCAAGCTCTTCACCACGATATGTCGCTACATTAAAGTGGGCTCTTTCGCATAAATTCATTATTCTACTTACTTCTTTTTTATTATTCGCAGGATCGATTGCAGCCTATGTATTACTACCGAAAGCGAATATAAAATCTGAAGACGACACAATGTTATCTATTAACATGACTTTCCCAGCTGATTACGCTCCTGAAACGCAAAAACAAAAAGCTTTCGATTTCGAAAAGAAATTACTTTCTAACTCGGATGTAACGGATGTTATTTTACGAATGGGATCTAGCTCAGAAGATGCACAATGGGGGCAAACGACCAAAAATAATCTCGCAAGTATATTAGTAGTCTTCAAGAAAGGCTCTAATATTGATCAATATATTAAAGAGTTAAAAAAAGAAAATAAAACCTTTGAACCCGCTGAACTGGATTATATAAAAATGAGTTATTCAAGCTCTGGCGGCGGCAACAATTTGCAATTTAACGTAACAGCTACTAACGAAACGAATTTAAAAGAGGCTGCTACTCTAGTCGAAACAAAACTAAAAGATACGGATGCTCTATCTAAAGTAAAAACGAATTTAGAAGACTCTAAGAAAGAATGGCAAATCCATATTGATCAAACAAAGGCCGAACAACTAGGATTAACACCAGAATTGGCAGCACAACAAGTAGCATTCCTTATGAAGAAATCACCTATTGGTGAAGTTTCAATCAATAATGAAAAAACAACTATTATAATAGAACACAAAAAAGAAAACATTACTAAACGAGAAGACATTTTAAACACAAACATACTATCACCTATTAATGGACCAATTCCTTTAAAAGACATTGCAACTATTTCAGAAAAGCAACTTCAAACAGAAATTTTCCATAAAGACGGAAAAGAAACGATTCAAATTACTGCTGAGGCCTCAAATGAAGATTTAAGTAAAGTAAGCGCAGAAGTAAACGAAACGATAGCTAAACTAGACTTACCTAACGGCGCAAAAGTAACTATTGCAGGCGCAACTGAATCTATGCAAGAAAACTTCACAGATTTATTCAAAATTATGGGGATTGCAATCGGGATTGTATATTTAATTATGGTTATCACCTTCGGACAGGCGCGCGCTCCTTTTGCAATTCTATTCTCCTTGCCATTAGCTGCTGTTGGCGGTATTTTAGGATTAATCATTTCAGGAACACCCGTTGATATAAATTCCTTGATTGGCGCATTAATGTTAATCGGGATTGTCGTTACAAATGCTATTGTATTAATAGAAAGAGTGCAACAAAATAGGGAACACGGAATGGAAACAAGAGATGCCTTACTAGAAGCGGGTTCCACTAGATTACGCCCAATTATTATGACAGCTATAACGACAATCGTCGCGATGCTTCCTCTCCTATTTGGTCAATCACAAGCAGGAAGCATGGTATCAAAAAGTTTGGCAGTCGTTGTTATCGGTGGTTTAGCAGTCTCAACCGTTCTGACATTAGTAGTCGTTCCAGTTATGTATGAACTATTAGATAAAATCGGGAGAAAAAGACGCTCTCGTAGAAAAATAAGCACTTCCACAGAAACACCTGATATTTAAAAGAAAAAGAGTTATCTTCATGAATGAAGATAACTCTTTTTCTCTACCTACTCATATAATCCATCATTTTTTGAGCATATCGCTCTAAAGGCTTACCAGAATCTACAATAAGACATTCGATATTTAAAGGTCTTTTACTACCATCTAACCACGTTTTAAAAGCTACTTCCGAATCCACTCGTCCAATCTGACTGACCATACGCTTACGTGTTTGTAGCCTATTATTAATCTCTTCCATATCATTAAGATAACATTCGATATATTTATACTTCACACCATGTTTATTAGATAGCTTCATTCCTTTTTCAATCATCCCTTCATATAGACATGGGCTATCCAATATCACACTATGCCCTTGTTCTAAATAAGAATCAATCAATACCCATTCAATATCGTATGATACTCCTCCAACAACCGTCGATTCAATCCCTTTCATTTCTAATGATTGTAACAATGCCGATTTCAAAACATCATGATCTACAATTACAGCACCCGTTAACTTCGCTATATACTTAGAAACTGTGGATTTTCCCGATCCTGGAAAACCTGACATTTGCAGAAAAAACAAATTAACTTCCCCTCTCATCCACACCTATTCTTCTATATAATCAATTACAAATTCAACAATCCTTACATCTATTCCTTCTATATTAAAATACAAAAAGAACTCCCTACTTATAAGCAGAGAGTTCCTCTTTATCATTTATGCTGCTTTTACCTTCTTCGTCGTTTTACTTTTTCTTTTCGTTCCTGTAAAACGTTTGTGCAATACAGATGCTACTAAGCGCGAAATAACGTTGAATAGTAATACCATAATAATTAATACAGCTGCAGATTTTGTCGCGATCAACTTCGCATCTGGAATAACTCCTTCAGAATTTAACTTCCAAATATGAACCGCTAATGTTTCAGCTGGTCTAAATGGATTTAAAGGATGCGCAGGACTTGAGAAGTCCGCTGCTGAATTTAAAATCGGGGATGTTAAACCCGCTGTGTAAATCAGTGCGGCCGCTTCCCCAAATATACGACCCGCCGCTAAAATAACACCTGTAATAATTTGCGGTAATGACGATGGAATAATAATACGAGCAATCGTTTGCCACTTCGTTGCACCTAATCCAAGACTTGCCTCTTTTACATTATGAGGAACTTCTGAAATTGCATTTTCACAAACACGTGTTAAACCTGGTAAGTTTAAAATAGTTAGAGCAAGAGCACCACCCATTACTGTGTATCCCCAGCCTGTCATTGTAACGAACACTAACAAACCGAATAAACCAACAACAATAGAAGGTAAAGACGCCATTGTCTCAATACATAAACGAACAAAATTTAAAAAACGCCCTTGTTTTGCGTACTCTGCTAAATATATTCCAGCACCTAACCCAAGAGGAATAGATATAACAAGCGTTATAACAAGCATGTAGAAGGAATTGAATAACTGTGGACCAATCCCACCACCAGCTCTTGTATTACTTGGTTCTCCAAACAAGAAATTAGGATCCCAAAATCCCCATCCCTTTTGCAAAATTTCAAACACTAAGAATACTAGAAGAGCTACAACTAAAGCTGCAACTGCGTAAAAGATACCTGTCCAAATTTTATTTACCGTTCTTGCATTCATTATTATCGCTCACCTCTTTGTCCAATCGCTCGAATTACTAAAATAAACAGGAATGAAATAACAAGTAAAATCATCGCTAAAGTCCATAGCGCATTGTTCCAAGCAGTTCCGTTCAATGTATTTGTCATGTCCATTGTCAAAATACCAGTTAACGTTGCTGTAGGACTGTATATTCCTTCTGGTAATCTAATTGTGTTCCCGATTACCATTTGAACCGCTAATGCTTCACCAAAAGCACGCGCTAAACCTAAAACAATACCTGTTAAAATCCCTTTTTTCGCAGCAGGAACAATCACTCGGCTAACCGCTTGCCATTTCGTTGATCCTAGACCATAAGAAGCTTCTAAATAATCAAATGGAACAGAGCGTATTGCATCAGAAGCGATACTAGCAATAGTAGGTAAAATCATAATACTTAATACAACAATACCTGCAATTAAACTAAAGCCCACTCCCCCGAACGAATCACGTAATAGCGGCACTAAAATCGTAACCCCTAATAATCCGTATACAACCGAAGGGATACCAACTAATAATTCTAAAACGGGCTTCAATACTTTATTTCCAAACTTCGGCGAAATTAAATTCATGAATATAGCAAGAGCTATAGCAATTGGTGCACTAATAATAACCGCACCTAACGAAACTACTGTTGAACCTACAATGAAAATCAAAGCCCCAAAGGTTCCTTCGTCAGCATTTGGATTCCACTTTGTCGATGTTAACATCTCAGTAAATGAGATACCGCTTTGTGTAAAAGATTGAATACCTTTACCGCAAATAAACGCAATAATAGCTAATGTAATTAAAACAATAAAAATACCACAAAACGTAACAAGCGATCTTCCTATATACTCACTTTTTACGTAATTAATTTGTTTTTTCCCCTTCATCACAGGTCAGACCCCACTTCATAGATTGAAATGAACAGGACTGGCCTTGCAGCCAGCCCCATAAAATTTTATTACTTATTTAATTTAGACATTGGAATGTAACCCATATCTTCTACTTGCTTTTCAAAGTCTTTACCTTTTACATAGTCAATGTAAGCTTTCGTTGCTTCTTTCGCTTCACCTTTTGTTACCATGTACTCGTAAGACCAGAATGGATATTTACCAGACGAAATGTTTTCAACTTTTGGTTCAGAACCATCAATTTTCACTGTTTGTAGTGCACCTTTTTTATCGCCAACCATGTAAGACATCGCTAAATAACTTACTGATCCTGGCGTAGAATTGATCGCTTGCTCTACTGCACCGTTAGAATCTTGTGTTGTACCAGTTCCATCATTAATTTTCGCTTCTTTCATAACTGTCTTTTCAAATGTAGCACGTGTACCAGATGAAGCTGGACGGTTAATTACGTTGATTTTTTCATCTTTCCCGCCTACCTCTTTCCAGTTTGTTACTTTACCAGTGAAGATATCTTGTACTTGTTGTACTGTTAAGTTATCAACTTTTACATCTTTATTTACGACAAGTGCGAATGCAATACCCGCAACCTTGTTATCTACTAATTCTTTTGCTTTTTCAGCATCTTTTATTTTATCTCCTGATGGAACATCTGAATTACCAATTTGCACTGCACCCGATGCTACTTGGTTAATCCCAGTTCCACTACCGCCACCTTGAACTTGAATAGAAACTTTTGAATTTTTCTCCATGAATTTCTTTCCAGCTTCCTCCGCAAGAGGTAGAAGAGCTGTAGATCCAGCTGCTGCAATCGTACCTGATAATTCTTGTTTTGTATTATCGCTTCCTTTAGCAGTTTCTTTACTAGCTGTATCTTCTGCTTTCCCACATCCAACTAACGCTCCTGCCACCACTAAAGCTGCTAAAGAAAATTTAATACCTTTTTTCATAACCATGTCTTGTACCCCCATTTGGATTATCGCTTTTCGAATTCATTTTCTTTCGAACACAAATTCATTGTAGGACAACAATATTATGTGAGTGTTAAGCAATTTTTAATTTTAAGTAAATGACGATAATACTCTTTAAAAGCTAGGAATCCCAACATTTATAGTTAAAGAACCCAACAAAATCCACATTAATTAAGCAGTAATGTAAATTTAGTCTTAACAATGTAAATTCAATGTAAATGTTTTTCGCTCTTTTCCCCTCTTAGTTAAAAATATATTTACAAACCCATTATATTTTTTAACTTTTACACTCTTACTTCATTTACATTCAACAGAATTTCAGTAATATTTTTTAGTACAACTAAATAAATTGGAACAATTCTAAAAATAAATGAATATTTTTAAAGTACCAATTGACAGCATCCTCCAATGTAGTCTACTATATTACTAACAAAAAGTTTACCTAAGGAAACTTTTTAAACTTAAACTAACAATATAGAGATGAGGTAACTTTTATGGTATCGGCTAATACAAAACCACTTTCCGAATTTAAAACAGGAGAGTTTGTACAAATTGAGAAGATACAATTAGAAGGAACTATGAAACGACGTTTATTAGATTTAGGATTTATCCCTGGGGCAACGATTAAAGTATTACAGCGCAGTCCACTTGGAGATCCGGTCGCTTATCAAGTAAGCAATACAACTATTGCACTACGCAAGGAAGAAAGTTCCCTTATTTTCGGGGTAATAATAGGAGATGATTTCAGATGAGCAAACATCGCATTGCTTTAGCTGGCAACCCGAACACCGGGAAAAGTACATTATTTAATACTTTAACAGGCTTAAAACAACATACTGGAAACTGGACGGGAAAAACTGTTTTAAAAGCTGAAGGGGAATACGAACATAACGGAAGTAAATATACATTAATAGATTTACCTGGAACTTACTCACTATATTCCAATTCTGCGGATGAAGAAGTAGCAAGAGATTATATTATATTTGAAAAACCAGAAGTAACTGTCGTTGTTATAGATGCAACTGCAATGGAAAGAAATTTAAATTTAGCACTACAAGTGATGGAAATGACAAGCAACGTAGTCATTTGTATCAACTTAATTGATGAAGCGGAGAAAAAAGGCATCGTTATTGATGAAAAGAAATTAGCAAAATCGCTTGGTGTACCTGTAGTTAAGATTTCTGCTCGTAACCGAGTAGGTATTGGGCATTTGCTAAGTGTGATCGCTAAAGTAGCAAATAGAAAACTAATCCCGACACCAATTAAGGTTTCTTACAGTAAAAAAATCGAAAGTATGATTCAAGAATTAGAACCACAAATTTATAAAGTGTTCGGCGATACGTATCCAGCACGTTGGATTGCGTTACGTATATTAGATGGAGATAAAAATTTCTTAACTACACTTCAAAAACACCATAATGAACCACTTGTAAGGGAGGTCGTAATGAATGGAATCTCACTCAGCCAGTAAAGCTCTTCCATTAGACTATATTATTCAACATGCACAAGCACTCTCAAAAGAAGATATACGAGATGATATTGTCGGAGATATTTATCGAACATCTGCAAGCATATGTAAAGAGTCTGTTCAATATACAAATACCGATAAATTGTATCGTTCTGAAAAACTAGATAAAATTTTCACATCTCCCATCTGGGGATTCCCAATTATGCTCGGTATCTTATCTATTATTTTCTATCTTACAATTGCAGGCGCTAACGTACCGTCTGATATGATTGCTGAATTCTTCGGATGGGCCGAAGGATATTTAACATCTTGGTTCCAGGCAGCACATGCACCTGAATGGTTACATGGCATTTTAATACTTGGCTTATTCCGTGGTATCGGTGCTGTTATTAGCGTTATGTTACCACCTATGGCAATCTTCTTCCCTATGTTCGCACTATTAGAAAACTACGGATACTTACCACGTGTTGCATTTAATATGGACCGTTTATTCAAACGATCCGGTGCACACGGTAAACAATCTTTAACAATGGCAATGGGCTTTGGTTGTAATGCAGCCGCTATTATGTCAACACGTATTATTGAATCCCCACGTGAACGTATGCTTGCAATCTTAACAAACAACTTTGTTCCTTGTAACGGTCGCTGGCCTATGTTAATTTTAATGGCTTCATTATTTATGGCTGCTGGTTATACAGGTAGTATGCAAACATTAGTTACTGCTGGCGTTGTAGTTGGGATGGTTGTAATCGGTGTTATTATGACATTAACTGTTTCTTGGGTACTATCAAAAACAGCTTTAAAAGGTGTGCCAACTCACTACACTCTTGAGTTACCACCGTACCGTAAGCCAAAAGTTTGGAATACAATTGTACGTGCAACACTCGATAAATCTATTTATGTTTTAAAACGAGCTATAGTTGTAGCAGCTCCTGCGGCTGCATTAACTTGGTTACTTGCTAACATTTTCATCGGTGACACAAGCTTACTTATGTATTTTGTAAACTTCCTAGACCCATTCGCTAAAATGCTAGGACTTGACGGTTTTATTCTAGCTGCGTTCATTCTCGGACTACCAGCTAACGAAATTGTTATCCCGATTTTATTAATGTCTTATTTATCAACTGGAGCTTTAACTGAAATAGATGATTTTAATCAAATTAAAAATCTATTCTTAGAAAATGGTTGGACTTGGTTAACAGCGTTAAACACAATGTTGTTCTCACTTCTTCATTTCCCATGTGGAACAACACTGGTTAACATATATAAAGAAACAAAAAGTGCAAAATGGACATTCTTATCGTTTGCAATCCCTACCGTTATCGCCATTGTTGTGACATTCCTCTCTACACAATTGGTACATTGGTTAGGGCTTGTATAAAAGCAAAGCATACATAGAAGGTATCCCCCTTCACATATGCTTTGTACAAAAGAAACCTGAAATTATTCAGGTTTCTTTTTTTGCGCATCAGTATTCCAAGGCTGTGCTCCATACATTGTGAGTTTCTTATGAATAAAGTATATAGCTCCCGGAAGAACCGCCATTAATATCGTGCAACTAATCCCTAGACCAGTAAACAACTTACATCACCTTATTTCACTCTTTTCGGTAAGGCTGAACCAGAATGCTCAATGGTCGGATGAACATGAACAGTAACCTCAGCATTACTAAAGTAATTTTCACCTTGATCCCAATTCTTATCTATCTTCTTCCATTCTTTATAATTATGCCGCTTATATACTTCTCCTAACGCTAATACATCTACCTTATATTTTTTTTGAACAAGCTTAATCGATTTTTGGATACGCTTCTCCATTTCCTCCGCAATTGTTTTCTTCAATCGACTTTCATTCATAATTTGTTTATGATCACTAAAGTGTACCTCCGCTAAAGTGCCTTCAAAAGATAAATGAATATCAAACTTCGGTTTTGTGACATCTTCTGTAGATACTTTAATCTTTCGGTGCATCTTATGAATTTCATATGTAATAAGCTGGTCTTGCTTACGGATCGTAAAGAATCCGCCAATTTTCTTACCTATTACATAATTCATTCCTAATGTTTCTTCTCCACCCAAACTGCCTACACACTTATTATCCTTCCCCCGAAACAACGCTGCCCCGTTCATTTGTACCCCTTGTTTCGTTAGTTCAAGAATAGGTAATACGAAGCTTCTGTTAGCAATCATTTTTTGCTGCACCTCACCAATTCTTGCAGCCTCAATCATTTGAGCATTTTTCGGAGGATGTTCAGCTAGCATATCAATATACTGCGCTGGTAAATTTTCAGGCTTCGCACTCTGCTTCAAAATAGCTTCGGCATCTTTCTTAGAAACGAATAAACGAATATTTCGTCTCATCTCATGATCACGAATATACACATCTAATGTATTTTGTAAAACATATGGATTCGCTAATAATTTTTCAGAAAAAATTATCACTTGTATATGAGGAAAGAATAATGAGCGACTAATTTTTTTGGCGATAATTCGGATTTGCTCAAAGACACTATCCGCTTTCGCACTAACATTAATATAATTTTCGCTATCCCCACCACCTTGTCCACCTTGCTGCGCTAACTTACTGGGAAGTACCATCTGATACGTCCCTTTCATAATCGGATTCGATTCCTTTTTTTTCACAATATCATAAGCTGCACCGACTACAAATCCTCTTTCTTCTATTTCTTCTAGCTCAGAGCATCCACTCATCAATCCCGCTAACACTAGAAGCATTATAATTTTAAGAAGGTGTTTCATTTCTACCATTCCTTCTTTTTATTTTATATACAATTAAAACGAGCAAAGGCGCTAACACAACAAAGCCCATATCTATCCAAGCTAAATACGTTCCGTAATTTGATAAAGTATTTAAATTACCAGGGATCATATTCAGCATAAAAATCATAGGAGCACTTACGAAAATAAAGATATGCTTCTTAACTTTCGGAAACATAGCACAAAACAATAAAGATGCGACGTCATAATACATCGCTGTCGTGTTATAAATCGTAATAATCCAAGTCGTAAAAAAAATCGCATCGAATCTTTCTAAAAACCCCCCACCAATTTCGATTTCCTTCCCTAATTCAATCGTTGGATATGTTAATCCCCGGGTTGTCATATATGTAAACACACTAATACAAGTTAAATAAATTAAAATATAAGACAAGACGTTTACCATCACAGCTTTCGCAACTGCCATCGGCGCTTTTTTTGCCGTCTCGTTTAACATCACTGCATAAAATAAAGCCACCTCAAATCCAATAAACGTAAAAATAGAATTCTTCACTCCAACAGCATATTGACTGATGCCCGTTTGAAAAGCAGGTAGTAAATTATCTACTTCCATTAAATTCACATTCAATAAAGAAAGCAGTACGATCGCAATTAAAACAATTGGTAAGAATAATACATTTAACCTTAATAAAGCAGCCCTAGATCCAGCAATTCCATAAACAACAACTAACAAAAAAAAGAAAGATAACAATTGTATTGGCGTATCACTAAATAAATACGTTTGTGAAATAATTGAAATTTTCCGTGCCTCATATGCTGTCAAAGCAACGAATGTTAGCACTAAAATGATACTAATTGTATATGCAACAGGCTTCGTCAAGTGCTCACTCGTATATTGAACAAAATTTTGTTTTGGGAATAAAATAGCTACCCGAGTCACAAACCAACCTAAACACGCACATATCAATCCGCCAAGAAGCAAAATAATCCAACCATCTGAAAATAAAGTTTGGTCGGCAATATCCCTTGGCATAGATAATGCACCTATACCAATAATGGTTGAAGATACCGCAAATCCAAGTTCCCGAGATCCAATTTCTTCGTCCCCGTATTTAAATGGTTTCAATTATTCTCGCTCCTTTGGACGAATTGTAGAATCTTTCGTTTGTAAATACTCTGGTCTATCTTTTAACATCGACTTCGGCATGCGAATAATTTCTTCTTTCCAATCTTTATAAAATGCAGGAGCAATAGGCGTTGTATACGGGACACCAACACTCTTTAAATTCGTAATATGAACTGCAAGTGCGATAAGCGCTAAAATAATTCCATACAAACCAAAAGCAGTCGCTGCTAAAACAAAGACAAAAAGTAAAATGCGAAACGTAATCGTAATGCTATATACAGGGAGAGAAAAGGTAGCAATAGCTGTAACCGCAATAATGATAACTAAAAACGGATTTACAATTCCTGCGTTCACCGCTGCTTCTCCAATTACAAGCCCACCTACAATCCCAATTGTTTGCCCCATCGGTTTTGGCAACCTAATTCCCGCTTCTCGTATTAACTCCATCGTTAATGCCATCATTAATGTTTCTATATAGGCAGGAAATGGCACACCTTCCCTCGCCCCAGCAATTGAATACGCCAGTTTAGAAGGAATAAGTCCTTGGTGATATGAGACGAGCGCTACATACATCGCCGGCATTAAAACTGCAACTATACCAGAACCCATCCGCAAAATTCTTAACAAAGTTCCAATTACCCAACGCTCATAGTGATCTTCCACAGATTGAAAAATATCAACAAATACTAGCGGGGCTATAAGAGCAAATGGTGAGCCATCCACCAAAATAGCTGCCTTTCCTTTCGCTAATGAGGCCACAATATTATCAGGCCTTTCCGTATTCAAAAACTGCGGAAACGGTGACAAATTATTATCTTGAATTAATTGCTCAATCGTACCCGTCTCAAAAACGACATCTGTTACTATCGATTGAAGACGCCGATCTAGCTCTTTTACAATGTAAGGATTTATAATGTCTTCTATATATACTAAAGTCACTTCTTTTTGGGATCTCTTCCCCATAATATAAGATTGAAATCTCAGCTTTGGGTCACGTAAACTACGGCGAATTAACATTTTATTCACGTTAATATCTTCATTTAATCCAACCCTCGGTCCACGTATTAAATCTTCTGTTACCGGCGGTTCTAAACTTCTTTTTTCCCACGCTCTACTATTAATCACGATAGCGGTTTGAATATTATCAATTAATATAACCGTATCTCCTGCTAAAATCGCATTTATAATATCCGGAAACGTTGTCTTCTTACCGACTTCGGCAATAGAAATAAAACGATCCAATAATGTTTGAACAACAGCTTCTTCTTTATGTACTTCTTCATATTGAAGTGTACGAACTACATATTTATAAACATTATCCTTATCCGTTAACCCACATAAAAAAATAACAGCACAGCGTGTAAAACTACCAGCAAGGGCAACTTCCCTAATTGTTAAATCATTAGGCGAACCTAACTCATCCCTAATTTCTTTCATAACTTCAACTAAGTTACCTTTTAGCTCTAACAAGTCCCCCACCTAACTTCCTTTTCAACAAGTTTTTAGTTAGATTCCGCTAATAGAAGAAAATATATACAAAAAAGAGCCATCTCTTTTCAAAGATAGCTCTAGTACATGGATTACTTTTCTACTATTATATTGTCTGCTTTTATAGACACATTTTTCGTGAATCCACTAACGATAAACATCACAATCATATTTATTAACAAGGCGACTATACCTACATTTAAATCTTTTATATATTGAGGGAAACCTGGAAACATCGTAGCTATAGTTGAGCCCGATAAAGTAATATATGCGACCACTAACAATCCAATCCCCATGCCTGCAATTGCCCCTTGTTTCGTAATAACCTGACGTGGAAACAAACTACATACAAGTGCAGGGAAAAGTTGTGTCACTATACTATATCCCATTAAAAGAAGAGCCCCTATCGTTTCTCCTCCTTTAAATGTAAACAATACTGCAACAAGTGTTACTATAGGAACAAATAATTTCGCCACTTTAGCAACTTGTCTATCTGAAGCAGATGGGACCATTGTTCGATAAATGTTTTTTGCTAATAATGTAGAAGCAGCCATTACAAGCATAGAACCCGGCACTAATGCCGTTAAAACTCCAGCACTACCAATAATCCCGATAAACCACGGATCAAAAGTTTGAAGAGCCAGACGGAATAACGAAAGGTCTACATCCCCTCCCTTTAATCCAGGAACTTGCAAGATAGCTGCAAACCCTGCAAAGAATACGAAAAGTAAAACTAAAGAATACAGTGGCATAATTGCCGCATTTTTACGAAATACTTTTTCATTTTTTGCAGAGAAAGCAGAAGCGAATGTATGGGGCCACATATAGAAACCGAGAGCTGTTAATACAATAGTAGAAACAAACCAAGAAATACTCATTCCTTCATCAGGTAAAGATAAAAATCCAGGTTTCGCTGCTTCTACCGCTTCAAACATCGGCTGAAACCCTCCGTAATAATGGTACGGTAAATATATACCTAAAAACATAACGATAAACAAGATCATAATATCCTTCAAAGCGGCCGTCCAAGCAGAGCCGTGTATACCTGAAACCATTACATATATCGTTATGACAATTGCACCAATCCAAACTGCAATAACCGGTGATACCCTTCCGTAAGATGCTTCCGAAACGATAATCCCCAACCCTTTTAACTGTAAAACAAGGTAGGGAATTATCGAAATAACCCCAATGATAGAAACGATAATGCCAAGTGTCTGACTCTTATATTTCTTCACAAAAAAATCTGGCTGTGAAACAAGGTTATGCTCTTTCGCATACTTCCAAACTGGCGGCAATAAAAAGTAAGATAAAATATAAGCTAATGCACCATAACCTAAAATATAGAAAGTAGGCGCTCCTTTACTATACGCCCATCCACTTCCGCCTAGAAATGTGAAAGTCGTATAAATTTCACCTGCCATCAGAAGAAAAACAAAAATAGTGCCAAACCCTCTTCCACCAACTGACCATTGCTCTAAATTCATATCTTTTCCATGTTGTGCCCGAATTCCTAAAAATAGTGCGAGAAACAAAAATAATATAATGATAAGTAATGCGGTCATTTCACATCCCCCTTATTAGCAGGATCAAATACGTACACAAGTCCCATACAAAGAGACGTAATGAGCACCGATAATAATACCCAAAATAATAAAAATGGCATCCCTAATACGTAAGGAGTAACTGAATTAGCAAATACCGGTCCAACAACTAAACAAAAAACTGGAATAAGCGCTAATACGTGTATTTTCTTCATCTCATTCTCCTTTACTTATAAAATTCATAATGGAGGATACAAAGACTTCCACTCCAACCGGTAATGCATCTTCATCAATAGTAAAACGAGGGTGATGGTGAGGATATATAATTCCTTTCTCTTTATTTCCTGCTCCGATAAAAAAGAATGTCCCTGGCGCCTTTTGTAAAAACGCTGAAAAATCTTCCCCAGCCATCGTCGGCTGTAAACGAGTAACTCGTTCCCTTCCATAAAGCTGTAATGCTGTTTGTTCAATAACCTCTGTAACTTCATAATCATTTACTACCGGTCGATATCCATATTCATAAGAAAACGTATATTTCGCCCCGTAAGCTTCCGTCACATGCTTCACAATCCGTTCAACCCTTTTCTCTGTTACTTCTCGTAACTCATGTCTTAAACTCCGCACTGTCCCTTCAATCTCCGCTTGTTCTGGAATTACATTATGAGTTGTCCCAGCATGAAATTGTGTAACAGATACTACAAGAGAATCTAGCGGATCTGTGAGGCGAGATACAATTTGCTGAAGTTGTGCAACAACTTGTGTACCGATTGCAATACTATCAACCGTTTCATGAGGGATTCCAGCATGTCCACCTTTTCCTTCTATCGTAATTTTAAAAACATCTGGGGCAGCCATTGCAGGACCATAAATTACACCTATGTTACCAACCTCTAACGCTGCCCAAAGGTGAGCACCAATAATATAATCCACACCTTCCATTACACCTGCTGCAACCATTTCCTCTGCACCACCAGGAAAGTTTTCTTCCGCATGTTGGAAGAGAAAACGAACCTCCCCTTTAACCTTCTCTCTTTCCTCTACTAACTTATGTACAACCCCAAGTAATATCGCTATATGTCCATCATGGCCACATGCATGCATCACACCTGGATATGTAGAAATAAAATCAAACTCATTTTCTTCGTGAATAGGAAGAGCATCCATGTCAGCACGAACCGCGATAGTTTTACCAGGTTGTTTACCAATTAACCTTGCCATTACACTATATTTAGTAGGTCTTGACACTTCTAAATGCGGGATTTCTCGAAGTATATCGAATACAAACTGTGATGTTTTTTCTTCTTGAAAAGATAACTCTGGATACTTATGAAAATGCCTTCTCCACTCAATCAACTGATTCTTTAATAAAACAAGTTCCTTTGCGACATCCATTTCTCTTCATCCCTTCTTCACTAAGTTAAATGTTATTATAACGTGAACTGTTAACTTTTAAAAGAATCTTCTGAATTTTCTACCTCTATAACTTAAAAATAAAAAGCCATCAAAAAGATGACTTTTTCATTATTATAAAATAGTGATTGCTTGTTTCCCCATTTGCTCCCAAGCTCTCTCAAACTCTGCTCGCGGAACAGCCAAACGCGGATTATTTTTCAGAGGATCATTTACATACACAAAGTTTTGATCATATCCAATTACTACTACACTATGCTCAAAATATGTAATTTTCACTTCGCCAGAGCTTGTTTTCCATGTTTCAAAACTACTCTCAGCGAGTGGTTTAAACGTTGTATTAATAATGACCCATACTGGCGACCCAGAACTAACTACTTTATACATATCTTGCACGTCTCTACCTGTTAAATTCACTACTTTTCCAGGAATATATTTTTCTGCTAAATTAAAAATAGGTTGATTATATACACCATATCCTGGTTCTGCCTTCGTATAAATATTTCCAACGAACCCCTCATAAGGATTTCCACGTAAACCATTTTGCTCAAACGGAACACGATGAATCTCGCTAGCAAGTTGCATCTTATCTACTTGTATACCTTTGTATTGCAGCAACATAGCCAAACTTGTAACTTCACATCCACGAGGTAATTCTGGTAACTGTTTTATAAACGGAACATTTTCAATCATCGTCGCTTCTTTCATTTCAGATAGAAACTCTAAACGGAACACTTGCGCCTTTTGCATAATTTTATCTTTCCCTATAAAAAACGCGGCAGCAAATATAATTCCAAAAACAAAAAGATATTTTAACTTTTTCATTTTAAACAAAACTCCATTAATTATTATTTTACAGACATACCTTCTATCATTGTACCTTTCTTCTTACTAGTTTGCTAGAAAGATTCTGTGAACTATTGTTCACACTTCCATCGTTATAAAATTCTAATTATTTTTAATAAAAAGAAAAAACAATATACTTTTCTGAATATTTTTGCTAAAATCTAAATAATTAACATAGTGAAGATATCACCTTGTTAATAAAAACATTCTTAGAGTATTTAGTCATAGTTCGTATTTTTACATACTCCATTCATTTCATAATAAATAAACCGAGTATGTGCCACATCCCCCACTTATGATTAAAAACTCGGAATGAAAATCAATTCATACATACAAGAAAATAACGAGGTGAGGGGCATATGAATCAACAAGTAGAACAAACAGATTTAAAACGAACAATGAAAAGTAGACACCTATTTATGATTGCACTTGGTGGTGTTATTGGAACTGGCCTATTTATGGGATCTGGTCAAATCGTTCATAACGCCGGTCCTGGTGGTGCTATTCTTGCATTTTTAGTTGGTGGATTTGTTATGTATTTAACGATGTTATGTCTTGGTGAATTATCAGTTGCTATGCCAGAAGCAGGTTCATTCCAAAGCTATGCAAGCAAATTTATTTCACCTGGTTTTGGATTTGTTGTCGGGTGGATGTATTGGTTAAATTGGGCTGTTACAGTTGGGGTAGAGTTAACAACTGTAAGTATTTTAATGAAACGTTGGTTTCCAGACGTTTCTTCTTGGATTTGGTGTGTTACATTTGCAGCAGCACTCTTTCTTGTAAACGCATTATCAGCAAAGGCATATGCAGAGGCAGAATTTTGGTTCGCAAGTGTAAAAGTCGCAACCATTGTTGTTTTCATCGTACTCGGTGGTGCAGTTATGTTCGGTCTACTAGACTTTAACGGAAAACCAGCGCCAATGCTTCACAATTTCACTGAAAATGGCGGATTATTTCCAAACGGTGCATTAGCTGTTCTTCTTACGATGATTACAGTAAATTACTCCTTCCAAGGAACAGAATTAATCGGAATTGCTTCAGGAGAAAGTGAAAACCCTGAAAAAACAATTCCAAAAGCGATTAAAAATACCATTTGGCGAACTCTCTTCTTCTTCGTCCTAGCAATATCGGTTGTTGTAGGTTTACTCCCATGGCAAGAGGCTAATCTAGTCGAAAGTCCATTTGTACTTGTATTTGATGTAGCTGGTGTTCCATATGCAGCTGACATTATGAACTTTGTTATTATTACAGCAGTATTATCCGTAGCCAACTCTGGTCTATACGCAAATTCTCGTATGCTTTGGGCAATGGCAAAACAAGGAATGGCAAGTCCAGCCTTTACAAAGTTAACGAAAAAAGGTGTGCCACTAAACGCATTAATTTTCAGTCTAATCTTTGCAAGTTTGTCTCTATTAACAAGTATATTTGCGGCAGATACTGTATTTTTAGTTTTAACATCTATTGCAGCTATGGCCGCTGTCGTAGTTTGGATGTCAATCGCAGCTTCACAGTTTTTCTTCCGTAGAAACTTCTTAAAAAACGGTGGAAACATTAATGATTTAAAATATCGCACACCGCTTTATCCAATCGTTCCAATCGTAGCATTCTCACTCAATTTCATTACATTTGTTAGTTTAGCTTTCATCCCAGATCAGAGAATTGCTCTTTATTGCGGTATTCCATTTATGATCATCTGTTACATTTTATACCATTTTAAATATAAAAAAGTTGTCACATTTGAACAACAAATACATCTAAAAAAAGAAGTAAACTAAATATACAAAATATTCAACTATCTTTCTTATGATA
This sequence comes from Bacillus cereus group sp. BfR-BA-01309, assembly GCF_022664315.1. Lineage (NCBI taxonomy): Bacteria > Bacillati > Bacillota > Bacilli > Caryophanales > Bacillaceae > Bacillus > Bacillus cereus group sp. BfR-BA-01309. The sequence goes on from NZ_JAKUHE010000011.1 coordinate 19,763, forward strand.
AGATAGTTTTTTTCTATTTCTTGGATATCTTGGTATAACTTTATTTATCTTAAAATTTCCACAATCACGTTTTTAACTGGAAAATGGTTTACAATGTTATCAAGTTACAAATGATATTCACCTTAAAAAGTGTGCATTTGTGTCTATTTTTTAACAATATCGCAAAAACTATTGCCATCTATAAATTAATAGGTTTATATTGTTTTATTGGCATAGTTTCAATCCAAGGAGAAAGGAGATTTTCAATCGTGCAACTAAAGAAAACGTTTTGGAAGCTGGCTTCGCTTCTTCCGTTATCATTACTTCTGTTCCTCGGTGGCTGTGATAAGAAACTCGCAGTATTAAATCCGCAAGGACCTGTTGCAAAAGCACAGTATGATTTAATTGTTTGGTCATTCTTGCTTATGTCATTAATTATCGCAATTGTATTCATCTTGTTTACAGTCATCTTGATTCGTTATCGTGAAAAACCAGAGAATATGGACTATGAGCCACCTGAACAACACGGTAACACATTATTAGAAATCATTTGGACGCTTGTTCCTGTTATTATCGTTATCGCATTATCGATTCCAACAGTAAAAGCAACTTATGCTTCGGAAGAGGTTCCGGCAGAGTCCAAACATATTAAACCAGTTGAGATTTATGTTACATCTGCAAACTGGAAATGGTTATTCAGTTACCCAGAGGAAAAAATTGAAACCGTTAACTATTTAAACATCCCTGCTGGTGTACCAATTCAATTCAAACTGACTTCTGTCGGTCCAATGAATGCTTTCTGGGTACCAGAACTTGGTGGTATGAAGTACACTATGGATGGTATGATTATGGATCTTTATTTACAAGCTGATAAGCCAGGTTCTTACCTAGGCCGTAGCGCGAATTTCTCTGGTGAAGGATTCACTCACATGGAATTCGAAGTTGAAGCAAAAACTAAAGAGAAGTATGACAAGTGGGTTAAAGAAGTACAACAAACTGCTCCTAAACTAACAGAAGATAAGTACAACGAAATTGTTAAACCTGGTGTAGTTGGTCGTATGACATTCTCTAGTCACCACTTAAGTTATGTAGATCCAAAATCACTTGAATATTGTGATTACAACTACTACAAAAACAAAAAATAATAGCTATTATTCCAACAGATTGGAGTGAACACAGTGAAGCTTGATGAATTCTTTGTCACAGGTGACCCGATTATTTACGGTGCAGACGCTTCTATCGTTCTTGTGACATTAGCAATCATTTTCGTACTAACAAAGTATAAAAAATGGAAATGGCTTTGGGACGAATGGTTAACAACTGTTGACCATAAAAAGATTGGGGCCATGTATATTATTTCTGCGGTTATCATGTTATTCCGTGGTGGTATGGACGGTTTAATGATCCGTGCACAGTTAACATTCCCAGAAACAACTTATTTAAATGCTGAACATTATAACGGAATCTTCACAACACACGGTACAGTTATGATTCTTTTCATGGCGATGCCATTCGTTATGGGATTAATGAACCTTGTAGTACCATTACAAATTGGTGCTCGTGACGTTGCATATCCGTTCTTAAATGCTTTAAGTTTCTGGTTATTCTTTGTCGGAGCAATGTTATTCAACATCGCTTTCGTAATCGGTGGTTCTCCAGACGCTGGGTGGACTTCTTACTTCCCAATGGCAGGTACAGAGTTTACTTCTGGTGTAGGAAATAACTACTACGCAATTGCATTACAGATTTCAGGTCTCGGTACGCTAATGACCGGTATTAACTTCCTTGTTACTATCTTAAAAATGCGTACACCTGGTATGACTTTAATGAGAATGCCAATGTTTACTTGGTCAATCTTAATTACAACGATTATCATTATTTTCGCTTTCCCAGTATTAACAGTTGCTCTTGCATTAATGACATTTGACCGTCTATTCGATGCTCACTTCTTTACGATGGCGAGCGGCGGTATGCCAATGTTATGGGCCAACCTATTCTGGGTATGGGGTCACCCTGAAGTATATATCGTTATTTTACCGGCATTCGGTATTTTCTCTGAAATCATTAGTACATTCTCACGTAAACGTCTATTCGGTTACAGTGCGATGGTATACTCAATGGTTGCAATTTCTTTACTAAGTTTCGTCGTATGGCTTCACCACTTCTTCACGATGGGTGCAGGTCCAGCGGTTAACTCATTCTTCTCGATTTCGACAATGGCGATTTCGATTCCAACCGGGGTTAAGATCTTTAACTGGTTGTTTACACTGTATAAAGGACGTATTCGTTTTACAGTTCCAATGCTTTGGTCATTGGCATTTATTCCAAACTTCGTAGTTGGTGGGGTTACAGGGGTTATGCTTGGTATGGCAGCAGCTGATTATCAGTACCATAACAGCTACTTCCTAATTGCTCACTTCCACTACGTATTAATCGCAGGTACAGTATTCGCTATGCTTGCTGGATTCACATTCTGGTATCCAAAAATGACTGGTCATATGTTAAATGAACGCCTAGGTAAATGGACATTCTGGATCTTTATGAGCGGATTCAATATCTGTTTCTTCCCGATGTACTTCTTAGGTTTAGACGGTATGACTCGTCGTATGTACACGTACTCTGAAAGTCTTGGATGGGGATGGCTAAACCAAATCGCATCTGTTGGTGCGGTAATGATGGGTATTGGTTTCCTACTTCTTTGTTACAACGTAATTTGGAGTGCTCGTCACGGTGAACGTGACACAACTGGAGATCCATGGGATGGCCGTACACTTGAATGGGCTACTCAATCTCCTGTACAACATTACAACTTCGCGAAACTTCCTGAAATCAAAGAAGCTGATGCTTTCTGGTACATGAAAAAACGCGGAGAAACAGTTACACCAGCAGCAGAAGATATTAAACCAATTCACATGCCAAGTAACTCTGGCGTGCCTATTATTGCGTCTTTATTCTTCGGTCTTGCAGGTTTCGCATTAGTATTTAGCTGGTTCTGGCTTGCAGCAATCGGCGGCGTTGGTATTTTAGCTTGCTTAATCTATCGTTCATTCGATTATGATGATGGCTACTACGTAAGCGTTGATGAAATTAAAGAAACAGAACATATAGCATGAGAGGTGAAATGATATGGCGGCTTTAGATAAAAGCTTACCTTTGGAATATCAATCCGAGCAAAGCAGATTGAATATCCTAGGATTCTGGATTTTTCTTGGGGCTGAAATTATGCTGTTCGCAACACTTTTCGCCTCTTATCTAGTACTTGCTGGTCGTACGGCTGATGGCCCAACTCCAGCGCAACTGTTTGAACTTAAAACGCTTTTAATTCAAACATTACTACTTTTAACAAGTAGTTTCACATGTGGTATCGTAATTCACGAAATGCGTAAGCACAACCAAAAAGCAATGCTTGGATGGTTCATCCTTACATTACTTTTAGGTGCAGGTTTCCTATTCTTTGAAATCGAAGAGTTCATTATGTACATCGGTGAAGGCGCAACAATTCAAACAAGTGCCTTCCTATCTGCATTCTTCGTTCTTCTTGGAACGCACGGAGCCCACGTAACAGGCGGTATCATTTGGGCAACTTGTGTTATTATCCAAATTTTAAAACGAGGTTTAACACCAGTTACAGCGCGTAAAGTATTCATTATCAGCTTATACTGGCATTTCCTTGATCTAGTTTGGGTCTTTATTTACACACTAGTTTACTTGAACGGGATGGTGGCGTAAATGGATCAAAATAACAACCAAGCAAACGGGCATGCGCATAGCGGATTCCCTTGGTCACACGTTTTCGGATTTATTTTATCGCTTGCACTAACGTTTCTAGCGTTATACGTGGCACTTTATACAAACTTGCCACTTTCAACGATCTTAACAACTATTATCGTAATGGCTGTTGCGCAAGCGTTGTTACAATTAATTATGTTCATGCATTTAAAAGAAGGAGAAGGAAGAGTTCAAATTCTTACTATGATATACAGTTTCTTCGTTGCAACTGCAACTGTTGGTTTAACTGTATGGATCTTCTTCTCAATGTAATGTACATGAAAAAGACTGCTGAGATTCCTCAGCAGTCTTTTTTTATCCCCTTCCCTATTACATCCACATTACGGAATTAACAACAAAATCATGAAAAATATACTTATTATGACAAATGTTAAGAAAACTCTTTCTTTATGAAATCGAATCCATATGCGTTGCTTTTCTACCTATTATATGGCTAAATAAGTACTATATTTATTTGAAGGGAGAGAACGCAATGGAACATCATACTTCTGTTCTATCACTTATGGTTGTCGTTGCAATCGCGTTTTTCGTTCCCCTTTTGTTACAACGCTTTAAATTAAAAGCACTTCCTGTCGTTGTTGCAGAAATCATCGCAGGAATCTTTGTAGGTAAAAGTGGGTTTAATATTATTGAGCCAGATATGTGGCTTCAAGTCTTATCGACACTAGGATTTATCTTCTTAATGTTCTTAAGCGGTTTAGAAATTGATTTTTCTATCTTTAAACAAAAAGGGAAAAAGAATACGACAAACGAACCAAACACATTCCAAGCAGCAAGCATTATCTTCTTATTTATTTTCATCTTATCTTATGCCCTATCATTACTATTCGTATGGCTAGGATTCGTGGATAATGCAATGTTTATGACTTTAATTATTTCAACTATTTCTTTAGGTGTTGTTGTACCAACATTAAAAGAAAACAACTTAGGAAAAACGGCAATCGGACAAATCATTTTATTAGTCGCTGTTATTGCAGATTTAGTTACAATGATTTTACTCGCTGTATTCGTCGGATTAAATTCCGAAAGCGGCCAAAGCATGTGGCTCCTTCTTCTTCTATTCGGCGCTGGTATTGTCATTTACTTCTTTGCAAAGCGTTTTAAAAACATTCCATACTTAGATAGCTTAAAAGCTGGTAGTGTACAAATTGATACACGAGCTGTTTTTGCACTCATCTTAATATTAGTTGGGTTATCTGAATCTGTTGGAGCTGAAAATATTTTAGGTGCCTTCTTAGCAGGGGTGCTCGTATCGTTATTATCACCAAATGAAGATATGGTTGAAAAACTGGATTCCATCGGATATGGTTTCTTCATTCCTATTTTCTTCGTGATGGTTGGTGTAAACTTAGAGGTTTGGTCTATTTTTAAAGAACCTTCTAGTATGCTAATGATCCCAATTTTAATTGTGGGACTCTTTATTTCAAAGCTGTTACCATCACTCGTCTTACGAAAATGGTATCCACGTAATATCGTACTAGGAAGTGCCATCTTATTAACTTCGACACTTTCTTTAGTTATTGCAGCTGCACAAATTGGTGAAAAACTAGGGATCATTAGTCCAAGTTTATCTGCTTCTCTTATTTTAAGCGCAGTTATTACTTGTATTTTTGCACCTATATTATTTAAAAAAATGTTCCCAAAAGTAGAAACACCAAAACCAAAAGTTTCTATTATTGGTGCGAGCAGAATTACCCTTCCGTTATCACTTGATTTAAAACGAGAAGATTATGACGTAACACTATATATGATGCGTCAAAATAAAATAAATGATGAGGAAGCGAAATCACATGACTTCCCTATCGTAAAATTAGATGACATCACAATCGCATCATTAACTGAACAAACAGCATTTAACGCAGACCGCGTTGTTGTTGCAACAAGCGATGATGAACAAAACTTATTATTAGCAGAACATGCAAAAGAACTAGGTGTTGAACATGTTATTGCAAGTGTAGAAGATCCGCTTCTACAAGAAAAAGCAACGCAAGAACATATCGCCGTATTCTCAACAATTAACTCTACACGTATTCTGTTACGTGCACTAATTGATAAACCGAGTCTCGTTCGCTTAATTACAACAGCAAACGAAACTGTTCGTGAAGTTGAACTACGCAGCAATACATATAACGGTGTTGCACTACGTCGCCTTCCGTTTTTAGGCGATGTACTCGTTATTCAAATTTACCGCGGTAATAAAGCATTAATCCCGCATGGTGATACGAGACTACAACATGGTGATACATTACTTGTCACAGGTTCAAAAGAACATATTGATACGTTGAAAAACATATTAGAATAGAAAATGCCCCTCACATAATTGAGGGGCATTTTTTTCCATTTCATATGGTAAAATGTTACTATCACATATTATGAGGATGGATCACATTATGTCTATTGTAACTTTAGCTCTTTTATTATTGGCGGAAATACTCGTTGCCATTATTCTCATCGGTGTTAGCATTGAAATTTGTAGTTACGGATGGAAAAAATCGAATGGAATAAAATACTCTTGCCTCTTACTTTCACTCCTTCTCGGAACTGCTAGCATACTCGGACTTTTCGCCGCACCTGCCTATTTCTTTATACAACTAACAGAAAACGCCTTATAAGAAAGGATGTTAAGATGATTACCGTGAAAAATATTGAGGGATCTGAAACTTACGTATTACGTCAAAAAATTTTACGCCCGAATCAAACATTAGCAGATTGTAAATACTCTTCCGACTATGAGACAGACACCTTTCACTTAGGCGCATTTATAAACGATGAACTGATTAGTATCGCTTCCTTCGCAAAAGAAATATATCCTGACTTACTAGCAGGTGTTCATTATCGTCTACGAGGAATGGCCACACTACCTGAATTTCGAAACAAACGTGCTGGAAGCTCCTTAATTCAGAAGGCGGAGCAAGTCTTGCAAGAACGCCAAGCAAATATATTGTGGTGTAATGGCCGAATTACTGTAGCTGACTATTACAAGCGCTTAGGCTTCCAGGAACATGGTGAAATCTTTGAAATTGAACCGATTGGCCTTCATAAAGTACTATATAAAAGAATATAAGAAAAGCTTTCCCCAATATGGGAAAGCTTTTCTTATATTTCAATCTTCACTTTTTATTCTCTTCATATATATGTATATAAACAAACTAGGAACTAAAAAACAAGCAAACATAATAAGTCCTGTTATACTAATTTCCTTTATCGAAATATCCGGTGTTACAACGATACAAATAGCTAAAATACCAATAACAATACCTACCGGGATGAATAATAGCTTCATAAAATAACTACGCAATACTCCGCCCGTATGCTCATACACTTCCACTGAATTTTTTAAGTTTAAAAAATTAATAACTATTATCCCGCACATAAATACCATTAATAAATCTGAAACACTTTCATATCCTGCATCTTGCAAAACGTAGCGATAAAAAACAATACCTAGTATGACGATATTTTGTAAGATGAAAACGAGTCTAATATGTTTTAGCCCCTCAATCATTAAACGTTCATCTTTCACGATTCTCATCCCCTCACTCCTCTTCCTCCCAAAATAAATCATTTAATGTTTTGTCTACCGCATAACAAATTTTCAAACATAAATCTAAAGACGGATTGTATTTCCCCTTCTCAATTAAACTAATCGTTTGCCTTGTAACGCCTACTTTTTCTGCTAATTGTTGCTGTGTTAAATCTAACTGAACACGCGCGACTTTTATTTTACTGACAGCCATTCATGCTCCTCCTCTACCCGTATTGTAACATATATATTCCATTAAGTAATTTATATTTTACACCATTAATTTGATTTTCACTTTATTATACACAAAAAAGGAGCCTCTCATAAGAAGCTCCCTCTCCTATATCTATATTATAAGAATAAATGACATCCAAATAAAATTGTAAATAAGTATAGTAACGGATGTACTTCCATCCCTTTCCCCTTCACAATCTTTAAGACTGGATACACTAGAAATCCAATTGCAATTCCATTCGCAATGCTAGACGTTAACGGAATACCAACGAAAATTAAAAATGCTGGTAATGCATCATCAAATTCATTCCAATTAATATCACGAAGACTTTGCGCCATTAAACTGCCTACAATAATTAATGAAGGAGCTGTAATAGCGGCTACACTTGATAAAGAAGCGATCACAGGGCTGAAGAATGCGGTTATAATCGTTAGGCCAACAACGACAATACCTGTTAATCCTGTTTTACCACCTGCAGCAATACCTGCTGACGATTCAATCGTCGCTGCTGTTGGGCTCGTTCCAAAGATAGAGCCTGTAGTCCCACCAATTGCATCTGCAATAAACGCTTTACCAAAACGTTTCTCAGTATTATCTGTAATTAAGCCTGCTTGTTTAATTAAACCAAGTAATGCACCTGTTGTATCAAATAACAGTACAAGTAAAAATGAAAATACAACACCATATAATCCGTATTCAATTACATCTGAAAAGGCGTTGATTGGGTTTGAAACGATAATACCCTCTGGTAAATGAGGCATCGCAACAATTTTATCTGTAAACTTCAGTTGCCCTGTAAAGAAGGCGATAACTCCCGTCACAATCATACTAATAAATAATGCACCGCTCACACGCAATGCCATTAATACCGCCGCTAATATTAAACCAATTAAAGTTAAAATAACGGCTGGAGAATGAAAATCACCAATCGTAACTAAATTAGATGGATGATCAACGATAATTCCAGAAAGGCGTAATCCAATAAAAGCAATAAATAGTCCAATTCCACCTGCAATTGCATGTTTTAAACTATCAGGAATTGCGACAATTAGCTTTTGCCTAAATGAAGTGAAAGATAATAAAAGAAAAATGATACCTGTTACAAATACTGCCGAAAATGCAATGACATATGTAATCCCCTCTGCCTGTTGAACAACAGAATAAGCAAAATACGCATTCATTCCCATAGCTGGAGCAATAACAATTGGATAGTTAGCTAAAAACGCCATACATAGCGTCCCTACAACCGTCGCAATAATAGTTGCTGTAAAAGCTTGATCAAATGGTACACCTGCATCAGATAATATTTTCGGATTGATGACAAGAATATACGCAAATGTAAAAAAAGTTGTGATGCCAGCTAAAAGCTCTTGCTTCACAGAAGTGTTATATTTTTGTAATTGAAACATGGTTATGTACCCTTCCTACATCTGAATTATTATCACACATTCTTTTCTTACTAGTATGTGAGAAAATATAATACTTAATCTTAACAATCAATAAAAAGAAGAGTCAATATATTCGCTAATAGTTCGAATTTTAAGTTTAAGTCTGACAAGTATAGATGTAGTACAGTTAACTATGTTTATTTTTGTAGCATAACAGATGGAAATGTTTTATAATTTGAAATAGTTAAACATTTAGTAAACGTATTCAAATATCGTTCACTCTACAAGGAGGATTCTTCTTATGCAGCACACAAACAAATCTGGAACTTTAAATCGAGGTTTAAAAGAACGACATATTACTTTAATGTCACTCGGTTCAGCTATTGGCGTTGGACTATTTTTAGGATCCGCTTCTGCTATTAAGCTAGCTGGCCCTTCTATTCTACTAGGTTATATGATCGCTGGACTCGTTATTTTTTTCATTATGCGAGCGCTCGGAGAAATGGCAATTGAACAACCTGTTGCCGGTTCTTTTAGTAAATATGCTTCTGATTACCTTGGACCACTAGCTGGCTACATTACCGGTTGGAACTACTGGTTCTTATGGGTTGTTACTTGTATGGCTGAAATTACAGCAGCTGGTATCTACATGCAGTACTGGTTCCCAGATATCCCACGCTGGACTTGGGCGTTACTCGCTCTATTATTAATGAGTGCTTTCAACTTCTTATCCGTAAAAGTATTTGGAGAACTTGAATTTTGGTTTGCTCTCATAAAAATTGTCACAATTATCTGTATGATAATTATTGGAGCTGGTATTATTTTATTCGGATTCGGAAACGGTGGTATCGCTACTGGCATCTCAAATCTTTGGTCACATGGTGGCTGGTTCCCAAATGGTTTTTCTGGGTTATTGCTCTCTTTACAAATGGTGTTATTCGCTTATTTAGGCGTTGAATTAATCGGTGTTACAGCAGGTGAAGCTCAAAATCCGAAAAAAACACTCGCAAAAGCAATCGATAACGTATTTTGGAGAATATTACTGTTCTACGTTGGGGCTCTATTCGTTATGATGGCAATTTATCCATGGAACGAACTTGGTGAGAAAGGAAGTCCATTCGTTTTAACATTCCAGCAAATCGGTATCGCAAAAGCAGCAGGGATTATTAACTTTGTCGTATTAACAGCAGCTCTTTCTTCTTGTAATGGTGGTTTATTTAGTACAGGCCGTATGCTATATACATTAGCTCAGCAGAAGAAAGCTCCTGAAAGATTCGGTCGTTTAAATAAAAACGGCATTCCAAGTCAAGGGATTGTAGCAACAGCTATCGTTTTACTCGTTGGTGTTATATTAAACTATCTTGTACCTGCAAAAGTATTTACATGGCTCACTAGTATTTCAACTTTCGGGGCAATTTGGACTTGGGGCATCATTTTAATCGCTCAAATTAAATTCCGTAAAGGATTGCAAACTGATAAAAAGGACAAGCTATCATATAAAATGCCTTTATATCCATTAAGTTCATATTTCTCACTCGCTTTCCTTGCACTAGTATTAGGTATAATGGCGTATTCAGAAGATACAAGAATTGCATTAATTGTTGGCCCAATTTGGCTTATTGGTTTAGCTATCGTGTATTATATGAAAGGGTTCCATAAAATTGATGAAACACCTAATTCCAAAATTAGTTAAGCCCAAAATCTCTTCCTAATTACTAGGAAGGGATTTTTTCATTATTCACACAAATATTTCTCAATCAAATTAACGCTATCTTTACACTATTTAATATTTTCTATCTTTCTTTCCCCCAAAAAATAGATTACATTATTAAAGCAAATATGTTTATTAGGGGGATTCTTCTATGAAGAATAAAAAATGGATTACATTTTCTTTAGCAACAGCAATTACACTAAGTATAGGAGCTTCATTCATTCCGTCTACTTATGCCGAAAGCTCAGTAGACCCAGCACCTGAAATTGCTGCAAAAGTTGTAAATCAAAATAGCGGGAAGAAAGTCTTATTCGATAATACACACGGTCAAACTGCCGGGACAGCTGACTGGGTTATTGATGGCGGCTTTTCTGACTTCGGAAACGGTATTGCCAAAAACGGATATCATGTAAAAGAACTTCGCAAATCAACACCGATTACGTATGAAGATTTAAAAGACTACAATGTATTTATCGTCCCAGAAGCCAATATTCCTTACAAGAAATCTGAACAAGATGCAATGTTACAATATGTGAAAAACGGCGGTAGTATCTTCTTTATTGCAGATCATTATAATGCAGATCGTAATAAAAATCGCTGGGACTCTTCTGAAGTCTTTAATGGATATAGACGCGGCGCTTGGGATAATCCAGCAAAAGGAATGTCTAGCGAGGAAGCAAATTCACAAGCTATGCAAGGAGTAGAAAGCTCTGATTGGCTATCTGATAACTTCGGTATTCGCTTCCGCTACAATGCAATTGGTGATGTTTCTGCTAAAAATATTGTGTCACCTGAACAATCATTCGGAATTACACAAGGTGTTTCATCTGTAGCAATGCATGCTGGTTCTACTCTAGCAATCACAAACCCAAAACTAGCAAAAGGACTTGTTTATCTTCCAGAAAACCCGTCAAAATGGAATAATGCTGTTGATAGCGGTGTTTATAACGGCGGTGGTGTTGCAGAGGGTCCTTATGCTGCTATCGCTAAAGTAGGACTTGGAAAAGCTGCCTTTATCGGTGACTCTTCTCCTGTTGAGGATGCATCGCCAAAATACGTTCGTGAAGATTCTGGTCAAACAAAGAAAACTTACGATGGTTATAAAGAAGAAAACGATGCTATCTTACTAGAAAATATCGTAAATTGGCTATCGAATAAAGAAACATTTACAAGTTTAGATCAAGTAAATGGTTTACAACTTGATTTACCTACCACTTTACAAACATTTGAACAACCAAGCTTATCAACTGAACCACAACCTGAACCTTGGAGTGCACCAAATGCAGGTTATCAATGGTTTAATACAAATACTTTTAAAGCAGGTTCATACGGTTATAACGGTGCCGTAACAGCAAACGACTACGTAGTTACACACCCTAGCACTCTACCAAACAATGAAGTGTTCCAAATCAAAATTCAAGTAAATAACTTATTACCAAACACAACATACACTAATTACTCTTTAGGTATATTCACTACTGGCGGTACACAAGTAGCAAAAGTTCAAAATACAAATGGTACTTGGCCATCTACTTTTGGATATAGCAGTGCATTTTCTTTCACAACAAACAGCTTAGGTTCTTCTGAGAAGATTGTAAATGTGCAAATCAATCCAAATACGACTGGACAAGCAACGCTTCGTCTACGCCAAAATACAACAGCGAAATACAATGAAGCTGTAATAATTGATAAGAAATAATAAAAAAGGCAATCCTCATACGGATTGCCTTCTTTTTACCTCTCTTCTTTTGAGAAAAACATCCTTGAAATAACGATACCTATACTACCTACTATTAAGAATAACACTGCCCTGATCATCATTGATACTTCTGGTAAATCCAAAAGGAATAGCTTCCCTATCGTTACGACTAACACGACTAAGCCGGCATACAATATTTCATTCATATTTTTATTCCGTCCAAGCCAAACGGCAAATAATGCATATACCATCCATAATAACGATACAGATACGCTTATTATACTTCCATCTGTAGAAAGCACTTCACCAACTCTAGTAATTGCAATAAATACGATAACCATAAACCAATAGAGTGCTATAGAATAAACATATTTTCCAAAGCTCCTTAACACATCTTTCGCTTGTTTCATGCAGTAATAAAATGTACCTATTAAAATAATATGAGCAACGAACCCGACTGAAATGAAATGATCAAATGGGCTAAAAATAGTCTGTATCATTCCAATCGCATAAATCGTCGCACTAACATACAATTTTATCTGTTGTTTTACTTTAATTGCAGTCACCATTCCGAGGAAACCTTGTAATAATAATACAATTGCTGCATTCACTAAACTATACTCATATAAAATCGCTAAACTAAATGCACCCATTGCGAAACCAAATAAAAGATTTGTAAATGTAGAATGTCGATTCTTCCTATATTCAAACACGAACATAATAGCGTGCACGAGTGCACTAATCATTAATCCCCATGTTGTAAATTCAGGTATTTTTGAAATGGCTAATATAAAGAAAACTGCATTCGCACTAAATATCGCCAAGCGTGGCTCTACTATAAAACTTCTCTCCGTAAACATATGCCAAAATAATAGCAAGTGAATCAAACCATAAACAACCGCTAACTGTATTTGCAAATCCTCTACTAACATTGACATAATAGCAAAGAAGACGAAAAGGACGATAGCAGCAATAACATAAGAAATCATATATAAATACTGATAACGATTTTTCAACGCATACCATAACAAGCTAAGTGTTAGTATCGTCTCATATCCAAAGAAAATATACGGATTAGGAGTCGTACTATTTAATAAGAATGGTACGAAGAAAGCTCCTACCGCTACGAAGATAGTCAGATATTCCGATTGATACCTCTTCGCTACATAAATACCTAAAATGACCCATGCAATATTACATACAAACGCAACACTTGCTGGAATAAAACCATATAAATAATGTGCCGCAAATGTCGTTAAAACTATACCCGTAATACTTCCTCCTGCTAATACTAATCCTAACGCTTGCCGCTCTCGTTTTATTTGAATATCCCCTACATAATAAAAACCGATAGATAGGACAATACCAAACACAATTCGTATTGCTGGTGTTAATAATCCGGCATCTACCCCTGCTTTAAATAACCATATTACTCCAAGTAACATAATGCCAACAAATATGCGTGGTAACCAAGTTTGACAAAACTTAATAATATTAAAGGGTTCTGGTTTAAAAGCAGATATATCCACTTGTTTTATCTCAAGTTCTTGCACAGGCTCTTTTATTGTAACTACTTCTTCTTTTTGCTTTTCTTCCATCACCGTTTTAATATATTCTTTCTTTTCCTTACTAACATGTCGCTGAGCATTTTCTACTTCTATTTCTCTTTGTTTTGCTTTCAATTCAAAAAGAGCTTCTTGCATCGTTTCAATTGTCGTTTCGAGTGCTTCTATTTTCTTATTTAAATCTTCCTTCATAAGCTCTCCCCTCACCACTGATTTTTCCACTCAACCTATATATTACCAATTATCTTTATCATACTCTTAGTCTATTCATTTTCAATACTATTTTTCCAAAAAAGAAAGGTGTTTTCCGAAATAGGAAAACACCTTTGGCTTATTTCTTCTTATTTAAAACAATACTCACGATAACGCCAATACAAACACCTATAATAGCCGGAACAATCCATCCCACACCTTCTGTATAAAACGGAATGTATTTCAATACTAATGTCCACTGATTCATCATCACATTTTTATTGAAAATATCGATTGCACTAAATACCGCTACAATCCCAACTGTTACTGCATATACGTATGCATACTTTCCAATATACTTATGGAATAACCCTAAAATAATAAGCGTTAATGCAACTGGATAAATAAATCCAAGAATAGGTACTGATACTTTTAAAATTTGTGTTAATCCTAAATTAGCTAAAATCATACTAACAAAACTTAATATAAATGCCCAAAATTTATAAGTTACTTTCGGAAATGCACTTGCGAAAAATTGACTACAAGATGTAACAAGTCCAATTGAAACACATAAACACGCGATCGTAAAAATAAGACCTAATAAAACGACTCCACCTTGTCCAAATAACGTCGTCATCACTTGTGCTAATACATTTGCCCCATTATCAAATGTACCTAACGAACCGCTAATTGAACCAACATATCCAAGTATGACATAAATAATAGATAATAATAGTCCTGCCCCAATTCCAGCAATACTCATATATTTCGCTAAACCTTTATCATCTTCAATACCTTTTGCACGTAAAGCATTTGCAATAACAATCCCAAAAATTAAAGCTGCTAATGCATCCATCGTTAAGTATCCATCTAAAAACCCTTGGAACATAAGAGCTTGTCCATAGTTTCCAGCAGCCTCTTTCACACTACCTACTGATGTAAACATGCTCTTTATAAAGATAAGGGCAATCATACCTAATAATAACGGTGTTAAAACTTTTCCGAACAACCCCATTAATTTAGACGGTGATAAACTTAACCAGTACACAATACTAAAGAAAATAACCGTGTAACATAATAAAACTATACTTCCCGATTCTGTGAAGAACTGACCTGGTCCCATTTCAAACGCTAAACTTCCTGCACGTGGTATACCAAGTCCTGGTCCAATAAATAAATACACGAGACACGGAAAAATAATGGCGAATGAAGAATGAACTCTACCCGCTAGCGTTTGAAAACTTCCTGCTTTTGCAATCGCAATAACGCCCAATATAGGAAGACCTGTTGCTGATATAATAAAACCTACTAATGAAACCCACACATGTTCTCCTGCTTCATACCCAAGGAAAGGTGGGAATATAAGATTCCCCGCTCCAAAGAACATCGAGAATAACATAAGACTAATAAGTAAAATTTCTTTTTTCTGTAACAATTTCATTTCTTTCTCCTTCTTTAATTTCATCTTTTATGAAATCAATTTCACATATAAAAAAGTGCAATAAACCGCATCCTTACAAAGAAAACATAGTCCATAGTCTAACATAAAAGAAACACCCATTCTATAGCTATATCTCTTTTCCAATTTCTTCTGAAAAATCAACCTTTATTGACTTATAATAGTTAATAAGGTAAAATATTAAATGTACAAAATTATTAACTTTGTTTTTGTTTGTGTCAGGAGGAAAATAACATGGAATCAGCGATACAACTAGAAAGAGAACAACAAAGAAAAAAGAAACATCCTCCAGGTTTATACTTACTCTTCTTTACAGAAATGTGGGAAAGATTTAGTTACTATGGATTACGAGGATTATTAACATTATATTTAACAACAGCTTTAGTAAGCGGTGGTCTTGGGTTTAGTCCCGCATGGGCACTCTCTATTTACGGATTTTATACTGGAGCCTGTTATTTCACACCAATGATTGGTGGATACTTAACAGACCGGTTCCTAGGTAGACGAAAAGCGATCACAATTGGTGGTATAACAATGGCAATCGGTAACCTTACACTATTTGCCATGCAAAACCAAGTCGGCCTATACCTCGGATTAGCGCTTATTATTATCGGTAATGGATTCTTCAAACCGAATATCTCTACACTTGTTGGAGAATTATACGAAGAGAATGATCCAAAACGTGATAGTGCATTTACCATTTTCTATATGGGTATTAACGTCGGGTCATTTTTAGCTCCACTCGTTTGTGGGTTTTTATCAGAAAATTTATTCAAAACAACGGTTGATGGCGTCGTACATTACGGATTCCGTTACGGATTCTTAGCCGCTTCAATCGGAATGATCATTGGACAAATTTTATTTACAACACTATCAAATCGCTTCCTTGGTGATATCGGTAAAAAACCAACTCGCGATTTACAAACAACAGATGGACAACCATCAGTAGGAGATACACCGTTAACAAAAAAAGAAAAACAACGTACCGCAGTTATCGTCATTTTAACATGCTTTGTTGTCTTCTTCTGGGCTGGCTTTGAACAAGCTGGTAGTTCATTAACATTATATACAAACAAATTTGTAGACCGCTCTGTGTTCGGATGGGAAGTTCCAACATCTTGGTTCCAATCGGTCAATCCATTATTTATTATTTTACTTGCTCCAGTCATTTCGGCATTATGGGCAAAACTTGCAACTCGCAAGCGCGGGGATTTAAAAATCCCAACAAAAATGGGGCTTGGTATGATCTTGCTCGGTATCGGTTATATCATTCTCGTTATAGCTACATTAAAAACAGGTAGTGATGAACATAACATTACAGAAAAAGCAAACTTACTATTTATCGTCTTTACGTATCTTTTCCATACGTTAGGTGAGCTATTCTTATCACCTGTTGGACTATCAATGGTCAGTGCACTTGCCCCAGTAAAACTTGCTTCTTTATTAATGGGAGTATGGTTAGCAAGCTCAGGAATCGCCAACATTTTAGGTGGACAACTGGCAAGCTTCACAACCTCACTTGGATATGCTGAAGTATTTACCGTAATCGGAGCTGTAGCAATTGTATTAGGTTGTGTTTTATTACTAATTTCTAAGAAACTAGTGAAATGGATGGATTAAAAAAAGATGAGGGGATTTCCCCTCATCTTTTTTATGCATTCTTACCTTTTTCTATCGCTTGTTCGTACAGCTCTTTATGTTCTTTATATTCACTTGGCACAAAATTCTTATAGAAGAACGCAAGCCAACTGTCTCCTTTTTTATATCCTTCTTCTCTAATTTCTGCTGCTTTTTTATTTGATTTAAATCCTTCAATAAACCATTTCTTTAACGATTCATTTTTTTCATACTTAGCAGGAATTTTCAAATCATAGTTTTCAAATGCATACTTATAGCCAGCCTTTTCTACTGCTTTTTTTGTAGACTTATAGCCCTTTTCATAAGCTGTTTCATACGCCTTCACGTACACATCTTTCTCTCTATTTCCAGGATTCTTTCCAGCTAGTTCCTTACCTGCCTTTTCCCCTAGTTCAGCTTGCTCTTTTTCAATTTTTTCTGTTCTTTCTTTATTCCCTACTTGGAAACCTTCTGCAAAGTTCGACTTAAACTCCGGAGCAATTTGACTGTCTTCCATCGTCTCTTGTGCTAAACCTTGCTCTTTTCCTTTTTCAAAATGCGTTTTCTTCTGCTCTTCTAAAGACCAAGATGCAGCATAGGCAGTTTTAAATGCTTCTTTATATGTATCTGATTTTCCAGTTAAATGTGATTCCGTATCATTTTTCCCTGCTTTAAAATCAGTCTCTCCATTTTTTTGTCCCTCAAGCTGCCCTTTTTCCATATCAGCTTGACGCTGTGCTTCCTCTTGCTTACGTGCCTCTTCTGCTTTTCTTTGTTCTTCAGCTACACGTTGTCTCTCTTCCTCTGCTTTCCTTTGTTCCTCCGCTACACGTTGTCTCTCTTCTTCAGCTTTACGCTGCGCCTCTGCAGCACGTTGTTTTTCAGCCTCCGCATTGCTGCGCTGCGCTTCCGCTTGTCTTTCAGCTTCTACAGCACCATTATTATTAGAGCTAGGAGCTGGACTTGTTGCACCGCTACTAGAAGCTGGTTTATTGTGATAATGATACTCCCCGTACTGTAATCCCCATTTCTCACAATTTGTACGACACGTATGTCCCCCATTAGCATCTGTACGTCCTGGATGCGCATAAGCTGAAATTGGAGCTACCAATAACGCTACACTTGTTGTTAAAAGAAGTTTTCTCACCTGTTGTTTCACACTTATTCCTCCCAAAATCTTGAATTCTAACTTTATTATACATAAATAGAAAAATACTTAAATACCAACTAAAATATTCTATTATTTCTCAACATTAGTAAAAAAGAAGGTCAACTCTCTAAAGAGTTGACCTTCTTTTTTACTTCTTCGCCTTCGTTCCTACTAAATCACCAGCAACAACGTAACGCTTAGAATTATCCTTAACAGATACACATGTAATAAGCGTTATTTCATCTTTCCCATGATCCTCGACAACTTCCCACTTATCAGGAGTTACTTCAGATACACCAGTAACCGCATATTCATATTCGTTTTCATTATCATACAAATAAATTTTGTCACCTTTTTTTAAAGAGGCCACATCACTAAATAAAACACCTTTTTTAGACATGTTATGCCCTGCTAATGCATAATTCCCTTTTCCCATTACTTGATTTTCTTTTACTGTTGCTGCACCTGATAATAGGTTTTTCTCAGTAGAAGATTTTAAAACAGGAAGTTCTAATGAAACACTCGGGATCGAAATACGGCCAATTACTTGTTTCTTATCTAATGATGCATTCGCTACTTCTGCCAAGTCTGGTTGATCAATTTTCGAAGCATCTACAAATTCCGTCTCATGTTTTTCATAATCCATCTTTTGAACAGCCTGTACATTTTCAGTCTGTTTCTTTTCAGCCTGATATCCATCATAAAATGGCTTTCCGATTAACACACCACCTACAACAAATAGAAGGATTGCTACTATACTATAAATTCTTTGCTTATTCATATACAATTCCTTTCCCTTACAAAATCTTACTCTATATAAAATGATAAGATAATATTGCTATATGTACAAGTGTAAGCTGAAAAGAAACCTTCTTGCACGTGCAAGAAGGTTTCTTTTTAAGCGATTTTATTTCGATATAAGGATACGTGAAAAATCGTCATTTGAATAAAGAAAATACTAAATGCAATATATACCGGATATGCAGGAACATATAGATTAGCAATTGGAGAAAGAGTTAAAAAACCAACCGCACAAGGCAACACGTACCATAGTGACATAAATGTAGTACGACAAGCCTTTTCTGTAATTGCCTTTTCCCTCTCATCTTCTTGAGGAAATAATAGTGGAAACATCCAATACGAGAGCTTCTTATATTTTTTCTTTTGAATTTTATAAAGAATAGTCGATACAATACCAAATATTAAAAGTAATATTAGCGGCATTAAACTCATTGAAATTTCAGATAGTACTCTCTCCGTTTGAATAAAATTGGCGACTTCAATAGTAAAATAATACAACTCAATAAACGCCCAACCTGCTAATACCATTAAAAGTACATTTAGCATATAAGAAAATACGAGTCTATTCATCCTCTTCCCCCTCCTTATTTAAAACAAACACATCTTCCATCTTTAACTGAAATACATCACAAATCGTAAGTGCTAATAACAAGGAAGGAACATAATCCCCTTTTTCAATTGCAGCGATTGTTTGTCTCGTCACTCCAACCTTTTCTGCTAATACACTTTGCGAAAAATTAAAGCGAGCTCTTAATTCCTTCACTCTATTTAAAATGGACAAATTTACCACCTCTTAATTTCATTGTATGCTATCCTTAACAAAATGTAAACTAAACTTAACATTATTTTTGTAAAAAAAATCCAACTTTACGTATTGTAAAGTTGGATTTCTTTTTAATTTAAGATTGTAACTTTAACTGTTCTTCTGCCCCATTCATTTGCTTGAGCTGAATTTGGCATTAATAAATCAATTATATGCCCTTTTATTGCACTACCAGTATCTCCAGCAATCGCCGTTCCATATCCATCTACATACACAGTAGAGCCTAAAGGTATAACAGCTGGATCTACAGCAATTAATTTCATGTTTGGATTTGCAGTTAAATTATGTCCTAACTTAGATTTTACAGTTTCACCCGGTTTATAGCCATTTTCAGATGGGTCAGCTGTATAAGCTGTTGCTGTTACATAAAATTCTTTTCCACCTTTAGCTGGTTTCGTGTCAGGCTTAGACTCTGGTGATGTATTTTTTGCTACAGGCTCTGCCGACTTAGCTACCTGTTCCTCTTTTTGCTTAGCTACCGCTGCCTTTGCTTTTGCTAACTCCTCTTGCTCAGCCTTTGCAGCTGCTTCTGCTTTCGCACGCTCTTCTGCTGCAATTCTTGCTGCTTCTTGCTCACGAGCAATTGTTTCTTGAACTGCCTTCATATTTGACTCAATTTTAGCCTTTTCTTCTGCTGCTAAATTAAGTTGGCTTGCAATCGCATTATATTTAGCTTGAACTGTTTGTAAGTTATCTTGACGTTTTTTCAAGTTATCTTGCAACTCAGCTTGTGCTTTTGCTAATTTTTGTTTGTCTACTACTAAAGACGCTTCTTTCTCGTCAATTGTTTTCTTATCTTCTTCAATTTGACGAAGATCTTGTTCTTGTAGACGTAAAATTTCTTTATCAGCTTCTAGAATAGTAGAAACCGCGTTCATACGTTGTAAGAAATCTGCAAAGTTTTTTGACTCTACTACAACTTCTACTACTAAACTTGTATTTGAACTGTTTTGAACAGAAACCATACGTTTTCTCATAATATCCTTACGAGCAAGGACTTTATCCTCTAAAACGACAATTTCATTCTTTTTTTGCTCAATCTGCTTATGTGTTTCATCGATTTTACGTTGAATAGCAGCTTGATCCTCTTTATTTTTTGCAATTGTATTATTTAAATTATGTAGTTCGTTTTCGATACCTTTAATTTCTTTATTAACAGCTTGCTTCTCTTGCTCTTTCTTTTGCATATCTGCATCGTTTTGCTGCAATTGCTGTTGCATGTTGTTAAGTTTCTCGTCGTTTGACTCTGCTTTTACAGCGACTGTACTAGAAAGACCGATAATTCCTGCTAATACTAGACTACTGATTCGCTTAAAATAGTTCATAATCCGACTCCCTTCTTATACAGTTATACATGATTTATTTTACAGTTTGTTTACAATACCATTAAATACAGTTTATTTTTCATGACGAAAAAAAGAGAATTATGAATAAAATGTAATAGATTCTTAAATATTTAACAATTCCTATATTTAAAAATTATAAAAGATGCTAAAATCCAAATATAGAGAAAATATAACTTCTAAAGGCGGTTGAAATAAATATATGTTCACTCAAAAAAAATCACTCCAACATAAAATTGATCAATTAGAAAGTCGTATACAAGAACTAGAAGCAGAATTAAAACAAAAAGATATCGAACAACAAGAGACCATTTCTTCTATCCACGATCGTGTACAAAGCGTTGTTCAAGAACATAAACTTGTAAATAACCAACACAATGCGCTCCAAAATTTAGTTCAACAATTAAGCTCATGTTTCGAAAATGTTTCAACGCGTACAACACATTCCAATGAATTGAACAATGAAATGTTACAAAAAGAACAAAGCTTAATTCAGTCAATTGAAGAAATTATTGACTGTTCTAATGAAGGGAAAGAATCTGTTCATCGTTTACTTATTGTAATTAATAAATTAGGTGAACAATCTCAGCGCACTTCTAATAGTATGAATCATTTAAGTGAGCGCTCAAAAGAAATCGAGCAAATTGTAGAAGTCATCCAAAACATTGCAGCACAAACAAATTTACTTGCATTAAATGCGAGTATTGAAGCTGCGCGTGCTGGAGAGCACGGTAAAGGATTCGCTGTCGTTGCCAATGAAGTAAGAAAACTAGCGGAAAGTACAGCCGAAAGTACAAAAAACATCGGCAACTTAACGAAAAAAATTCAAGAAGAAATCGAAAAGGCATACGATAACACAAAAGATAATTTACACTTAGTCGATGAAGGTGTAGAAATGAGTGCCGATACAAACGCTAGAATTGAAAACATCTTAATTATGATTCAAACGTTACAAAGCGGTGCTACAAATGTTATTAAAGCTATCGAAAACCAAAAATCTTGTAATGACGATATATTACGTGAATTCGCTAATACACAACAAATGTTCCAAAAGTTAAATACGACTATTATGAATCATATTCATGATGCTGAGAAAGTCGATGTTCAATTAACGAAAAGTCTTGAAGAAACAGTAGTTTCTCATTAATAATAAAAATCCCTTATACTGTTATAAGGGATTTTTATTATATTTCGAATATTTATTCCTTCTCAATATTCATCCGTATCTTTGTTATAATGGACAAGTTGTTTCTTTCGACTAATAAACAAGGAGGTTATTATGGAACAATTTTACTACATTTTAAAATATTTAATTCTTGGTCTGTTCCAAGGACTAACAGAACCAATTCCGATTTCTTCAAGTGGTCACCTCGTTTTAGCACAGCATTTGCTAGGACTAAAAATAGAAGGGTTTAGCTTCGAACTACTTGTTAATTCAGCTTCATTATTAGCTGTATTACTTATTTATAGAAATGATTTAATTCGTCTAACTAAGAATGGTCTATCTTATATATTTACAAGAGCAGAAGACGCAAAATCAGATTTCTTCTTTATTATTTACCTTGTTATTGCGACTATTCCAGCAGGCGTTATTGGGGTTTTATTTAAAGACTATATCGACCAGTACTTAAAAGGCGTGAAGATGGTTGGGATTTCCCTTCTTATTACTGCTGTCGGCCTTTGGATTATTAGAAACTTGCGTGGACGTAAAAATGATGGCGATCTTTCTATGAAAGATGCAATTATCATCGGATTAGCACAAGCTTGCGCACTAATTCCTGGAATAAGCCGATCAGGTGCAACAATCGTAGCAGCGATGTTACTTGGTATGAAGCAAGAAACAGCTCTTCGTTTCTCATTCTTACTATATATCCCTGTTAGCTTAGGTGGTTTATTACTAAGTATTACAGACATTGCAAAAGATCCAAACCTAGATACATTATTCGTACCCTATGTCGTTGCGTTTATCGCAACATTTATCATGACATATATTTCGTTAAAATGGTTTATGAACATTATGGCAAAAGGAAATTTAAAATATTTCTCTTTCTATTGCATTATCGTAGGTGTACTTACTCTTATTTTCTTATAAAATGAAACTTACAAAGCAAAAGGCGAGTCATTCTATTAAACTAGGATGACTCGCTTTTTTATATCTTTATAATGATAAAGCCCCTCTTACCTTTCTGTACAGTAAGAGGAGCCTTTTTATGCGTACACTTTCTTTTCTTGACAATACAAACGAATAACATGTTTATTTTGTTGAAATACATCATGCGTTAGGCGGATAATAATAAAATTTCGTTTTGTTTGATCATCATGAACAAAAATCTGTTCTCCCTCCTGAAAATGCCATGCACTTTCAAAGGTTGTAATATGATCCCCACTTACAGAAAAAAGCTCATATCGCATATCTTGTACCCTCTCTCAACTAATGATAATCATAATATTCTTATATTAAATTTATTATAACTTAATTCCATTGAGGTTTGTAATTTTTTCTATTTCGAAATATTTTAATTTTGTTTTAAGGTTCTTTTAACGTTATAATGATAAACGAATTTTCATTGAAAGGAGCTTCATTTTGACTGCATATTTATTTCCAATAAAAACAGCATTTATTTTATTTCCTATTTTAGCGATGTTTCTATTAATCCCTTTTTTAATATTTAATTATCGCAAATACGGTTATTTGAATAAATGGCGTTCATTTATTTTATATTCACTATTACTCTATGTATTAAATGCTTATTTTCTTGTTATCTTACCTTTGCCACAAACATATGATACATGTAGCCTACAACCGGCTAATACACAACATATGCAACTCTCGCCATTTTATTTCATACAAGAGATTAGTAATCATACCTCGGCAATTTTAACGAAGCCAGCTACCTACTTCTATTTATTAAAGGAATCTGCGTTTTTACAAGTCGCTTTTAACGTTCTATTAACCGTTCCATTTGGTATATACTTACGTTATTATTTCCGACGTAGCTTCTTACAAACAGTGTGTATTTCTTTTTGCCTTTCACTGTTCTTTGAATTAACACAAGTAACTGGATTATATGGTATTTATAATTGTGCCTATCGCTTATTTGATATTGATGATTTGTTTTTAAACACACTAGGCGGCGTAATTGGTTTTATCATTGCACCAATATTTACGTACTTCCTTCCAAAAACAAGCGAATTAGATATTCATATTGATTTAGAAACGAAACCAGTTGGATTTATTCGTCGTCTCATCGCTATGCAAATTGATTGGATTTTCTTATCTATCGTTGTACCGTTCATTAAAAACAAAGGAAATTCACTATTTATCGCTAACATCCAATCTTATACAAATGTATACGAACTTCTTTTCATTACATGTTCAGTCTTCATTTACTTTATTATCATTCCATACTTTACAAATGGAAGAACAATAGGAAAAGCATTGCTTCGGATTTACATTAAAGGGCAAGCAGAGCGTATTACACTAAAAGAATTATTCATCCGCTACGGTATATTCTATTTCATTCTAGGCGGAATCAATTATATTCTTTCGAGTAGCTCTATCTTAAATCTTAAAGAGCCTTTAGTATTAGTAGTTATATTATTATTCCAACTCGTAATTAACGGTCTATTTATTATTCATGTTTTATTACATGTATTTAGTCGTGATAAGTTACTATTTTACGAGCACATTAGTCAAACAAGAAATGCGATCATACTAAAAAAAGCTGACAAGTAATACTTTGTCAGCTTTTTTTCATAATCGTAAATAATTTTTCTATGTAAGGATTTGAAAACACTTCTGCTTCATCTAGTAACTTTCTCACCTTTAGAAACGAATGCATTTCCGGATATATATTTTGTAATTTTTCGTACGTTAACGTATGCATTTTCCCCCAATGCGGGCGCCCTTCATACTTTAGAAAAATTTTCTCCACCTCACCAAAATAAGCAGCATACTTCATACCTTTATACATATGAACAGCAATGTACGCTGAATCCCTTCCGTATGCTGGACTGAGCCATATATCATCACTTTTCACATAACGGCATTCAATTGGGAAGTGCACTTTATACTTTTTCTTTTCAATAAGGTTTGATATTTCTTCTACAACGACCCGCATATACTTTGAAGGAACACTATACTCCATTTCATAAAATGGAACCGCGCGAGATGTAGCAAATACTTCGTAACTCGGACCAATTATTTTTGTATTCGGTACAGCTTTAGCCGATAATCGACTTACACCTTTACTGATAGAAGGAAACCATTTACATCCTTTAGATAACAAAGAAAACATCTTATTTTCAAGCAACTCTACCTTTAGTTTATGCCATTTTAAATCACTTATTTTACCTGTTGTTTCATTTGTAAATTTCACTTGCACTTCATCAGAATAAGGAAAAACGAAAAATTCAAAATGGCGATTCTTCTTATATTCTTCTAGCTTGTTCATTACAGTAGATAATGACTGTTTTTCACTTTTATAAACGAGCGAATAGGCTGGAATAACCTGCAATTTTATTTTTACAATGATACCTAACATTCCAAGTGATAACTGAAAGGCTCTCCAATATTCCACATTCTCAGTTTCCGAACAAACTATACTCTCACCTGTAGATAAAACTGCGGTAATTTCTATAACTTGTGTTGATAAACTACCAAAGGTAATACCCGTTCCATGAGTCCCTGTACTAATCGCTCCTGCAATCGATTGTGAATCAATATCCCCTAAATTTTCTTGCGCATAACCTTTTTCTGCAAGTAACTTCCCTAAATCATGTAACTTTGTTCCTGCCCACACTTCGGCAACCATCTGCTCTTCATCGATATTCACAATACCTTTCAATTCATCTAAAGAAATTAAAATTTCTTCCGTCTGCACAAGAGGTGTAAACGAGTGTCCTGAACCGACAACACGAATTTTCTTCCCTTCTTTTCGTGCAAGCTCTACAACTTCTACTACATCTTTTATACTTTCTGGATACATCGTATAATGCGGCGTTCCTTCTACATTCCCTGTCCAATTTTTCCATTTTTGTCCCTTTATAGAAAGCATTGGCCATCCCCCCGATATGTTGAATACTCCCCAACAATCCCTCCTTCTTTCACACGATATAAAAACGGAAACCGCTCACATAACTCTCCAGCTTTACTGTGGCGAAACAAGATAGAATCTCCTATCTCTATCCGGTCCTCACCGTTATAAAAAATCGGTGTTTGTACCTCGCCAGCACCTTCTAAAGCTAATAATTCCGCACCATTTGGCCTCCAAATCTCGGGTTCTTTATCTTTACCAATTGCGCCTGAAGCAATATATCCACCACCTAGACAAGTGTAAATATACGGGGCTGGTTTACGTACAACTGGTAAAGCAAATCCGACAGCTGGATGAAATTGCACCTCTTTATAATAATCAAACAGCTTCGGGGCATAAAAAGCAGAACCTATTGTAATCTCTGAAACTGAATTATCTTGCTCGGTTGTTTTTATACTTCCTGTTCCTCCCCCATTTACAAACCTTAGTTCAATACCTAGGTTTTGTATTTCTTTTACGATACGTCCTCTTCTTTCGTTAACTTCTAACACTGATTTCTTTTTTAAATACGAAATCACTTTACTTTTCACTCGCTGATTTGGTATGTGATCTCCTACCCCAGCAATTTGGGCTTCATATCCCATTACACCATCTAGTATTAAAAATGATGATTCTTTCACCCTTTTTACTATTTTCAAAGCACCTTGCACACCTTTTACCGGTGATCTGTTTACCCCAAAATGAAATTGAAAAAAACGACTACTCATATCAATATCCAAACAAACACGAAAACACCCTTTAGACTTCTCAGCAATTTTTTCTAAATAAACAATATGGTCTTCACAATCCACCATACAAGTTATAATGAGCCCTTGCTTTGTTAGCAAACTTATTTCATGTAAAGCTCTTTCATCATAAGCAGGATATCCGAGTAATAAATCATTGAATCCTTGTGCAATTAAAAACAAAGCCTCCCTAGGTGAGAAACACATAATACCTTGAAATCGATCATTTGCAGCTAAAATCTTTTGCATAACCGGAACTGAACGTAACGATTTACTCGCTATACGAATCTTCTTATTTCCACTTAATTCTATAATCGATTGAATATTTCTATCTAAAGCCACTTCATCCAAAAATGCACACGGTAATGGAACTTCTTTAAAAATTCCTCTATCCACATTTTTTCTCTCCTCTTCTCAATATGTCTTATACATATTGGAAAGAAAGTTGAAATTTCCTCTACAAAATAAAAAAGTTTCTTCTTATTTAAGAAGAAACTTTTTTAGGACTACTTCATAGAAATAATTGCCTCTACTGGATAATGATCAGAATAATCATCATACGTATATTTTTTGAGCCATGATGTAACAGTCCACTGTGGAGATTTCGGTTGTAATACTTTATTCTCTATAAATGATGGATTCGCATGATCTTTACTTGCAATAATATAATCTAAATACTCGGCAGGGCTATCGGGGAAATTATATTTCGCAATACTGTTTGTCGTCGCATCCCAAGTTGCTGTATGTCCTTTATAAGATGGAATAGAAGCGTGCAATGTTTTGAACATGGATGCGTACTCTGAATCACTATTGTTCTCTGCATTTACTTTGTTCACGTTCATATCACCACCAAATAGGACGTACTCGTCATTTGGTATATTCTTATTTTTTATAAAATCTTGAATTTCTTTTAACTGATTTGTACGTACAGATGCAGGTGAAGTTTTTCCGCACATACTATCTTCAGCCTGCAAATGCGTCCCAATTACATGAACGAAACGATCATTTTTCTTGATTTTCGTGTATACAAATCCTTTATTTGATAAATTATCTGGCCCGCATCCTTTTGCAAATACATATTGAATCTTCTCAACGATCGGCCATTTACTCACGATTGCAACACCCCCATCTTCAGGCGTTGAAGATGAATAGCTACCTAACGTTTTATCCCATTCATTTCCGTTACTACGACCTAATACCGCTGTTTGATTTGGATATTCTTTCTTCAAATTTCCTAATAAACGGTTTGAAGAACTATTATCAAATACTTCATTTAATATAACAACATCTTGATTCTTTATATAATCCGCTGCCCCAATTAAATCAGCACGCTCACTTTGTCCCCAGTTCGGATATAAGTTTGTTGATAGCATGTACACGTTATGTGTCATCACTTTTAATGTATCATTTTTATTTGTAGACACTTCCGCTTGAGCCGAGGATCCATTATATAAAGCCGCTAGACCGATTCCAACGCTAAGTATACTTTTTAGCAATTTACGTTTCACGATTCATACCTCCATGTGTTGTATAGTGATAAAAAAGGCCAAATACTCTATTGTGAGATTTGACCTTTTTTAAATACTTAACGATCTCCGTACGTATCAAACCAAAGCTGAATGTATCCAGCAGTAACACGTTGTGCATCCATTAATCGCTTACCTGTCATTGGTGTAACTTCAGCGCGCCATTTATCTGCATATTCTTGTGATACAGCTGCTTTTACGAACCAATCTTTCGTATTATCATTTACAATTCCAGAGTAATCTTGTTTCGCCACTACTGCCGCTCCATGAATCCACTCTTCTGGATTTGTACCTTTCCAGTTCCAATATCCATTTCCGTCCGTTACTTTATAATTATCTTTTATCGTATCTACAAAGTTTTCATATTTAGAATGGAACCCTTGTGGGTACGAAAGATTTGTAAAGTTTGCCGCATGCATTGGTTGGTTTACATCTCCTAAATAATGAAGGGATAATCCTAAATAGAAGAATGCTTGTTTCATATCTTTGTTTTTGTATGACTCACCAGCTAATTTAAAGTATTTAGCTCCAGTTTCTTTTGCCTGCTTTGCAAGTGGAATATATGTTTTTCCATTGTCTGGATCATAGAAATGTGAAGCAAATGTGCTATTATCATAATAAGGATTTTCATAGTCAGCAGCATAAATACCGTTCTCTAGCTCTGTACGCCATTCATTTAATTGTGTAACTCGATCTTGTTTTACAAGTGTTGTATTACGAGACATAATATCAATGGCACGGTTTACAATCCATAAATGAGAGTTTACGCCTTCTTTATGCTTATCTTCAGCAGACCAGCGGTGAACTATTTTTATTTTACTTCCCCCATCATTTTCATGAGCAAATGCAACACTTTGTAACGGAGCTACTAATGTAATAGCTGCTGCTAAAGCAAGTACTTTCTTTTTCATTTGAAATCCTCCATTTTATAATTGAATTATTGCAAACTTTTTGTTAGGATCCTATGATATCGTCCGGTTAACCTATGACTAGAATATCCCACCTTTCATGAAATTTCTATCACTAAATTAAAATATGCAGATTTTCATATCATTATAACTTTATACATAGTGAATATAATGATTGAATGCACTTATATTGTAATAAAGTATTGTTAAGCTACTGCAAATACTTGTCTAAACTAATGTAAAAAAGAGTAAAGCATCCACATGCTTTACTCTTTTTTTCTACTTGATAATATACTTGGCAGTTGTACATTAACTGCCAACTTATGAATAAATCCAAATACTAGTCCAATCCCAATAAATATGTATAAGATTGTAAATACCTTTCCGAAATCCGTTTGCGGACTAAAATTCCCATCACCGACAGTCGTCAACGTGACCACACTAAAATATAAAGCGTCAAGAAGACGTAACCCTTCAACTGTACTATAAAAAATCGTACCAGACGTTAATGTTAAAAATGTTAATACGAATAACACTTGAAATTCTTTATCTTTCCACGCTCGTAAACAAGCTTTTAGCATCCGTTTCAATGTCAACATAAATGAAAGCATTCGACTTCCCCTTCCAAACAAAATACCTGTAGTTAAAGGAAAGTCTATCACCTTTCTGTATAGAAAAAAAGTAGCCCTCCTCTATTTCTAGAAAAGGGCTACTTTTTACTATTCTCTATTATTTAGGTGAAACAAGAATTTTCACTTGTGTTTTATCTTTTACAAGTGCTTCAAATCCTTCTTCAACAACTTGATCTACTGTGATTTTTTTCGTAATTAATTTCTCTGCTTGAATTTGGCCAGAGCTAATTAATTTAATAACAGCTGGGAAGATATGACGGTATCCAAGAATACCGATAACTTCTTTTTCTTTTAATACAAGGTTGTTTGGCGTAATTGTTGCGTCTTTTTCCCATACACTAACAATTACAGTTTGTCCTTCAAAGCTTGTACTTTCAATTGCTTGACGAAGTACTACTTCAACACCTGTTACTTCAAAGCTCACATTTACACCTAAACCATTTGTTAAGTTACGAATTTCTGTTAGTACATCTTGAGTAGCTGGATTTAATACGTAATCCGCACCTGCTAATTTTGCTAACTCTTGACGTTCTTTAGAAAGTTCTACTGCAATAACAGGAGTTGCTCCTGCTGCTTTAGCTGCTTGAATGACAAGAAGTCCAATTGGACCACAACCAAATACTGCTACAGCTTCCCCTTCTTTTAATTTACTTTGACGTACTGCATGAACGGCTACTGCTGCTGGTTCTACAAGTGCACCTTGTTCATACGTCATTTCATCAGGAATATGGTGAACCATATCTTCTGGTACTACTGTATATTCAGAGAAACCGCCGCCTTCTCCGCCAAGACCGTGGAAAACAAGTTGTTCACAAACATTGTAATGTCCATGTTTACAAGCTTCACATTTACCACAAGAATAAATTGGTTCTACAACGACGCGATCTCCCACCTTATGAGAAGTAACTCCTTCACCGATTTCAACTACCTCACCACTAAACTCATGACCTAAAATAACCGGTGCTTTTACGTGTGTTAATGGGTGCTCTTCTGTTGGAATAAAAATAGGTCCTGCTAAATATTCATGCAAGTCTGTTCCGCAGATACCACACCATTTCACTTTAATCTTAACTGCTCCTGGTCTTACAGTTGGTTCTGGTACTTCTTCTACTCGTACATCACGTTGATTATGCCAAAGTAGTGCTTTCATTTTATACATCCCTCTCTACGTATATACTTAACCTGGTGAAGTTTACAAATCTATTATAATACTTCCATCCATATATTTCAAAAAAACAATCTAATTTCCACTAAATTTTAACAAATAATGTTCAATATTTTGTCACTTTGTACTTTTTTCCACATCTGTTAATTCAATCTCATTGCGGTTGAAATTAGCAGTATGCCATAATAGCATAGGAGAGGTGAATATCGCTTGAAATATTTTATTTACTTTATTGTTATTGTAGCGTTTCTAGATACATTTTCACAATTACCTATTATGAGTACGTTCGCTCAAAGTCTTGGAGGATCTCCTCTTATTATTGGGCTAGTTGTCGGTATGTACTCATTCGCTAATATGATCGGTAATATTATTGCTGGCGCTGCTGTCGATAAATTTGGTGCAAAAAAAATACTTTATATAAGCATGGGGCTTACGAGTTTCATAGTCTTGTTATACACCGTTGTTCAAAGTGGTGAACAACTATTAGTTGTGCGCTTTATGCACGGATTTAGTGACGGATTTTTAATTCCTGCTGCCTTTACGTTTTTATCAAAACAAACAAATTCAGCAAGACAAGGTAAGGCAATGGCTCTATCTGGTGCTGCTGTTGGAACAGCGGCAATTGTAGGACCCGCTTTCAGTGGGATTATGAAAGCTACCGCTGGTATAGAGTGGGTGTTCATTACCATTTCTATTTTAATGGTCCTTGGTACAATCGTATCTCTATTCTTCTTACCAAATAACGTATCAAGAAAAGATACTTCAAGAACACAAATGATGAACAAAGAAGATATGATTGAGCTATTGAAATCAGAACCGTTATTGCAAGCATATATTGGTGCTTTCACACTAATGTTTTCACAAGGAATTGTCACGTATATGCTCCCAGTGAAAGTTGAGGCATTAGCACTTAAAGCATCTACAACAGGTATGATGTTAAGTGTATTCGGAATTACCGCTATCCTCTTCTTCTTGCTGCCAACAAATCGTATTTACGATCGATTTAATCGTTCAAAACTCATGCTAATTGGTATTGCAGTAATGGCATTCGCGTTATCTTTACTTGGATTATTCACAACAAAAGGTATGCTCTTTATCGTTATGATGATTTATGGCATTGGATTCGCTATCCTTTTCCCATCAATAAATGCGTTACTTGTTGAAAATACGACAGATGATAAGCGCGGAAAAGCATTCGGATTGTTTTATGCTTTCTTCTCATTAGGAGTTGTTGCTGGATCCTTTACAGTTGGAGCAATCGGGGCATCCCCTAGCGTCAGCTTCGTTATCGGAACTGCATTCTTATTAACATTCGCTGGAATGATTTATGTAAGAAACAAAATAAAAAGTAAAGAAAAAAACAAAGTAAAAAAGACAATGATGGGTTAATCCCATCATTGTCTTTCTATGTATAGCCTTTTAATTTATAATTTCAACATATGCTGGATTCGCAGTTATATAATTTCCAGATTTTAATTTATACATTTTCGAACCATTCACAGTTAATGTTTCTACAACAGTAAACACATCTCCCTGTTTCACAGTCCCTGCTTTTGCATTCCAATCAGGTTGGTTATAATAGTATAATTCAGGTGCCTTTACACGAAGTAAGAATGTTTTCTTTTGTAAATTAAATGATTTTACTAATCCATTTACATGTCCTCTTGCAAGCTGCTCTCTAAAATCCGCATTGGCAAGCTTTGCAGCATCCTCAGCTCGATCAATAAATCCATTTTCAGTCAATATTGCAGGCATATTTGTCTCTCTTAACACATGAAAATTACTTGTTTTCATTCCTCGATCAACAAAATCAGTTGTTTTCATAATTTCTTGATGAATCAATTGGTGATACGTTGTAGTAGGAGCACCTACATTCGGATAACTGTAATCCTCATAGCCTGTTCCTCCACCACTATTGATATGCACAGATAAGAAGAAGTTTGCTCCCCACTGATTAGCATCATTCGTTCTTTGTGCTAATGTAGGATACACATCACTTGTACGGCTCATTCTAATCTCATGACCTGCATACTCAGAATTTAAAATATTACGAATTCGCAAAGCAATATCTAATGTTAAATCCTTCTCTTTCAAACCATTTCCAATAGCACCTGTATCTGTTCCCCCATGCCCTGGATCTAGATAAATTTTAACTGTTTCTGCACTCGCATTTGTACTTGGCACAATAAAAAACATACAAGTTAAACATAATAAAAAGATACTACTTTTCATAACAAACGATACATTTTTCCATGCTTTCAATTACTTTACTCTCCCTTTACTTACAAATTAAAAATTTACTACGTGCTACTTTTCTTTTTCCGAAAGAATATTACATTAAACTACTAAACTATTATCTTATTAATTCCCTATGAATTTTACTTAAAACAAAAACTAAAAGCAATATATAATTTTATTTTTTAAAAATAATTAAATTTCGACACCTTAAATTTGTAAAACCTTTAAAAATATGTATTTACTTTTTTTCCAATTAGAACATTTACCATATTAAAATAATTAATTCCCATCCGATATACTGAAAGTTCTTCGAGTCAATTTCATAAAAAACAAAGAAATCCTTTCGACAATTTCCTCGGAAATACTTCTTTTCCCCACATAATTTGATACACTACACATAGATAAATTAATACCTTAATGTACAAAGAAAAAGCACATCCTTCGAATGAAGAATGTGCTTTTATTTTATCTCGCTATTTGCGGACAGTAAGAATCCCGCCTCGAAATTCGACGAATACGAGGAAGTGTGTACTAATAATCATTGTGGATGAACACCTCCGACTGATTAAAGTTCCATTTTATTAACGCTTAATCCAAACAGCGCCTGCCGATTTATCCTCTGCCTGGCCAACAACTTGGAATTTAAGTCCAAGGTTTGGAACTGTTCTTCCTGCGTCTGCAATTTGTTTGTTACTATATACTTTTGAATCATCAAAAGTGGTAACACCTTGTAACCCAGAATAGTTAAACTGCCCACGTGTTAATGAATTTACACTCCATGCTGGTGTTTGATCAAATGAAAATGCAGCGTCTGCAATTTGCATGCCCGTATTACCGTAAGTTGGTCTTCCGTTTAAATTGCCAACAAGTGCCTCTGGATGAGAATCTACCACACCAAGGAATCCTTCACCTGGATGCACCCCAACCCAGTTATCTTTGAAGCTATCATCTGCATACCAAACGACAAGACCTGTATTATACACAGGGCCTTTTCCTGCTTTTAACCCATTATCTGATCCCGCATAGTTTCTCCACTCTAAGTAGTAATAATGAGCTTTCTTTTCTGTTCCATCAGAAACAACAAAACCATTTAAATTCATTTTAGACTGTCCTTCTGCATCATCAGAAAATACAACTTGTCCATCAACAGTTACATTTACATTATCCATCGCAAAACCTTTATATGTTACAGCTGGATCTGTAATATAATCGAATTGCAGTTTCACCTTTTTCCCTTTAAATTGACTTAAATCATATGATTTATCCATCCATTTTCCATCTGTTGTATCTTTATCCTCTTGGACTATTTTTTCTCCAAGTCTATCAATTAATGTTTTCGTTCCATCTTCTGTTACTGCATGCACTTCGACAAAATCGCACTCTGCTTCTAACTCATAATTTGCTTTATAATCGAACTTTGCATTTGTTCCTTTTGTTAAATCAAAGAATGGTGTTTCTAGTGTTGTATGCATATCATCTCCTCTTGTACTATAATATGCATGCTTTCCAAACTCAGGTTTAATCGTTTCAACACTTTTACCTGGTAAGTTAACACGTACAACGCCTGGGCGATTGGATTTCGTAACACTTTGATCAATATATGTAGGAACTCCTACTCCACCCTTAATTTTATCGTAATCTACTTCTAAAATTTTTGCCCAGTTGCCGCCCATATTCTTTTGTAAGAAGTCTTTATTTTGTGGTGAGAAACTAGTTGGCTCTGTTCCTGCAATTTTCCCTGTCCAACTACCCCCACTCATTAATGACCACGCTTCGACAGGTGAACCCAATCCAGTATATTTCGTGTCATATTCATCCGGTAAGCCAAGGTCATGTCCAAATTCATGTGCAAATACACCTACTGCTCCATCTTCCGGTTCAATTGTGTAATCATGCGCCGCTACTTTTCCACCAAAGTAATCTACCTTTGATTTTGTACCTTCAATCGCTACTGGATTTACTGCTAATTTTGAACGATGTGACCAAATTGCATCATCACCTAATTTACCGCCACCAGCTTCTTGACCAACACCAGCATGGATTACCATTAAATGATCAATTACACCATCAGGTTCATTTTGATTTCCATCACCATTTGTATCATATCTATCGAATTGATCAAATTGAGATAAATCTACCCCTTTCTCAGCAGCCGCATGTAAAGCTTCTTTCACTAAATCACGTGCGCCTTTTGGTCCTTTATTATCGTGACCGCTGCTACCATCAGCACCGTAGTCAGACGCCTTTCCTGGAACAGTTAGCCATTCCGTTACATATCCATCTGTCGTATAACTTCCGCCAGACTGCTCTTCATAGTATTGTTTAAACGTTTTTACTTTTGAACCATCAAATAATGTGTACGGTTCATTACCAAATAACATTTTTTGATAATGCTCTCTACTAAAATCATTCGAATACATATAGCCTGGCGTTTGATCAATATTATTATGTTTATAATCACTAAATTCAACGAGTAATACTAATACTTTATCAGTTCGAACAGATCCCTTATAAGGGGCTTGCTTTGCTTTAGAAGTTGGGACTTGTCCATTCAATTGCTTTTTATTTGGTTCTGGTTTTTGCTCAGGACTCACATTTTTTTCAGGTTTCTTTACTTTCTCCTTTTCCTCCATTTTCTTTTCTTTTACTTTTTTCACATAATCAGATGCCTCTTTAGCAGTATCTGCTGGAAGAATTTCTTTATTTTCCTGATCGCCTTGTTTCTTTTCAATGTACTTTTCTACAGCCTTTTTCGTTTCTTCTTTAGAAGAGGCTGGATTTATTGTTCCTCTTTCCTTCAGTGCTTCCGCTAAACGATCTTCTTGAATTAAATTGTAATCAATTGGTGTTGTAGATACATTTTCTTTCTCTTTTGCTGGTGTTTCTGCGTATGCTAGCGGCGTACTCATTACAGATGTGCATCCGATAATTGCCGCAATTGCTAATGATGATAACACTTTAAATGGCGCTTTTCTTCTCATTCTATTTCTCTCCTTTTATAAAACTTAAAATTCAGATAAATAAGTGCATTTAAATCAAAATCTTTACTTTCTGCCCTCCCTATATAAAAAGGCATAATTCTATAAACGTTAAGCTTTCTGTTATAGAATCATGCCCTCCAGTTTTCTGGTCAGAACTTCTACCTTTTTATGTCGAAATATGAAAAATAAAAAGTGATTTGATATATATTAAATAGCTTATATAACAAATTTAAAAGACAATATGCAAAATTGCATGAAAATTCTTTTAAATAAAAAAGAACCCTAGTCAATTAAACTAGGATTCTCGATTTTCTATTATTTCTCTTGTGTTTTTTCCCAATCAGCCAAGAATTTCTCAATTCCTTGATCTGTTAATGGATGCTTCACTAATGAAGCAATTACGTTTGCTGGGATTGTTGCAATATGTGCACCATTTAATGCTGCGTCAGTTACGTGAACGCTGTGACGTACAGATGCTGCAATGATTTCTGTTTCAATGCCGTGAATTGCAAAGATCTCTGCAATTTGGCGAATTAAGTCCATGCCGTTATGACCGATATCATCTAAGCGACCTAAGAATGGTGAAACGTATGTCGCACCAGCACGAGCTGCAAGTAATGCTTGAACTGCTGAGAATACTAGTGTAACGTTTGTACGAATTCCTAAGTCAGAGAATGCTTTTACTGCTTTTAAACCTTCTGTTGTCATCGGAACTTTTACAACAACGTTTGGAGCAATTTTCGCTAATTCTTTTCCCTCTTCGATCATTTTATTAGCTTCTAAGCTAATTACTTCTGCACTTACAGGACCTTCTACAACGCTGCAAATTTCACGAATACGCTCGTGGAAATCTACGCCTTCTTTTGCTACAAGTGATGGGTTTGTCGTTACTCCAGCTAATACGCCTAATGCATTTGCCTCTTTAATTTCGTTAATGTTTGCTGTATCAATAAAGAATTTCATTTGTTATTCTTCCTTCCTGGTTTTCATTTTATATTTATTTATTTTTCTTAATAAGCTCTAATTCAATCGGAATAGATTTGTCCACTTTTTTACCTTGCGTGATCTCTTTTGCTGTTTGCATCGCCTTCTCCCCGATTAATTCCGGTTTTTGAGCAACTGTTGCAGCCATACGCCCATCTTTAACCGCCTTTACAGCATCTTCTGTTGCATCAAAACCAACAACGATTACATCCGTTTTTCCAGAAGACTTCAATGCTTCAAGTGCCCCTAATGCCATTTCATCGTTATGTGCAAACACGGCTTTAATATCACCATTTGCTTGCAAAATGTTTTCCATAACAGATAATCCTTTTGCTCTATCAAAATCAGCTGCTTGTTTTGCAACTACTTTTAAAGACTTATCCGCTACGTTATGGAATCCTTTCCCGCGCTCACGAGCAGCAGAAGAGCCAGGGATTCCTTCTAATTCAGCAACATTTGCTCCCTCGCCAACTAATTCACGAATGTAATCACTAGCCATTTGACCACCTTCAATATTATTAGAGGCAATGTGAGAAACAACTTTACCTGAATTTGCAACGCGGTCTACAGTAATAACAGGGACATTTGCTGCATTTGCCGCACTGACTGCTGAAGCAACAGCGTCTGAATCGGTTGGATTAATAACAACTACATCGACACCTTTTTGAATTAAATCCTCAACATCGTTCGTTTGCTTTGCTGCATCATTTTGTGCATCAACAGCAATCAATTCAATGCCACTTTCTTTCGCTTTCTTTTCTGCCCCTTTTTTCAAAGTCACAAAAAATGGATTGTTTAAAGTTGAAACAGAGAATCCAACTTTAATAGTTTTATTTCGACCTTTATCGCTAGAATCCTTTGCCCATTCTGGTGGTTCCATTGAACAACCAGCAGTAATGACCATAATACATGCAACGAGTATAAGTAACCATTTCTTCATGAACTATCCCTCCATTACGCTTCTTTTCGACGATCAATTAATACAGCTAGTAAGATTACAAGTCCTTTTACAACTTGTTGGAAGAAGGAAGATACACCTAATAAATTTAAACCGTTATTTAGTACACCGATAATAAGTACACCGATGAATGTACCAACGATCCAGCCTCTTCCCCCAGAAAGGCTTGTTCCACCTAATACAACTGCTGCAATTGCATCTAATTCGTAAGAAGTACCTGCAGTTGGCTGTGCAGAATCTAGTCGTGATGTTAAGACAATACCTGCAAGCGCTGCCAAAATTCCGGAAAGACCATAAATCATTACTTTAATTCTCGTAACATTAATACCTGATAATGCTGCTGCTTCTTCATTTCCACCAATCGCAAATGTACGGCGACCAAATGTCGTTTTCTTCAAAATGAAGTACAGTACTGCAAAAGCGATCATCATTGTAACAGCTGGTACCGGAATACCGAGAAAATAACCGCGTCCAAACATTTGGAACATTAAATGATCACCAAGACCAGTGATCGGACGTCCGTCCATATAAACAAGCGTCAACCCACGAAAAATAGTCATTGTTGCTAACGTCGCAATAAATGGAGCTACTTTTCCCTTCGCAATAATGATACCGTTTACAATCCCCATTACAAGACCAGCCAATAATCCAACTGCCATTGCAAGAAACGGGTCCATGCCACTTGCCATCATTCCAGCAACAAGTGCACTTGATAATGCTAAAATAGAACCTACCGATAAGTCAATACCCCCTGTTAAAATTACAAAGGTCATTCCGAATGCAATAAGCGCATTAATCGATACTTGACGCAGTATATTAAATAAATTTGGAATTTCAATAAATGCTGGATTTAAAGCTGTAATTACGACGATAATTAATACTAAACCGATTAAAGAACCGAGTTGTTGTAATACATTCCCCTTCTTAGCCATTCTTACTCTCCCCCTGTAGCTAGTGCCATAATAGACTCTTGTGATGCCGCATCTTTCTCTAAAATGCCTCCGACTTTTCCTTCATGAATGACAAGAACGCGATCACTCATTCCTAAAACTTCTGGAAGCTCAGATGATACCATAATAACGGCATCGCCTTGCTCAGTAAGCTTATTCATAATAGAGTAAATTTCTTTTTTCGCTCCAACATCTACACCCCTTGTTGGCTCATCTAAAATGAGTAACTGCGGGTGGATACCTAGCCATTTTGCAATAACAACCTTTTGCTGATTTCCACCAGAAAGAGATTTCACTGCTTGCTCTCCACTAGATGCTTTCACATTAAGTAGCTTCATCATATCCGCTGTAAACTGCTGTTCTAGTTCGTTACTAAGGACACTTCCCTTTGAAAGACTTTCTAAATTCGGTAAAGTTAAATTTTCTCGAATTGAGAAATCTAACACTAACCCTTCAGATTTTCTATCCTCTGTAATGAAAGCTATTCTTTGTCTAATCGCATCTATTGGACTATCAATCTTTACTTCTTGTCCATTTATGAAAATTTGGCCAGAATCTAACGGTTCGTATCCAAATATAGCTTTCATAATATCTGTACGGCCAGCTCCCATCAAGCCAGCAACACCAAGGATTTCACCTTTTCTAACTTGAAACGAAACATTTTCAAACTTCCCTTTTTTCGTTCCATTACGCATTTCAAAAATAACATCGCCAATTTGACTATTTCGTTCTGGGTAACGTTCACCAATGCTGCGCCCCACCATCATACTCACTACTTCATCAAATGATGTTTCCGGAATGAGTCTCTTTCCTACGTATTCCCCATCACGTAAAATCGTAATGGCATCACATATTGAAAAAATTTCTTCCATTCGGTGTGAGATATAAACGAACGAAACCCCTTCTTTACGTAATTTATTAATGACAGTAAACAACGTTTCAATTTCACGATCTGTTAATGCAGCTGTCGGTTCATCCATAATAATAACGCTCGCGTTTGTCATTAACGCTTTCGCAATTTCGATAATTTGCTGTTGTCCAACCGATAACTCTCCTGCCAACATAGCGCCTTTTACATGTAACCCTAACTCCGCTAGTTGCTGCTGCGCAATCGCGTTCATTTGACGCGTACGCAAAATACCTGTCTTCCCATACATTAACTCTTTACCGAGAAACATATTCTCAGCTACTGTTAAATTCGATAATATGTTCAATTCTTGATGTATAAATGCAATACCGTACTCTTCTGCTTCTTTCGCATTTTTAAAAGTTTGTTCTTGTCCATCAATCGTGATTGTTCCACCATCTCTTTTATATACACCTGTTAAAATTTTCATAAGCGTTGATTTACCCGCTCCATTTTCCCCCATCAATGCATGAACTTCTCCTGTTTCAATCATAAACTGTGCATTCTTCAAAACAGGATTGCCATTGAACGCCTTTGAAATATTTTTCATTTCAATACGCATTCCCATCACTTCCCTTTATTAAAAAATTACGCCTGCATGTAAAATTACATTGGCATAAGGAGTAGCCTCTCCTGTACGAATAATCGCCTTCGCTTTCTTCGTATGCTCTTTAAATTGTTCATGAGATACATATTCAAACGCTGGCTCTATTAATTTCAGCTCAATCTCTTTATTTACTTCCGCATTATTGTTAATGATTTCTTCTGCTAACGTCACTTTTTCAATTGCCATATCATCGGCTACCACTTGCAATACGTCTAAAAAGCTAGGTTTTCCAATCTCAACAGCTAAATCAATTCGTTTTACTCCGTCAGGAATCGGTAACCCGCAGTCTGCGATTACAATCGTATCTGTATGCCCAAGTGAAGCAAGGACTGATGCAATCTCACTGTTCAATACACCATGCTTTTTCATCCGACAATCACCTGCACTTCACACACTTTATCTCTCGTTGGCATACCGCCTTGCGCCCCAAGCTTCGTTACAGAAAGGCCACCAGCAATATTCGCAAAACGAATTGCTTTTTGAAGTGCTTCTCCTTCAGAAAGCGCAACTGCTAATGCTCCATTAAATGTATCACCAGCTCCAGTCGTATCTACTACATCAACAGCAATGCTAGGAACATGTACAATCTCCGTCCCATTATGGAAACGTACACCGTTAGAACCTTCTGTCATCAATAGTTTATTTGGATATTTAGCCAGTAAATCTTCAATTGTTGATGTGAAATCATCTAATACGATGCGGCACTCATGTTCATTTGGCGTAATATAAGTTGCCTTTTCTAAAATATCTTCTGATAACACTTGTGCTGGTGCTGGATTTAACATAACCGGGATTTTGTGTTCCTCACAAATAGCCAATACATATTTTACTGTTTCAAGTGGAATCTCTAGTTGAAGAACAACCATATCTGCTTTTATAAGAAGATCTTTTGAACGATCTACAACCGACTCATTTACAAGAGCATTTGCCCCTTGCACGACAACAATACTGTTATCCTCTTCTGCTAAAACGATATGAGCAATTCCTGTCGCTGTATCTGTAACCGGTACCACATAGTCGATAAAGACACGTTCGTTCTCTAAATTTTTCCTAACTACAGTTCCATAATTATCGTTTCCTACCGCGCCAACCATCGCTACATTTGCGCCTAATCTAGCTGCAGCAACTGCTTGGTTGGCTCCTTTCCCTCCTGGAATTGTATGAAATGCTTCACCAATTACTGTTTCCCCTGCTTTCGGACGTTTTTTTGAAACGGCCACTAAATCCATTGAAATGCTACCTACTACTGCAATATTTGGCATCTATTTCATCTCCTTACTTCGTTGTATTTCGTTCTATAATTTCAATCGGTAAACGATAGTGTTTCTCTTCTAATACGTTTCCTTCCATCCGCTCTAACAACAGCTCTGTTGCAATTTTCCCCATTTCATAAATTGGCTGTGCAACAGTTGTAATAGATGGATACATCATCTCTGTTAAAGAAATCCCATCAAATCCGATAATTTGTAAATCATCCGGAATAGAAATCCCCTTTTGAAGTGCAGCCTTTACAATACCTATTGCAATTAAATCATTTCCAGCAACAATGCCATCAATATGTGGGTATTCTTCTAATAATTCCACCGCTACACGCTCACTATTAGCTGGATCAAATGTACTCTCTGCAATCATATAAGAAAGATTATTTTGCGTAATAACGTCTACAAAACCTTCAAAGCGTTCATTAGCGGTGCTTACGTCACGCGGTCCGCGAATATGCGCAATATGTTTACAGCCTTTATCTATTAATAACTTTGTCGCTGCCTGACTCCCTGCATAGTTATCTGCATATACAGTAGGAATACGTTCATTAAACATACGGTCAATTGCAACAACTGGAACAGACAACTTCATGTAATTAACACTATTTTGTGGATTTGTTGCTACAATAAATCCATCCACATTATTTTGCCTAAGTACATCAATATATTGCTTTTCTTTCTCTAAACTCTCATCAGAGTTACAAAGGACAACTGTGTATCCTTGCTTATGCGCTACATCTTCTACGGCACGTGCAACTTCCGGAAAGAATGGATTCACGATATTGGGAACAACTAAGCCAATTAAACGAGATTTTTTATTATACAGTGAACGCGCTACTGTACTAGGTTTATAATCTAGCATCTCAATTGCTCGCTCTACTTTCTTTAATGTATCTTCATGAACATATCCATTTTTATTTAACACTCTGGAAACGGTCGCAACAGATACTCCCGCTAATTTCGCAACGTCTTTAATCGTACTCATTCTCTTCCCTCTCCATTTCATGTAACCGTTTACAGAAAATAATATAACGCATTTCTAGAAATACGTCAATCATTTCTCACGAAAAAGCTTTTAAGGTTATACTCAAAAAAAGCACCGCCATAAGGCGATGCTTTTTCATTACGAATATGATACAGTTTGTTCTTTTTCCTCTGCAGCCGGCTCTTCAGCACCTTTTTTACGATCTGATAGTTTAATCTTCTGTAAGAAAATCGTAAAGATGGCACCTACCACGATAAATACTAATCCTGTTAAGAATACAGTATGAAGTGAGTCTACTAAAGAGTTTTTCAAGATTGGTACAATGCTATTAGCAAATGCTTCTGGCATTTGTTTTAATGCCTCTGGACTAAATAGCATCGAATATAAACCTTGTGGGTCTGTATGAATCATATCTTTAAATTTCGTTACCATTTGTCCCGCTTCTTTCGGGAATGTATCTAATACAGGTACTAAATTCTTTGTTAACGTTGTACCTGAAGTGTTATTCATAATTGATCCTAAAATTGTAATACCAAATGTTCCACCGATTTGACGGAAGAACTGACTTGATGATGTTACAACACCAAGGTCTTTTTTCGGGAAACTTTCTTGTAACGCTAATGTTAATGTTGGCATTACAAGACCCATTCCTAAACCGATAACCATCATATAAGAAGTTGCAGTTAATTTAGTTGTGTGCATATCCATCGTTGTTAATAACCAGAAACCACCAGCCATAATAAGCATTCCTGTAATAATTTGTGGTTTTACACCAACTTTTAATACAAGTTGCCCGCCGATAATACTCATCACAATCATAGTAATCATCATTGGCGTCATGATTGTTCCTGATTCAGCAGCACTTACTCCTACAATTCCTTGCATAAAGAATGGTACGAACATAATCGCACCGAACATTCCGATACTCATAAAGAATCCAATCGCATTCAGTAATGTAAATGTGCGATTTTTAAAGAAATGCATCGGTAAAATCGGTTCTTCTGCTTTCGTTTCAACGATAATAAAGCTAACGATACCAATTAGAGCTAATGCAAATAACCCGATAATTTGCCAAGAATCCCATGGGTAATCTTTCCCACCAAATGTTAATGCAAGTAATAAACTTACAACACCGAGAATCATTGTAAAGATTCCAGCGATATCAATTTTAATCGGTCCTGTTTGTTTATGTG
The DNA here is from genome assembly GCF_022664315.1 of Bacillus cereus group sp. BfR-BA-01309. Taxonomy (NCBI): domain Bacteria; kingdom Bacillati; phylum Bacillota; class Bacilli; order Caryophanales; family Bacillaceae; genus Bacillus; species Bacillus cereus group sp. BfR-BA-01309. The sequence goes on from NZ_JAKUHE010000011.1 coordinate 64,154, forward strand.
ATTTTAATCCCATTGCAATAAAGATTGTTGCTAAAATACCAACTGGTAAGTTAATGTAGAATACCCATCTCCAGTTTACTGCGTCTACAATCCAACCACCCACTTGTGGTCCAATTACAGAAGCAAGGCCGTATAATGCACCAAAAATACCTTGCCATTTCGCACGTTCTTTTCCCGTGAACATATCTCCGATAATAATCATAGCCATTGGCATCATAATACCGCCACCAAGACCTTGAATACCACGGAAAATAATTAATTCTGTCATACCATTTGCCATACCACATAACGCTGAACCAACCATAAAGATAACTAGCCCTGTTATATATACGTTACGACGGCCAAGTAAATCCGCTAATTTACCTGCAATTGGTACAACTGTTGTTGATGTTAACATATAAGCTGTTGTTAACCATGTCATTAAGCTTAATCCGCCTAGTTCGCCGACGATACGCGGCATTGCTGTACCAACGATTGTTCCATCTAATGCAGCAAATAGCATCGCGATTATTAAACCGATTAACAGCAACTTTCTATTTATGTTTTCTTGTTGCTCCATGTAATCTCCTCAATTCCTCTTAGTTATTCTCTTTTTTCTCTTGTGTCCCGCAAATAATTGTTTCTAACTTCTCAAAGAGGTGTAACAAATCTTCTCTTTCTTGTAATTCTAAATGTGAGAAATATTTTGCAATGTGCTCATTACGAGCGATCATTGCTTCTTCTACTCTAGCTTTCCCCTTTTTTGTTAACTCAATGACGACAACACGACGATCATCTTTGTCGTGGTAGCGTTCTACAAGCTCTTGGTCAATTAGGCGATCAATCATCACTGTAATTGCGCTAGGCTTTACATACATCTTTTTTGCTAATTTTGTCGCTCTTGAAGCACCGTAATGATCTAAAATCTTTAAAATATAAAACTGCGGTGGTGTAAGTCCTGTTGCTTGCATTTGTTCTAATAACTCCGTCTGCATTTTCTTTCCAATTGAAAAGGCAAGAGCTTGAATTTTATCGATATGCGTCATATCATTTGGCATGTTATCCACCTCTTATTTAAGCAATAAAATATTTAATGTATTTAAATATTAATCCCACGAACAAAATCCGTCAATACTTTTTATTTATAAAAACGTTTACATTTTTGTCACAAAGTTGTATAATTTTCGACGAAGTTAATATTGACAGTCACGGAGAATCGGAGTACACGGCTATGAATCATAAAAAAGGAAACTTTTTTATATTTCATGGCCTTTTTATATTCTCTCTGACTCACAACATTTCGAATTCATTAGGGAGGATTTTCATTTTATGTTTTTCACACAATTATTTAAACCTGCGCCCCACGCAGAACGCTTACCAGCTGATCGCGTTGATAGCGAATACCGTAAATTACGTTTACAAGTATTCTTAGGTATCTTCATCGGCTATGCAGGTTACTACTTTGTTCGAAAAAACTTTTCACTAGCAATGCCATACTTAATCGAACAAGGCTTTAGCAAAGGGGAACTTGGGGTTATCCTTTCAGCAGTATCTATCGCTTACGGATTAAGTAAATTTCTTATGGGTATCGTATCCGACCGTTGTAATCCTCGCTACTTTTTAGCAGCTGGGCTATTTTTATCAGGTATCATTAATATTATTTTCGGCTCATTTTCTTTCATTACAACGAGCATTATACTTATGTTTGTCCTTCAGTTTTTAAATGGCTGGGTACAAGGTATGGGATGGCCTCCTTGTGGTCGTACGATGGTCCACTGGTTCTCTATTAGTGAACGTGGTACAAAAATGTCTATTTGGAACGTTGCTCATAATGTCGGTGGCGCTCTTATGCCTTCTCTTGTGACATTAGGCTTATACTTCTTTGCAAATGACTGGAAGAGTATTTTTTACTTCCCAGGTATTCTTTCAATTTTAGTTGGTATTTATGTATTAATTACGATGAGAGATACACCTCAATCTTGTGGATTACCTTCTATTGAAGAACATACTGGAGAATATCCATCAGATGAAAAAGTAAAAGATCGAGAACGCGAACTTTCAGTAAAAGAAATTTTATTTACATACGTACTAAACAATAAATTTTTATGGTACATCGCTATCGCGAACGTTTTCGTTTATTTCGTACGTTACGGCGTTGTAGACTGGGCTCCTACTTATTTAGTAGAGGAAAAAAGTTTTACCCATAGTAGCTCTCGTACAGCTTACGCTCTATACGAATGGGCTGGTATTCCAGGTACACTTCTTTGCGGATGGATGAGTGATAAACTGTTTAAGGGGCGCCGCGCACCTGCTGGTATTTTATTTATGGTTGGTGTATTCATCGCCGTTCTTGTTTACTGGCTAAACCCTCCTGGTAATCCAATGGTTGATAGTATCGCACTTGTCGCGATTGGATTTTTAATTTATGGACCTGTTATGTTAATTGGCCTACACGCACTAGACTTAGCACCAAAAAAAGCTGCTGGAACTGCAGCTGGTTTAACTGGGTTCTTCGGTTACCTAGGTGGAGCTACTTTTGCTAGCGCAGCTATGGGCTTTATCGTAGATGCATTCGGATGGGATGGCGGATTCATCTTATTACTTGTATCTTGTGTACTTGCAATGTTCTTCCTTGCTCTTACTTTAAACACAGGATCTGCAAAACAAAAACAAGCTTAAGTACTAATATTATTCTTATCAAAAAAAGAGAGGCTGTTCTTTCCAGAACACCTCTCTTTTTTCTACATATAAATCTTTTTTCTTACAAAAGATTTATTTCCCTCACACATATATGTTGGCGCTTCCAAAACACTTCAACTACTAATACAACTGCATTCAATTTTTGTATAAAAAGATTTTTGAATATTTTCTCAACTTATGCTTGTCAAACATTGTCAATTTATATTAAAATAACAACAACATACAAAATATTTAGTCTTTTCTGAAAAGATGGAGGGATAGCCATGAAGAATCCACTTCTTCGCATTGAAAACTTACAGACTTCCTTTCGCATACAAGATCACTATCATGCCGCAGTTGATGATGTTTCGTTAACTGTCCATGAAAATGAAATTGTCGCGATCGTTGGTGAATCAGGTTGCGGAAAAAGTGCACTTGCCCTTTCTATTATGCGACTGCATAATGAAGCAAATACAAAATTACAAGGGCAGCTTAACTATAGAGATAAGGATTTACTAACTATGTCGGCCGCAGAGATGAATAAAGTACGCGGATCAAACATCGGCATGATTTTCCAAGAACCTCTTACAGCACTTGATCCTCTTATGACAGTTGGAAAACAAATCGAAGAAAACTTAGATTACCACACAAGCCTTTCAAAAGTTGAAAAGAAAAAACGCACCTTAGAACTACTCCATCAAGTTGGTATTCCAAAACCAGAACTTACATATAAACAATACCCACACGAATTATCTGGCGGAATGAGACAAAGAATTGTTATCGCAATTGCAATTGCTTGTAACCCAGCACTCATTATTGCTGATGAGCCAACAACGGCTCTTGACGTAACCATCCAAGCACAAATTTTAGACTTACTAAAATCTATTCAAGAACAAACGAAAATGGGCATCATTTTAATTACTCATGATTTAAGTGTTGTCGCAGAAACAGCCGATCGTATCGTCGTTATGTACGCTGGACAGGTTGTAGAAACAGGAAAAGTTGAAGAGATTTTTAATAACCCTCTTCACCCATATACTCGTTCTCTATTAAACTCCATTCCATCTGCGTATGCTGAAAAAGAAAAATTGCATGTAATTCAAGGGGTGGTTCCTACGTTAGCAAAGCTTCCTCGCACAGGTTGTCGCTTCCAAGCTCGAATTCCATGGATTAGACCTGATCAGCATGAGGAAAATCCAATTTTACATGAAGTAAAACCAGACCACTGGGTGCGTTGTACTTGCTACAAGCATTTCAACTTCCAAGATAAGAAAGGAGATGACGTAACTCATGGCACTGCTTAAAGTAGAAGATTTAAAAGTACATTTCCCAATTAAAGGTGGTTTCTTCGGCCGCACATTAGATTACGTGCGTGCTGTCGATGGTGTAAGTTTTGAATTACAACCGGGTGAAACATACGGGATCGTTGGTGAATCAGGAAGTGGTAAATCAACAACGGGTAAAGCAATTATGCATTTAACGAAAGCAACAGAGGGTAGCATTCATTTTAATAATAGAGATTTGACAAAGTTAAGTCGCTCTGAGTTACGTGAACAAAGAAAAGATATTCAAATGATTTTCCAAGATCCATATTCATCATTAAATCCGAAGAAACGTGTTCTCGACATTATTGCTGAGCCTCTTCGAAATTTTGAGAAGCTCTCACCTGATGAAGAACGTAGAGCAGTTCAAGAATATCTTGATAAAGTTGGTCTAAATCCAGAGTCAATTTATAAATATCCACATGAATTTTCTGGTGGGCAAAGGCAGCGGATTGGTATTGCACGCGCTCTTACATTAAAGCCGAAGCTTATTATCGCCGATGAACCTGTATCAGCACTAGATGTTTCTGTACAAGCTCAAGTATTAAACTTCTTGCAGGATCTACAAGCTGAGCTCGGACTAACATACTTATTCATTAGTCATGATTTAGGTGTAATTCGTCATATGTGTGATCGTATCGGTGTTATGTATCGCGGACGTATTGTCGAAGAAGCAACTAGTGCAGAAATTTATAGTAATCCGCAACATATTTATACGAAGCGCCTAATATCAGCAATTCCTGATATTCGTCCTGAAAACAGAGAGAGACAGCGTAAGCTCCGTCAACAAGTAAGCTCTGAATACGAGAAGTCATACGAAAATTATTTCAATGAAAACGGTCGGGCTTATGATTTAAAACCAATCTCGCCAACGCACCGGGTGGCATTACCATAAGGGAGTGATAAAACATGTGGAAGTTTATATTACGGAGATTTTTAGTAATGATCCCGCAATTATTCGTGTTAAGTGTACTTGTCTTTCTACTAGCTAAGGCAATGCCAGGCGATGCCTTAACCGGCAGAGCAATGAATCCAAAAGCGGATCCAAAAGTGATTGAAGAACAACGTGAAAAGCTTGGATTAAATGACCCAGTTGCAACACAATATGTTCGCTGGATTAAAAATGCTGTCCAAGGTGACTTCGGTATTTCCTATGCACATAAAATGAAAGTAACCGATTTAATTGGAGAACGACTTGGAAACACAGTATCTTTAGCACTTGTCATTCTTATTCTTACTTATTTAATTGCCATACCACTAGGAGTTATAAGTGGGCGGTGGAATGATACATGGGCTGATCGACTCATTACCATTTACAACTATCTAGGATTTGCTACACCACTATTTATATTTGCATTAATTATGCTCTTCCTATTCGGATTTAAGTTTGCAATATTCCCAACCGGTGGTAGCGTAGATCCTCAAGTTGCAACAGGTACATTTGCTTACTATTTAAGCAAATTGAATCACCTTCTATTACCAGCTTTATCCGGTGCATTAATTGCAACAGTTGGTACAGTTCAATATTTACGAAGCGAAATTATCGATACGAAACATAAAGATTTTGTTCGTACAGTAAGAGCAAAAGGTGTTCCAGAATCAAAAATCTATTCTAGACATATTTTACGAAATTCATTCTTACCAATTGCAGCCTTCTTAGGTTATGAAATTACAGGATTGGTTGGCGGTGCCATCTTCTTAGAAAGTATTTTTAGCTATCCAGGAATTGGACAACTATTTATACAATCTATCTCTCAACGCGATTTTAGTGTAATAACTGCACTCGTTATGTTTACTGGATTTGCAACGTTACTTGGAACTCTCCTTTCAGATATTATTCTAAGCATCGTCGATCCACGTATTCGTATTGATTAAAGAAAGGAGCAGACGTTATGTTAGCAAACCCTGAAAAACAAACTGAAGTTGTTCATTACGAAAAAAGCCCTTCTGGTTTCTCTATTATGTGGCGAGAACTTCGTAAAGATAAATTAGCAATGTTTTCACTTGTTTTCCTAGCAATCTTATTACTAGCAGTCTACGCAACATCTTTTATTATGAAACAAGAAGATATTGTACGAGTTGATCTATTCGCTATTTATGCTCCTCCCTCTGCTGAACATTGGTTAGGAACAGATTATGGAGGACGCGATATTTTCGGCCAACTTATTATTGGTACACGTAACTCTTTTACAATTGGATTAGCAATTACTATTCTTTCTTGTTTAATTGGTCTTTCAATTGGATTAATTGCCGGTTATTTTGGAGGAGCAATTGATAATATCATTATGCGCATTATCGACTTCGTTATGGTTTTACCATTTTTAATGCTTGTAATTGTATTTATTACACTTGTTCCTACATTCAATATCTTCACTTTCATTTTAATTATGAGCGTGTTCTTATGGACAGGAAAGGCAAGATTAATTCGCTCAAAAGTATTAACTGAAAAAGAACTCGATTATGTCTCTGCATCAAAAACTTTAGGAACACCAAACTGGAAGATCATTCTCTTCCAAGTACTACCTAACTTAAGTTCCATTATCATTGTTAGCGTTACATTAAACCTTGCTGGAAACATCGGTATTGAATCTGGTCTAACTTTCTTAGGATTTGGTCTACCTGAAAGTACACCAAGCCTTGGTACACTTGTTAGTTATGCTAGAAATCCAGATGTATTACAAGAGAAATGGTGGATTTGGTTACCCGCATCAGTCATGATTTTAACATTGATGCTGTGTATAAATTTTATTGGTCAAGCGCTACGCCGTTCGGCCGACGCAAGACAAAGAAAAGGATAAGGGGTGGAAGAAATGACAAATAAGCCAAAGGTTTTCAAAGTATTAAGTACACTTGCGGTTTCAACATTACTACTTTCAGCATGTGGGGGCAGTGGTGGTAGTGAAAAAACGAGCAGCACAAAAAAAGTAGATACAAATAAATTTAGTGCATCTGTTAAAAATGATAAAAAAGAAGTTAAAGATGGTTCATTAACATATGGTCTTGTTTCTAATACACCATTTGAAGGACTTTTAAATTTCGCTGTATATGAAGGAGATCCTGATAACCAAGTCATTACAATTTTCGATGAATCTTTATTATCAAATGACGAAAACTGGGAATACACGAATGATGGTGCTGCTACATATGAAATTTCTAAAGATAAAAAGACAATTACACTGAAAATTAAAGATAATGTAAAATGGCATGATGGAAATCCTGTTACTGCAGAGGATTTAGAATATTCTTATCTTGTAATTGGTAGCAAACAATATGCCGGTTCTCGCTATGACACTCAAATGCAAATGATTGAAGGTATGGAAGATTACCACAATGGAAAAGCTGACAAAATTTCAGGTATAAAAGTAACGGATCCAAAAACAATTTCGATTACATATAAAGAGCCGAATCCTTCAGTGAAAACTGGGCTTTGGGCATACCCTCTTCATAAGAAATATTTAGGAGATGTACCAATCGATAAATTAGCAGAATCTGATAAAATCCGTAAAAACCCAATTGGTTTCGGACCTTTTAAAGTGAAGAAAATTACTCCTGGAGAATCCGTTGAATTCGAACGTTTTGATGACTATTATGGCGGAAAACCAAAGCTGAAAAGCATGGTTTTAAAAGTTGTTAACCCTTCCGTTGTTAACGCGTCCTTAAAAAATGGCGATATTGACATTGCTGAAGTAAGTGCCGATCAGTATCCAAATGTAAGTAAATTAAAAAATGCACAATTAGTCGGTAAAACCGATTTATACTATAGTTATATCGGCTTTAAATTAGGCCATATGGATAAAGAAAAAGAAGAAGTAGTGATGGATAAGGAAAAATTTAAAGATGTTCGTGTACGTCAGGCGATGGCGTATGCTATTGATCGAAAAGAAATTGGTGAAAAATTATATCACGGCCTACGTTATCCGGCTAACTCACCAATCCCACCATCTCTACCAAAATATCATAACAATAAAATTGGTGCCTATGATAAAGATGTAGAGAAAGCTAAAAAGTTATTAGATGAAGCTGGCTATAAAGATACGAACGGGGATGGATTCCGCGAAGATCCGAATGGTAAAGAATTTAAAGCTAATTTCTTATCAATGAGTGGTAGCGATGTAAGTGAACCACTTGCAAAATTCTTTATTCAATCTTGGAAAGACATCGGGCTAAAAGTTGAGCTTCTTGATGGTCGCTTGCATGAATTCAACTCATTCTACGATATGATTAAAAAAGATGATCCAAAAGTTGATCTTTTCGCGGCAGCTTGGGGAACTGCATCTGATCCAGACCCTTCTGGTATTTGGGCTAAAGACGCATCGTTCAATTACACACGTTGGGCTACTGACAAAAACACAGAATTATTAAAAGAAGGTATTTCTCCAAAAGCTGCTGATGAAAAGTACCGTAAAGATGTATACGATAAATGGCAAAAATTAGTTCATGATGAAGTGCCATTAATTCCACTTCATTATAAATTTGACTTAAAAGGTGTAAATAATCGCGTAAAAGATTATAAATATACACCAGTGGATCAATATAAATGGGGTAACGTTAGCGTAACAAGTGATAAAGCAGAAACAGAGAAATAAGAAAATAGCTCCTAGCATCTACATATATGCCAGGAGCTATTTTTCATTTATAACCCTTCTCTTACTATTAATAACAACCAATTCCTTCCTTACCATAAGATTAAAAGATTTGATGAATCATCTTTATTACAACAGCTAACGTAACAGATACAGCAAATCCTCCTAAACAAATAAGACCGACACCTTGACTATATGATAAATTTTGAAATGCTTTCATCTTTTTCATCCTCCCTCTCTCCCCTTCGATATGTTTATTTTACCAATGGAATAATTTTCATAACATCGATTTCACTAACAACAAACTTACAAATTTGTAAGTTAATAATTTCCCTTTAAAGTTATATATCTAGTATGTCCAAGCTCTCTCCCTTTATACGTCAAAAAAGACCTCGAATCATATCAAGGTCTTGCTTACACTACAAAATATCTCACTCAATTTATTTAATAATCATCACCGGGCATTTCACACGTTTTGCTATTTTATGACTGACACTACCAAGCACCATCTCTTGCAATGTATTTAACCCTCTACTTCCAGCTATAACAAGATCTATATCTCCTGTATTTACATATTGAACAATCGTATCTCCAGGATCGCCATGTAATATTGTAATTGTATAAGAAACGTTCTCTTTCTTTAATAAACCTTCAATCTCTTTTAATTTATCTTTTCGGCTAGCCGATATTGTTTCTAAATCTGTTTGACCTTGTATAATATCTGATTTTGCCGTTCTATTATCTACTACGTACACAACTTCAACATTTGTTTCTTCATTAAATTTCGCAATATATGTTGCATGTTCCGCTGCTCGAAGTGCATGTTCAGAACCGTCACATGCTAATATAATTTGTTTGTACATATGCTGAATCCCCTTTTCGTTATCCTACTCGTATTATATAATAAAGCCCCCTAAAAAGGAGGCTTCTAACTTGCAATTCTTTTATTATAAGTAGCTAAATTTGAAATGATTTTCGAGCTTCGTTCATTTAATCCCGTTATACTTACTTTCACGCCACTTTGTTCATACTTCATGATAACTTTATCAATTGCGGCTACCGCTGAATCGTCCCATACGTGTGCGTGGGTAAAATTCAACTCAATTTCTTTTACATATTCATTGAATGAAAAGTTATTTATAAAGGCTGCTGTAGATGCAAAGAACAGTTGACCGTGAATTTCGTATATTTTCTTATTTTCAATATATAAATGTTTCACGTGAATCTTTGCCATATTGAATGCAAATAAAACTGCACTAATTACTGTTCCGATAATTACACCTAATGCTAAATTATGTGTAATTAAGACAATCACAACTGTTACGATCATAACTAATGCATTTCCTTTTGGTACTTTATGAATCGTTGTTACAGAGTTCCAATCAAATGTTCCGATTGAAACCATAATCATAACTGCAACTAATGCTGCCATTGGAATATGAACGACATAGTCACCTAAAACAAATAGTAATACGATTAAAAATCCGCCCGCTACAAATGTTGATAAACGACCTCGTCCACCTGATTTAATATTAATAACAGATTGTCCAATCATTGCACATCCTGCCATTCCTCCGAAGAAACCAGCAACAATATTTGCAATACCTTGCCCCCGTGCTTCCTTATGCTTATTACTTTCCGTATGCGTCATATCATCTAAAACTGAAGCTGTTAATAATGACTCGAGTAAACCAATAATTGCAAGCATAACTGCGTACGGTAAAATAATCCCTAATGTCTCAAGTGTAAAAGGCACGTCAGGAATGCTAAAGAACGGTAATTCTTTCGGCAGACTTCCCATATCCCCGACTGTTTTTAACTGTAATCCGCTCATAAGTGCAATACTTGTCACGATGATAATTGAAATAAGTGTAGACGGTACCGCCGTCGTAATACGTGGAAATACATATATAATTGCAAGTCCTAATGCGACAAGTCCATACATTTGCCAAGTTGCATTTTTAAAATGCGGCAATTGCGCTGTAAAAACTAAAATTCCAAGTGAATTTAAAAAACCACTCATAACGGATTTAGGAACAAACTTCATAAATGAGCTCAGTTTGAACACGCCAAAAATAATTTGAACAATCCCCGTTAATATTGTCGTGGCAAATAAATATTGCAAACCGTGATCTTTCACGAGCGTTACCATTAATAATGCCATTGCACCTGTTGCAGCTGAAATCATCCCAGTTCTTCCACCAACAAATGCAATGGTAACTGCAATACAAAAGGCAGCGTATAACCCAACGGTCGGATCCACGCCTGCAATAACAGAAAAAGCGATCGCTTCTGGAATTAACGCTAAAGCGACAACAATTCCTGATAGTACGTCCCCTCTCACATTGGAGAACCAATCATTTTTTATCGTTTGAAACAAAATACCACTCCTCTACTCTTTTCTCATTTGATTTTCTCCATAAGAAAATCTAAGCCGACTGCACGAAGGCTATTATATAACGAGTAGAGAGATTTTTGCTATGTAAAAGTTTCCTAAAGAAAAAGGCACTACCTTAGTAGCGCCCTTGCTCATTATATTAATGTCCACCGTGCCCTTGACCACTTTCCTGAACAATCTCTAACCTCTCATCCAATATACCTTGTGTTTCAAATGAAATATCACTCGTACTTCCTAATAAGAAGCCGTGGTTATACGGTCCAAGTGTTGGGTCATCTTTAAACTTCGGCTGAATACTAGCAAGGAAGTCATACACTGGTTGTGAAGCTTTACCTTCTTCTAACAATACAACAGGTGCGTGTTTACCCATATGCGAAAAAGGTGCTCCTGCAACTGCTAAGTCTGGTGTTTTGCTTGAAACAAATGATAAACCATGACCTGGTTTGGTGAATCCCCAGCCAAATTTCGTTTTTGTATCTTTAAATTTCGCAAAGGCAACGGAATTTTCTGTTGGGGTTTCACCACTAATACGCGTTACTTTCCCGTATTTACTTAACTCTTTTTCTACAGTTTTTGAAATAATTTTTTCTGGTCCTAATACATATATATTCGCTTTATCTTTTCTCATCTTTAATGCCTCTATCGTCGCTTCTGGCACCTTATCTTTTTCTGTATATAAAAGCGGTTCTGGCATATGAGAGATCCAATTTACAGCTGGTGTTGTATATAAACGCCCTTCCTCTTCAGACGAACCGATAATAACACTATTTGGATAGCTACCTGTTATATCGGCATATTCTTTATCGACATCTTTAGCAAATATAGCTGGATCCGTTTCTTTTATTTGCTTTACTTTATATGCTTTTAATTGCTCTAGGATAGATGCACCTATATCCCCCATCACCATAATTTGTGTTCCATCTTTCGTTCCGAGCGGATTTAATCGTTTTATTTCTTTTAACGTCATTTCGGGTACCTTTTCTTTTTCTATAAATAAAATCGGCCCGTTATTCGGATGGTGAATAAGATCCGCACTCGCAATACCTAATTGCCACTCATTTACTGGTACTAAAATAATAGCGCCTGGCTGATTCTCCTTATGCGTTGCTGGCCATATCGTTTGCGAAGTTAGTACTGACATTTGCAAAGAATCGTTTGTGTTTAATCTCGTTACATTTTTTAAACTTGTCGTTAATAAATTATTCAACGCCCCTTCGTTCATTTCTTTCGGCGCAGTTACCTCCTGATTCATTTTCATTTCCTTTTGCTCTGTTTGTTTCTCTTCTTTAGATTCATGATTTTTATGATCCATGTTCGTTTGTCCACATGCAGCAAGACCAACTGCTGTAATTATTGTTATCCCAAAGATTCGGGTCATCTTTTTCACTATACCGCCTCCGTATGAATTGTTTTCGAGCCAATATGATTACCTAAAATGAAATTTCAACTTTACAATAACAAGCAATTCTGAAGAAATTATGCAGATGCATGATAATCTGCACCATTTCTTCATGATTTTGACTTACAATTTAAGTAATAACTACAAATGCGGAGGTACTCTATGGTCGATATACTACTCGTAGATGATGAGCCGAGAATGCTTGAATTATTAACGCTTTATCTTACTCCAATCGGATACAACTGCGTATGTACAGTATCCGGGGAAGAAGCTATTTCACATATAGAAAATCGAAACTTCAAATTTGTTTTACTCGATATTATGATGCCAAAGATGGATGGTTGGGAAACGTGCAAAAGAATTCGATCCTTTAGTAACGTTCCTATCATTATGGTAACGGCTCGTGATCAAACGGTTGATGTCATCCAAGGGTTAAAACTTGGAGCAGATGATTACGTAACAAAACCTTTCCATGAAGAAGAGCTTTTCGCAAGAATTGAAGCTGTTTTAAGGCGAACGAATCAACACGCGCAAATCCAATATCACGGTATTTTATGGGATGAGGCAAAGCATTTCATCTCTGTCGATAATGAAGAGCTTCTCCTCACTCCAATCGAATTCTCTTTACTCGGATTATTTTTACGTCATGTGAACTACGTATTAAGCCGTGATCAGCTCATTGAACGAATTTGGGGACTAAATACAAATACAGAAGATAGAACAGTCGATTCACATATTCGTAATTTGCGTGATAAATTACGAAAAGTTAATTTCCCTATTGATCACCATTTAAAAACTGTTTACGGAGTCGGGTATCGATGGGTTGATACTCTAGATTAAGGAGCAAAACGATGAAGCGAATTTCTATTCAACTCGGATTTTATTTTTTAATTGTTACACTTTTAATCGAAAGTGTTCTATTTGTCTTGCTTTATTATAGCCTCGTTAACAATAGAGTAAATGAAGAAATGACAGCTTTATTAAAGCGCGGAAATAGTCACCGAGATGTCCTTGAAAAGTATTTTGATAAGCAAACAATCTCCCATGTTGCACTAATGGAATCCGAAGCCGAAACCACTGTCGTTATTACAAATGCAAATAAGGATGTGCTAGCTAAATCCAATGAAATAAATACTACGATAAAAAAGCATATTGAAAAGATGCAAACACGGACAGATCATGACGGAGCAATTATAGAGAATCATTGGAAAACATCTAATTATATATGTACAGTGAGCCCCATTGTAGTGGCTGAAAAAACGGAAGGCTATGTATATATGTTTCTCGGAACAGAATCAATCGAGGAAATGGTTAACGGGCTAACAAAACAATTCATTATTGCCGGAGTCATTACGTTTCTATTAACAGTCATCACCATCTTTCTATTATCACGGTTGTTAACAAAACCATTGTTACACATGAAACATGCCACTGAAAAAATGAGTAAAGGCGATTTATCCGTTTCGTTAACGACTACTCGCAATGACGAAATTGGTGAACTAGCATCGTCTATTCAAACGCTTGCTAATGATTTACATTATATGAAAACAGAGCGAAGTGAATTTCTAGCAAGTGTTGCTCATGAATTACGAACACCGTTAACATACGTAAGAGGTTATGCTGACATTGCTTTAAAAGAAACCACATCTCCTGAGCAACGTTTGCGATATTTATCTATTATAAAAGATGAGTCTGATTATATTACGAACTTAGTTCAAGATTTATTTTCACTTGCACAAATGGAGCAACATAACTTTTCTATTCAAGTAAAGGAAGTACATTTACACACCTTCCTTACTCGCATAGCCGAAAAAGTAAATGCCATGTATAAAGAAAGATACATTACAGTTTCTTTCTCTTGTCCTCCTACACTGGTAGTAAACTTAGATGAACAGCGATTTGAACAAGTTATAATAAACATGTTAAATAACGCTTATAGACATTCAAAAGAACATTCTCATATAAACATTTCTGTTACAGAAGAACATAAAAATATCTCTATTACCATTGAAGATGAAGGCGAAGGTATTCCTCCTGAAGACGTCCCTCACATTTTCGACCGCTTTTATCGAGTTGATAAAGCAAGATCACGAGCTACAGGCGGAACTGGTTTAGGGCTATCTATCGTAAAAGAAATTGTAGAACTACACGGCGGGAATGTTACTGTAACGAGCGAAGTCGATCACGGGTCTTGCTTTATCATTTCATTACCATCCATACAAAAACACGACTACTGATGGTAGTCGTGTTTCTTTATCATTTTACTTTATCCCGCTTTAATGGGCAGTAAGACCCCCAACTCAAAATTCAGCGAAAGCAAAGAATTTAGGCGGGGGTCGGGCTGCCCATTAAAGTCCGATTGGTTCAACTAATAATCAGTGAGGATGAAGAAAACCCCCACTGATTAAAGTTTCACTTTATAATATAAATTTACAAATTGCCCAAAACGTTTCGTATCGGTTAAAGTTAAATTAATTTCTGGATTCTTGTCTTGAAATAATGGAACTCCAGAACCTAATATATGCGGTGTAATCGTAACGATATATTCATCAATTAGATTATTTTTAAAGAACTCACTCAGTAAACTTCCTCCACCAACCATCCATATTTTAGATCCTTCTTGTGCTTTTAACCTTTTAGTAAACTCCACTACATCTTCGTTTACAAACTCCACGTTTCCGTCTGAACCTTTTTCTGAACGAGAAAAAACATAACATGCTTTATCTAAGTACGGAAATGTTTCTGTATGCTCTACTACATAATCGTACGTTCGTTTTCCCATAATTATTGTATCAATCGTTTCATACATTTCTGTATAACCGTTATCTCCCTCTCCTTCGGTTTCCATTAACCACTCTAAATCATCATTTTCTTTCGCAATATATCCATCCAAACTAGCGGCTATAAATAAAACAACTTCACGTGACATCTCATTTTCCTCCTTGCATCTCATCTTGATAACATTATGATGTAAACAATATACTATCAATAAAACACGACAATTTATGTCATGTTTAAAAAGAAAAAGGTGATACATTTGTCAAAAGCTAAACGCTTATTAGATATTCTTATATTCGCTTCTACAAAAAGAACATTTACAGCTCAGGAAATAGCTGATGAATTTAATATTTCCGTTCGTACTGTCCATAGATACATTGTAGATTTAAGTGATATGGGATTACCTATTTATGCTGAACAAGGTCGTAACGGAGGATATAAAGTATTAACGAATAAAGTCATTCCCCCCATTTTATTTACCGAAGAAGAAGCAGTCTCCATCTTTTTTGCGTTTCAATCTTTAAGTTACTATCGAGACTTACCTTTTAATACAGAAATCAATTCCGTTACGCATAAACTGTATAGCTCTCTACAACATGATGCGAAAGCGAAAGTTGATAAAATACGCTCTTATATTGCTTTTTGGAATCCGAAGAGAGCAATTGATACACCTCTTTTAAACGAAGTGTTAACCGCAGCTATCGAGAATAAAAATTTACACTTTCAATATGAATCTAAATCGGGGATAAAAACAAAACATGTTCATCCTATCGGTGTATACGCTCATGATGGGCTATGGTACTTACCATCCTATGACCTCAGTAGAAAAAAAGTATTACTGTATCGCGTTGATCGTATTCTTTCTATATTATCAACAGAAGAAAATGAAGAGACGTTCATGAATTTAGAAGAATGGTTCGACTCGAGCTCTAACGTAGTACACATTCCTACCCAGTTACATGTCTCATTAACAGCAGAAGGCGTGCGCCAATGTAAAAGCGTTCCTTATCTTGAAGAATTCGTGGTAGTAAACGAAGACGGAACAGGATATATACATTCAACAATAGATAAAGGAGAAATTAACTTTATTACCCCTTTGTTTTATAGACTTGGAAAAGATGCAAGAGTTTTAAAACCGAAAGAATTAATAGATGGTTTACGTATGCGCGCGAAAGAAATTTTACATATGTATGAAGACGAAAAAAGCTGCTAAATATAAGCAGCTTTTTAGTCTAGTTGTTCCTAGTTGTTTGACTGTTGACGAATGTCAAACCACCAACGATGTTTCGCATTCATATTTTCAGTGTCGCCAGTCCCTCTGTAATTGAAAGCATCCAGAAAGATTGAATCTAGTTTATCTTCATCTACAAAATAACCTAAGTTAACTTTCACCGTTTTCCCTGGTGTGATACTACCAATATTATAAAAGCTTTTTCCATCTCCGTGAGGTTCTAAATAATCAACTTCGCCCGTCATAATACTTTTTTCGGCAATCCCATCTTTTCCAGCATAGTTCCATGCATTATTTTTAGATGTAAGCATTTGTATGCGTGGATGCATATAGATTTCTTTTGTCGCCTGTTTATCAATGTTTTTCACTGTTGTTGTCAGGTAGACAAATTTGAGATTAACGGACTTTGACTCTACTAATTCGTCAATTGAATCTTTACCATTTCCAACTTTATATACATCTCGTTTGTACGGTAGCAATTTTTTCGTCTGATCTAAAGCCTTATTCTCGCTTAGTATTTCTAGTCCCAATTCATTAAAGTTCTCTTGTTTAAAATCTTTGATTGAATCAAAGACTTCCACTTTTTCGATAACATATTCAAGTTTGCTGTTACTCCCAATGTTATCTATGGTTACTGGAACCGTTTGACCTACGCTAAATAGTTGTTTGCTATTTTTTTTCAAAGGAATAACGCTCGGTTTTGTTGATTCTTTCGCTTTGCTAAAACGATCTTCATCATAATTTGATATAGATGATGCCTTTTCCTTTGATGTGGGCTCAAGTGAAATGTTCGCTAAGACATCCATCATTTGTTCTTCATTTACATCGGCTCCAATAAAACTTTCTAACATAATCCCCTCTTTCTCAAAAAGCAGAAAGACCTGTCTGTTAAACGGTAATTCTTTGCCTCCGGTGTCTCTATGGACAATCACTGCTTTCTTACCATTTATCTCTTTCTCTTCGTAGCTTTTTGAGTACAGCGTTTTAAAATTCGAATCTTTTCCTACTCTCCAAAGAATGAAAGAAAATCCACCCTTTGCATAGTTATCTTTAAATGAATATTTCATAGCAGAGTCATCAATTGCTTCCATATTTTCTGGCAATTTACCAATCTTCAACTTATACCACTGATCACTCTTTTTCGAATCCTTATTTGTTAAGGAAACATTTACTTCGTAATTTTGTTTTTGAACAATCATATTATAGACTTTCACTGCACCAAAAACAGTTGTCGGCATGCCGATCAATAAGCAAGCAGCAGCGATTAACATACGATGTCTTTTACGATTTTTCTGCGGTTGTCCATCTTTCAGCTTCATTTCCTCCATAAACAATTTCTTTTTGCGCGTATATGTATGTGAAAATTCATGTTTTTCTTCGAGTTTATCAAAATCATCTAAAGCAATTTTTTCAGCAAGTTCATATATTTCTTTGGAGTTCTTTGAATTCGTCATGTTGTATACCTCCTATCATATTTTGAACTCTTTTTCGAGCGCGTTCAAACTGCTTGCGGACATTCGCTTCGGTTATCCCCATGACATTTGAAATTTCTTGATACGTTAAGTTATAGAAGACTTTGTACTTAAACACCTGTTTATTAGATTCATTTAATTCTTTTAGCAATGCATCAATTTGAACCTCAGACATTTTACGTTTTTCCCACTCTTCAACATTTTCATCTACTGCTTCTATTGATTCTCTTTCATATTCTTCTAAAAATGTTTCATGTCGTTTATTTTTCCGGTAACTATCAATCGCCTTGTTTTTCGCGACCCTCAAAATATAGCGTTTAAGCTCTTCACTGCTCAAGCTATGGAGCTTTTCCAAGTTCTTATAAAGAGTAATAAACGTCTCTTGAACCGCATCTTCAGCCTGCTGAATATTATTTAAAATAGAATAAGCTACATAATAAATTTTTTGTTCGTACAACTCATATAGCTCTTCCATCTTTTCATAATCGTTGTTTGTAACTTTCATATAATTCCTCCTCTCACTCTATATAACGAATGGGTGCTATACTTTGTGACACTGCAAAATCTTTTTATAGATAAAATTTAATAATAGAATAAACAAAAGCCCAATTCCTCTATTTTAACTGAGAAATTGGGCTTTTGTTTATTAGAATTTTCCTGACTGTTCCATTAAGAACATCCCTCTTACGCCTTTTCAGTAAACAGCATTTGCTCTATCACTTCTTTTAACAAATACTTTGTCTCTTCCAAGTTATGATTCTGCTTTTCTCCCGGTTGCACCGTATAAAACTCAGCAAAAGAGCGCTCTTTATATCTTGGCACGACATGCATATGATAATGCGTTAACTCGTTAAAGATTCCACCATTTTGGCAAATCGTAATTCCATCTGGTTTATATAATAGCTTAATCGCTTTTGCAATAAGCTTAGAAGCATCCATAATAAATTTTGCTATAACCTCATCTAATTCGTCCACTTCTACAACATGTTGCTTCGGCACGATTAAAGTGTGTCCTGGATAGAAAGGTTCATGATCTAAAAAGCATGTTACATAATCATCTTCATATACTTTATATATGTTTTCCTCTCCGCTTGCTAATTTACACCCTAAGCATTCCATTATATTTCCCCCTCTGTTAAAAACATAAAAACGTGAGAGCCGTATTCTCACGTTTTTATGTTTCACTTTATTAGTTCAATTGTTTCCGTAATATTTATACTATCTTTTACAGATTGAACAATCGTGCAATTTTTCACTGCAAGTTGTAGCGCCTTGTCCAATTGCTCTTCTGTAATGTTTTGTGCTTTAATTTTATAATGCAAATGAACACTTTCAACTGGTTTTGATAAAGCTTCACTTCTACCAATTTCAGTCTCAATTGTAAACGTATCGTATGTAATACGTTTCTTTTCTAAAATTGTTCGAAAGACAATTGCACTGCATCCTGCGATAGAAGAAACGAGTAATTGTAACGGTGAATACCCATCTTCTTTTCCAATCACTAATGAACCATACGATAAATCTGCCTGTATATCATCATGCTTAATTTTTATTTTCATACTTCGCTTCCATCTCCACTTTCATCGGTTTCTTCCGTTTCTTACTCATATAATAATATATATAGCAGAAAATGATAAATGGAATACCACAGTATAACGCCATTCTTTGTTCCGGAATAAACGCTAAACTAATAACAACGATACTATTTGTAATTAAAGCTAAAATAGGAACAATCGGATATAACGGTGTTTTATATTTTAAGTCCTCTAACTTTCCTCCGCCTTTTATATATTGACTTCTAAAGCGAAGTTGCGATAGAGCAATAATAATCCAACTTGATACAGCCGATAAACCAGCTATAGATAATAAGTACATGTATACTGTATCTTCTGCAAGGAAGCTTGTGAATAAAGATAACCCTGCTACCGCAATCGTTACGACTAGCGCTGTAATTGGAATACCTCGTTTATTTACTTTTTTGAAAGAAGTTGGTGCCATTCCTTCATTTGCAAGTGACCATAATATACGAGTTGCCGCATATAATCCTGAATTCGCTACAGATAGTAACGCTGTAATAATAACGAAGTTCATAATATCAGCTGCGTATGGAATACCAATTTTATCAAATACAACTACAAATGGACTTTCAATTACGCCAGCTTCCTTCCAAGAAATTAATCCGACTAAAATTGTCATTGTTAAAATGAAGAATAACATAATACGCCATACTGTATTACGAATCGCACGTGGAATTGTTTTTTCTGGATTTTCACTTTCTCCCGCTGCAATCCCGATTAACTCTGTTCCTTGGAACGAGAAGTTAACTGTAATCATTGTAAGTAATACAGCAGCTAGTCCATTCGGGAATAATCCACCATCGCTTACAAAGTTAGAGAAAAGAGGTGCTGCTTCTTTTCCGTCATATGATATAAACCCTAATAATGCACTACCACCAAGAACAACAAATGCAAGAATTGTAACTACTTTAATACTAGAGAACCAAAACTCTAATTCAGCATAACTCTTCGCTGAGATAGCGTTTGAAGCATATAAAATAACGCCGAATACAAGACACCATACCCAAACATCAACATTCGGAAACCATCTTTTCATCATTAAACCGATTGACGTTAATTCTAGTCCTACTGTTACTGCCCAGCCAAGCCAATATAGCCAGCCGATCATAAAGCCCGTTCCTGGTCCAATAAACTTCGTCGCATACTTTTGGAAAGAGCCTGAAACTGGCATTGCTACCGTTAACTCTCCAAGACAAAGCATTGTTAAATACATAATAAATCCGCCCACTAAATATGAAAGGATGGCTCCCCCTGGTCCCGCCTGATTAATGGTGTAACCTGAACCTAAGAAAAAACCAGTTCCGATTACACCACCTAATGCGATCATAAATAAATGTCTACTCTTCATCGTACGATGTAATTTCTCATTTGTTGGTTGCTGCATCTAAATCCTCCCCCTACCGATACCCCTATATCTTGTTAAAATTTTCTGATAATAAAAATATACACGAAAGCGGTTACAATTTCTATATAAAATTAAAACTTTTCTGATAAAACAATATAAAAAATCGAATTATAACGAGATTTAGATTCTAATTAGAGGGAAATAAGGATAAACAAGGAAAAACTCTTACATATTTTGTAAGAGTTAACGGAGTTCTAATCTTCTCGATAAAATTGATAAACTATAATTTACGATAAAATACATACAAGCTACTACTATAAACGTTGGAATCATATAATTTACATTCTGTCCGCTAATAATTTGAGCATTATGCATAAGCTCTGGCAGTGATATACCAACTGCTAATGATGTATCTTTCAGCAATGAAATAAACTGACTGACAAGTGGCGGGACCATTCTCCTTAATGCTTGTGGCAAAATAATATGCCAAAGTGCTTGAACATACGTTAATCCTGAAGATATTGCGGCCTCAATTTGACCTTTTTCAATCGATAATAGACCACTTCGAACAATTTCAGATATCATTGCTGCTTCAAATACTGTTAAAGCAACAATTACAGCTGTTATAATTTCTAATTTCAATCCTACTTCTGGAAGTGCAAAATACGTGAAAAATATAATTAAAAGTAGTGGTAAGTTTCGAATCACTTCAACGATAATTCCTAATACTTGTGAGACTACGGGGATTTTCATATAGCGCAATATCCCTATTACACTACCAATAATAAAGCTAAGTACAATTGCTACGAGCGCTACCTCTAATGTTATAAGTAATCCTTTTAATAAGAACAGAATATGATCACCTGTTATTGCTCCCTTAAAATCCATTTACACCGCCTCCTTTGCTAAGCGTTTTTCTAAATAACGCACTAGCATACTGAGCGGAATTGTTAATATTAAATAAAATACCCCGACAAATATATAGACGTCGAACGTAACAAATGTCTTCGTTGAAATTAAGTCTCCTTGATACATTAAATCCGTACCAGCGATAATTCCAAGTATGGAAGAGTTTTTTACTAAATTGAGAAATTGATTTCCTAAAGGAGGGATTACGATTTTCATCGCCTGGGGTAAAACAACATAATACATTCCCTGTACATACGTTAATCCTGAAGACCGCGCCGCTTCCATTTGACCTTTTGCAACTGATAAAATCCCAGCGCGAATGACTTCTGCAATAAATGCTGCCGTATATACGGTAAGCGTAACTGTTCCTGCTACAAAACCATTTAAAGTAATTCCTATTACAGGTAAAGCGAAATAAAATATAAATGCAATTAATACGAGTGGAATATTTCTTACAAACTCTACAAAAGCTGATCCTATCCAATTTAAAATACGAATAGGTGCAATACGCATTACAGCCAAAATTACTCCCAAAATAAAGCTGCCTATTAACGCAATTACACTAGACATCACTGTATATTTAAAGCCTTCTAAATACATATCAATGTTATTCGTTAATATAGAAAAATCAGGCACATATTCTCCCCTCTTTCTTTACAAGAAGAGGATGAGTATCCCCTCATCCTCTTGCTATTTATCAATGGGAATACAGCTCCATTAATTAAACTATCACTTTACTACTCTTGTTTTTGCCCAATCCATTTTTCATACAATTTGTCGTACTCCCCGTTCGCCTTCATATCTTTTAGTAAGCTATTAATCTCTTTCGTTAAATCATCTGCACCTTTTTGTACCGCAATTCCGTACGGCTCATCCGTGAAAATTTTCCCTACAACTTCATAATTTAAATCTTGTTTCGCCATGCCGTAAAGAATTGCGTTATCTGTCGTTAAAACATCCCCTTTTCCTGCTTTTAACGCCGTAAATGCCTCACTGTAATTTTCAAATTCTAATACAGTCGACTCTGGAGATTTTTGGCGTATATTATTTGTAGACGTTGAGCCTTTTACCGCTAACACTTTCACACCTTTTTTCACATCATCAATATTTTTAATATCGCTTCCTTTTTTCACAAGTAACGATTGCCCTGCTTTAAAATATACATCTGAAAAATCTACTTCCTTTTTACGTTCTTCCGTAATTGTCATTGTTGCGATAATTGCATCAATATCACCGTTTTTCAGTAGTGGAATACGCGTTTTAGACGTTACTTCTTTTAATTCTAGTTTCTTTTCATCTCCAAGGATTTTTTTCGCAAGCGCCTTTGCGATATCAACATCAAACCCTTCTACTTGCCCTGTTGAAGGATTTTTCAATCCAAATAAGTTCGTATCATTCTTCACCCCAACTACTAGCTTCCCGCGCTTTTTAATTTGCTCCACAGCCCCGCCTTGCTTCGTATTCGTTTCTTTCGCCTCATCTTTTTTACTTCCACATCCAGCAACGACAAGTACGAATAAACATGAGAATACGATTAACGTAAATAACCTTTTCATTTTAAGCATGAAATTCCTCCTTTAATGATTTAACACTCTTCTTAAAAATAGACGCGCCCTTTCTTGTTCAGGACTTGCAAAAAATTGCGCCGGTGTTGTATCCTCAATGATCTTGCCATCATCCATAAATAAGATCCGATCTGCCACTTCTCGCGCAAATCCCATTTCATGCGTGACAACGACCATCGTCATCCCTTCTTTAGCTAGCGTTTTCATAACATCAAGTACTTCTCCGATCATCTCTGGATCAAGGGCAGACGTAGGCTCATCAAATAGCATAATTTCTGGCTGCATTGCGAGCCCCCTAGCAATTGCTACCCTTTGCTGTTGTCCTCCAGATAGTTGATGCGGGTATACACTAGCCTTCTCTGGGATTCCTACCTTCTCTAAATAAAACATCGCTGTTTTCTCAGCTTCTTCTTTTGAAACTTTATTTACTTTAATCGGTGCTAGTGTAATATTTTGAAGAACCGTTTTATGTGGATATAAATAAAAATGTTGAAAGACCATTCCAATATTTCGGCGTAATTCATTCATATCTGTTTTTGCATTGTGTACCTCCGTACCTTGTACAATTAACGCTCCATCTGTAATTGTCTCTAACTGATTTATACACCGTAGCAACGTACTTTTTCCTGATCCGGACGGCCCAACAACTACTACCACTTCACCTTTTTTCACTTGTACATTAATATCTTTTAAAACTTGAAAAGTACCATAATATTTATTTACATTACGAAACTCTATCAACATACTCCCCCCTTCCCCTAACAAAGCATGTACATTCTTTTTATATTCAAAAATGGGCAAAAAAATAACTTCCAGCCTTATTTTGTCCATAAAAAAAGCAAAGGGATTGTCCCTTTGCTTCTCCATTTCTATTCTATCAAGATACTTCTTCTTTCTTATCTTTCCCGTATTCATGCTCCCAGAAATCAGCATTTTTAATTCCTAATGGCCCTGGATCAAATACTGGATCTTTTCCTTCCTTTTTCTGCTTTTCATAATCCTTTAATGCAACTAATGCAGGTTTTTGTAATAGTAAAATCGCAATGATATTTACCCATGCCATAATTCCTACACCGATGTCACCTAAAGCCCAAGCCGTTGCTGCTGTTTTTATACAGCCGTAGAATACAGCTCCTAAAAATACAAACTTTAGTACCATAGACAGCCAAGGACGGTCTTTATCTCGATTTAAGTACGCGATATTCGTTTCTGCAATGTAGTAATACGCCATAATTGTTGTAAATGCAAAGAATAGTAACGAGATTGCAACGAAACCGTTTCCAAATCCAGGGAAAACAGATTCTACCGCTGCCTGTGTATATCCTGGTCCTGGCTGAGCACCATTTAATTTATTTACGATAAAGTTTTTTCCGCTTGCATCAAACACGTTATACATGCCTGTAATAATCATCATAAATGCTGTTGCTGAACAAACAAATAATGTATCAATGTAAACGGAAAATGCTTGCACTAAACCTTGTTTAGCTGGATGTGATACTTCCGCAGCTGCTGCTGCATGTGGTCCAGTCCCTTGCCCTGCTTCGTTGGAATAAATACCACGTTTTACTCCCCAAGAAATTGCTAAACCGATAATACCACCGAAAGCCGCTTCTAATGCAAAAGCACTTCTTATAATTAACATAAATGCTTCTGGCAATTTTTCAATATTCATAGCAACAATAACGCAAGCTACTAAAATATAACCAACTGCCATAAACGGTACGACAACTTGTGCAACGTTAACGATTCGCTTTACGCCACCGAAGATGATAATAGCTAATACAACAACTAATAAAGCCCCTGATACGGTAGTGTTAATTCCAAAAGCTGTTTCTAAACTTACGGCAATACTATTTGCTTGCACACCTGGCAATAAAAGCCCCGTTGCAATAATTGTCGCTGCAACGAATACTAATGCATACCATTTCACACCTAAACCTTTTTCAATGTAATAAGCAGGTCCACCACGAAACTGTCCTTGATGTTTCGTCTTATATATTTGCGCGAGTGTTGATTCTACATAAGCTGATCCTGCTCCTAAAAAGGCTACTGCCCACATCCAAAATACAGCTCCTGGTCCACCGAATGCAACTGCTGTTGCTACCCCAGCGATATTCCCTGTCCCAACGCGTCCTGATAACGAAAGCGCTAACGCTTGGAACGAAGAAACACCAGCCTCTGATTTTTCTCCTTTAAATGTCAGCTTCACCATTTCTCCTACATGCCTTACTTGTAAAAACCTCGTTCGAATGGAAAAATATAAACCTACTCCTAAACATAAATAAACAAGTGCTGGACTCCAAACAATATTATTTATCCAATTTACGATAGCTTCCAATATTCCCCCTCCTTCTTTATAAAGAATTTTCAGAATATATAAAAATTATAAATGTATACCGAATCTATGACAATATTATTTTAATAAAACAAACATATTTTTGTATAAAAAAACAAAGTATATATTTATTTTATATACTTTGTTTTGAACAAAATGTATTATATATTCACAATCGCTTCTTTGCTTATAATTCTGTCATATAATTCTTCACATAATTCCCGAAAGTTATCTGGCATATCTTTCCCCTTAAACTTCTTTTGGAGCGTGCCATATAAACCTATATCGCGTAAGCGTAAAAATAGCGGTAACGATTCATACCAACTATCCGCTAGCTTATGTTCATATTCGTATCCTTTTCTTAACACTTGTAGCTGTTTACGAGCAAAATCAGTCTTCTCTTCCACTGTCCACGGTGTAAATAAAACAGAATAATAGAGAACCATCGCTAAATCATGTATAAAATAATTATAAGCCGCATCATCAAAATCAAAGATTGTTAGCTCTTTACCATCATAATGAAAATTACCTGGATGAATATCACCATGCATAAGACCAAACGTTTCTCTTTCAATTGGAAGGACCTTTATTTCATCCATTAATACCGCTGCAATCTTTTTCACTTGATCATCTTCTAATTCATTAACAATGCCACTTTCATCTTCTTCCCACGTATCACGATAGTCTGTTTTAGGATAGTTCATTGTTAGGCGATGCAGTTGGCCAATCGCTTTTCCCCACGCTTCAAAGTAAGCGTCTCCCCAATAAGATGATTCTTCCCCTTTTACTTGCTCACCTTTTGCATATGTAAATAAGGAAGCGAAAAAGAAGGTTCCATCCTCTGCTCCAATTTCTTCTACAAGGTTTTGAGACGTTGAATAAAGAGGCCCTGCTACCTTTGCCCCATGCTCCGCAACATATCGTAAAAAATCTAGTTCAGCTTCGACTTCTTTTTTTGAACGGTGAGAAGAGTGTGTTAAACGTAATACGTAATCTTCACCATGATCGCCCTTCGCCTTAAAAATATAATTTTCAAAGTCTCCAAGTGGCTTTTCTTCCACTGTTACATGAAATGCCTTTGCTGCCCCCGCTAAAATCTCTCTTGTAAAAACTCGTTCTACAGCTATTTCCATCTATATCCCTCCTATATATCTTCTTAATTCGACACAAATGTGAGAAGTACTGCTATGAAATTGAATAGTGCATGGGCAATCATAGCTGATAGAATAGAATTTGTTTTCTCATATAACCACGCAAATACTACTCCACTTAAAAAGTTCACTGGTAATGTGTTATATGTTGGAATATGGACAACGGTAAATATTATGGAACTTATAAGCACCCCGCCCCATATGCCATATCTATCACGAAAAAACGTATAAAAAACACCTCGGTACAAAATTTCTTCATAGATTGGTGATATAACTGCTGCTCCAATTACCGCGATACAGAACGCGTATATTGATTTATCATTTTGGATTGTTTCCGTTTTACTATTTTCAAAAGAAATACCCATTTTCTCCATTATCATTAATATAGCAATACTAACTATAATTAAGAAAATTAGCGCTACCACTGTCCATAGGAAATTTCTCCATGAAAGCTTCCGAATTCCAATGTCTTTCCACGACAATTTATATCTTTTTATACAAAAAAGATAAACTACAGTAGTAAATATCACTGCCATTATAAATCCCATTAATACTCCCGCATATAATGCGTTCCCTATTACTTGTAAAGCATAGTCATAAAAAAGAGATTCAACTGTTACTGGAACAATAATGAATACAAACATAAATAAATATAAGATTTCTTTCCATCCCCACATACTTTTCAAAATCATATACACCATCCCCCTACTCTGTGTTTCCTTAAGTATAAAAGATGACGTAACGTAACTTTCAAGGCTATTTTTTCCAAATAATCCAATCATAATTTTCTCACAAAAAGAAAAAATTAACAAAAATGATTTCAATGTAAAAAATATGACCGAACAGAAGGGTTCACAACAGAATAATAGCAAAAGGCATGTGTTTCCATCACTCCTATATACCCTCTATTCAATTCGCCATAAATATTAGAAGTACTGCTATGAATAGCAAAAAAGGTTGATTCACTAAATCAACCTTTACACTATTAAAAGTTCTATTTATCAATTCTTCATCAATTGATTCTCGTATATAACATTTATTTTTACTTCTCTTCACCTTTTGTCTGCATTGAATTGAAAGTCCAATTTAATTTTAATGAATCTCCTTGAAATACATTTTGCTCTTCATCATTATCTACAAATGTGAACATTACATAGAAAGTATCATCATCACCAGGAGCAAGTCCATTTCCTTCTCGGTCTACAACACCTTTTTGTACAAGATCAGGAATACTGCCGTTTTGCGTAGCTACCTTTAATTCAGATAAGGTAGTAGACCAAATTGGAACCTCATTTTTATCCAAATTCCACAAGAAATCAACACGGATATGATCACCAAAATCAGAATTTCCGTTATCTCCTTTAGCATCAATTACACTGTAATCTGTCAGGAGTTTTACATCTCCTATTGCTAAGGTTCCCTTGTTTACTAATTGAAAACCACGCTCCATTTCATCACCTGGTTTAATATTGTCGACATTAATAACAACTTCAGGATTAACACTCAAATCTAAAGTACCCGCTGCAAACGTGTTTTGTGATACTTCCTTATCACTAAAATACGCATATGTTCCCCCGCCAATTAAAGATAAACCAAGCGCTGCAGTTACAACACCCATACCAAGTTTTTTCTTCATACTCATTTCACAAGTCCCCCTATTTTTAAAGTTCAAACTACAAACCTTATTTCCATCCCACAAAATAATTTAAGCAACTACCTTGTCCCACAACGAAATTGAACTAAATTTAAACTAGTTACTTCGTGTACCAAAACGAATATTACTTTTTAAATAACCGGTAATGTTACCGTAAATCATTACCGGTCATTTGTTAGCCAATCTCATTTCATTTACTATTCATTGTCTGATTGCATTATTTACTCTAGAAGTTTGTCCACCTATTTTTTTGGTTCTAAGCCAATAGAACGTAAGATTTTATCTAATGTCACTGGCCCTACATTTTCTTTCGGTTTCTGATTCCCTTTAGCATCTGGCCCCTTTTTCAAGAAGTTTTTCTCAATAAAACGAATATCTGTTTCATCTACAACACCATCTTGATTTATATCTCCATCTTTTACAGATACTTTTCCTTTTCCATACGATAAAGCTGCTATTCTAGCATCTTGAATATCTACCATTTTATCGCCGTTTACATCACCCGCAAGGTTATCATCCATGTCAGCTTTAAAGTTTTGTCCCACTAATTCACCGTCTTGCATCTTCCCTATTTTTGTTGTTAATTTACTATTCAAATGACCTGGCATTTCTACGAAAATATCATATTCTTTATCGCTTACTGGAACACTATGAATCTCAAATTGCCCATTTTCATTAATCGTTCCTGTATATTTCTTTCCGTCCTTGCCAACTGCGTACACTTTTGCTCCTAGTTTTGTATAGTCTTTCTTACCTAAATACCCCTCTTCATTCAAGAAAGCTTCCGGACCAATATATCCTGTAACCGTTGAATGTTTTGAAACAATAGCAAAAGATTTATCTTTAAACACAGGAATGTCAATACCTTCTGATGCACCAGCTTTTGTATAAGTGAACTTATCTGCTCCAAATACAGTTAAATCATTAAAATATTCATCACTCGTCATTTCGAATGTCACATCTAAAAATGGTGTATCACCATCTAACCCTTTAAATTCTTTTCCTTCCAATGACGCGCCAACTTTCACCTTATTTTCCCAAGTTCCTTCTTCATTTATCTTCGGATCTTCTAATTTAAGGTTCAGTCCATGCTGTTTTACATATTCCGTAAGTGCTGGATTTGGTTTCACATCTACAAATTTAAATAACTGCTTGTAATAAGGAATTTCAAATGTACCTGACATAAGCTGTTTTACATTATTAAGATTCAAAGTTAACGTAATTTTTTCACCTAATTTTATTTTATCCTTGTCATAACTTGGAACAGCATATTCTGTCCCTTCTTTTACAAAGACATAATCTTTATATCCAGTTGCCATATTCCCTGCAGTGGCAAGGTCATATCCAAATAATTTTAAATTTAACGGTTCATTTATTTCCTCTGGAAGTACTCCAAATTTAAAATCACCATTTGCTTGAATTGTATTCAACCAACCTGATGGGAAGGCTGAGTTTTGATAATATACGATTTGATTCGCTTTTTGATCATACTGCAAGCCTTTTGCCTTTAATGCATCTACTGTAGAATCATAAATATTACCATGCACCCATAATGCACGTTGGCCGTCTTCTTCTTTAAACATGGAATCATTGACTTCGTGTATACCAGGTTGTACATCCTTAAATTTCATTTCAGGTATTACATTATCAATGATAATGCTATCGCCTTTCGTATAAGATTTTCCTTCTTTATCATATCCAACGAAGTTCAATTCGTAATCTCCATCAGGCAACATAACAGGTTTATCCCCAATTGGATGAGCTGGATCTCCTGTGAATGGAAGTACATACCCTCCCATACCAGAAAACATCATATACTCAACATTTGGTGTTAGACTACTTGCATTAAGTGTACCAACGACTCCTAATGCCTTCCCTGTCTTTCGGTCCTTCACAACTGCATCAATGGTTTCAAGAGGACTATTTAATTTAAATGTCAAAGGCGAACTAGGTCTTTCCATAAATGGATGGAATTTAGATGAATCTGTTGCCATTGCATCTCTCAGTAAATCTACAGATTCAATCCCCTTTTCTGTGAACTTCACTGCAAACGGCACTTGATATACTTCTTTTTCATTATTTTTATTTGAAATATGAATATATCCCTCATATCTACCGAACTCAGCGTTTTCCGGAATGATAATTTCAGGGCTAAATTCCCCTGATGTACTAGGAGCCACTTTAATAGAATCTTGTACGTTCAACTTCACACCATTCTTCGCTGCGTCCTTCACACCTACATTTGTTGGTGAAAACTTTACTTCTAATTTAAACTCTTTCCCATCTGTTTTACTGCTGTTCTTAATTAGGACTTTTCGACTATCTTTAATAGGTCCATTTCCCAATTGATTTTTATACCCGAATGCAATAGAACCTGTTTTTTCTTCAATTTCTACTTCTTCATCATTTACAACGTTTGATGTTTTATCAATAACCTCAATAGATGTATCTGCATGAACCGCACGATACGCATCAATTCGACCTGATCCTACTTCAAATACAGAACGCTCTTCTTTTAAGTCAACCGCAGTATTCATAAGCGCTTCTTTTACTTCAAATGGACTATAGTTTGGATGCTCTTGTAAAATGAGTGCTGCTACCCCCGCAGTATGAGGAGTTGCCATAGATGTACCTGACATACGTCCATACGCTACCGGATAATTTTCTCCATCCTTTGGATCATTAATATATTCAGGAACAGTTGAGAAAATAGACACACCTGGCGCTACAATATCCGGTTTAATATCATCTGTTTTCGTTGCAGGACCACGAGAGCTGAAATCAGCTAAATGATCTCCCTCTGTTTTTATATTACTAAGCTCACCGAATGTTAAAGCCACATCCCCTTGGGCAGCTTTTGCTTGTAATTTCTCACCATCTACTTTTGTTAAGCGGAAC
This sequence comes from Bacillus cereus group sp. BfR-BA-01309, assembly GCF_022664315.1. Taxonomy (NCBI): domain Bacteria; kingdom Bacillati; phylum Bacillota; class Bacilli; order Caryophanales; family Bacillaceae; genus Bacillus; species Bacillus cereus group sp. BfR-BA-01309. The sequence continues at coordinate 95,429 of NZ_JAKUHE010000011.1, forward strand.
GATGGAATAGATGAAGTGCTTTCTCCAAGATAACTTGTGATTTCACCATCAACATTGTTATATACAATTACAGCCTTTGCGCCTGCTTCCTTAGCATTTTTAATTTTCTCATCAAATGTAATCTCACCGCGTTGGATAAGAGCTATTTTTCCTTTTACATCTTTTCCTGTAAAATCAACTGATTTCCCAATTCCTGCATGTACAACTGATAAAGATTGACCTTTTAAATCTTCAAGCTTATCAGTAAAGCTTTTTCCAAGTAGCATCATCTTATCTACATGTACATCACCTGCAGAGGCAGAAAACGTTGGGGTAGTCATCGCAGCGTCACTTGCTCCAACTGTAATTGGAAGTGCCGCCGCACTAGGTGATCCAAGAGTCCCTTCTTCTGGACCTGTGTTCCCTGCAGCTACTACTGTAACAACACCAGATAACACGGCATTATTCACTGCCACAGAAGTAGGATATAAAGGATCATTAATAGCCGCTCCTAATGATAAATTGATAACATCCATATCGTCTTTCACTGCTTTATCAATCGCAGCAAGGATACCACTTGTTTGACCACTTCCATACGGCCCCAATACACGATATGAATACAAATCCACATCTGGAGCAACGCCCTTAACCGCATAATCTACATTATTCTTTTTGTCTGCAGAAATTGTCCCGGCTACATGAGTACCATGGGATGTATAATATGCACTTCCATCATAAAACTCAGGATAGCCTCCAGAATTTTGCCAATCCTTATACGTTGTCTCCATTGGATCAGCATCATTATTAACAAAGTCCCATCCCTTTATAGAGTTTGGATCAATTTTGCTTGGATCTTCACCTTGCTTTGCACGATATCCTTTATATGCATCTTTTAAATCAGGGTGGTTATAATCAATACCTGTATCCAGTACCCCCACCTTAATTCCTTTACCTGTTATTTTTTCATCGTGTAGCTTGTCCACACCAATTTGTGGTACACTATCTGCCATTTTTGGCTCGACACCCGCCTTAGCTGTTTCTTTCGGCAAATCGATTTTGACCTCACGATCTTCCCATACACGCTTAACAATACCAGTACGAACTAAGTCTTCAATCATATTTCCTGGTAACGACATTGCTACCCCATTAAAAGCATTCTTATATTCTCTTGTTATTTTGGCAGATTTAAAATTCGTCCCTTTGTCTTTCTTCTTTTGAAGCTGTTCAAGCTCTGTTTTAAATCCTTTATGTGATGCCTCTACCTTTTGTTCCGCATTTGAAAGAGCTAACTTTTTCCCTTTAGCCGCTTCTTTTAACACCTCAATTTTGCTAGGTGCTTGCTTAAATTCTACAATTACATTGACATTATCAGGGCTAGCTGTATTGATTCCTGGTGAAATAACAAAACCTGGTTTTGTATCTAACGTTTTCAAAGCATTACGTTGTTCCGTTGTAAGTCCTTTCAATACGGTATTTACATCATCAATACCCTTTAAAGCAGATGCATTTACCTCTTCTGCCAATACGTTATATGGAATTCCTTGAGACAATAGCATGCCAACTGTTAGCGTTCCAATAAGAATCTTTCCAAACTTCCCTTTTTTCATATTGCATCTCCCCATTAGTAAAATTATTTTTGAAACAAATTGATTCTTAAATTCCCATTTAACATTGAAAATTCTATTAATCTTAAAATTTTATTTCTATAATTAAGAATTTCCAACACTACTACCATCCCTAAACTTCTCACTATAATTTTCTATAAAAACCCCCCACAATTTATTTTCAATAACAGATTTTCATAAAATGAAGTATTAATTGGGTTAAACTATAATTCTGTTTTTATTATTTCACAATCTGACTTTTCTGAAAATTGAACAAAAGGAGTATTTTTGTTCAAATGATTCGAGGTCTACATAGTACAAAAGAACTATCACATCCCTTATTCTTTGTAATATAGAATAAAGAGACACAATAGTTCTTTTAATTAATCCAACGGAACCAGGTGATTTCGAACTGCATAAATCACTGCTTGCGATCGACTTTTCACATTTAGTTTTTTAAAAATTTTATTGATGTGAATTTTAACTGTTTTATCACTAATATATAGAACTTCAGCAATTTCTTTATTACTAAGTCCTTTTACTAATTCAAAAAGAATTTCCTTTTCACGTTCCGTCAGTTCATTTTCATTTGATTCTACTTTCATTTTTTGCTGATGATATGTAATCAATTTTTTAGTCATACGCGGATGAATAACGGAATCGCCTCGATATAACATTCGAATTGCTGCTACTACCTGCTCCGATGATGAATCCTTCAGTAAATAACCATCAGCACCGGCCTGAAGTGCATCCATTAAATACTCATCATGCTCATACATTGTAAACACAAGTACTCGGCAATTCGGATACTTTTTTTTCACTAACTCTGTAGCTTCAATGCCATTTTTCCCCGGAAGATTAATATCCATCAAAATACAATCTGGTTCACATTCTTCTACTTTTCCCAATACTCCATCCCCAGAACTAGCTTCTCCAACCACTTTCATATCAGATTCATCCTCTAGTATGCTCCGAATTGCGTCCCGTAAAAAAGCATGATCATCCACTACTAATATTTTAATCATTTTACGCACCCCTTGTTTGTGAATCTGGAATTAACAGTGTAATTTTTGTCCCTTGCCCTACAGAACTATCAATCTGTAAAGTAGCCCCTAATTGTTCAGCTTGTTCATTCATATGTAATATACCATAATGTGGCTCATTCTTCGTTTTAACCATAGACTCAAATAATGAAAAACCAACTCCATTATCCTTAACCCTTAAAAGCACGTGCTCACTTTGATAGCTAAGTAAAACATCAGTCTTTTCTGCTTTTGCATGTTTTACAATGTTTTGCAAACTCTCTTGTAATGTATCAAAAATAACCCTTTCTTTTGAAAAACTAAGCGCACGTGCATGACCTCTTTCATGATATGTAATATCTAATTCGTATTCTTGTTTTAAAGATTTTATTTTACTCGCTATCGCCTGCTTAAGTCCTAATTGTTGTGTCGGATATGGTTTTAAAGCATAAATAGAATAGCGAACTTCTCCTAAGCTTCTTCGTAAATCTTTTATACTTTTCTCTACTACTTGCTGCATATCTATTGGTTTATCACGGTATTTTTTCTGCGCGGATTCTAGTTGAAATATCACCCCGGCTAATGTTTGCGCAATACCATCGTGAATCTCTCTTGCGATTCTATTTCTTTCTTCTAAAATCATTCTTTTTTCCTGCTCAGAAATCAATATCCTTGTTTTAACTACGTTAGCTAATTGGTTAGAAAATGTAGCTAATGACTGTACATCTTCCGGAAAAAAACCTGCAGTTCTACTTTTCCCTGCAACAAACATTCCGACTAGTTCATCATTTACAATAAGAGGAAAATATACAAGTGAGCGTATGACACTATCAAATATTTCATCTCCAGGAGCAGTACCAATTTTCCAATCATTAAATACTAGATTTTTAGAGAGTTCCTCGAACACCCCGGAATTTTCCGAATGGTCAGAAATATCAAAGCGGACTTTCCCATCTTTTAATAGAATATTCCAGTTCCCATCATCTTTTGTCCATATTACATATGCTTGTATGCCGAAAAAACCTTTAAGTGCTTGTTTAATATGCTTTAAGTTTCCTCCGGTTAATCCTCGACTAATTTCGGTCGTAATAAGAAATAACTCATATAATCGTTCCTTCTCCATCCTTATCCGTATAGAAAAAGAACTAATAATTGAAGCTGCTACGAGTGGAAAAAAGAAAAACAATACTGTAACCTCGTTTACTTCCACACTATATGTACTAATCAATACATGCATCAGTGCTGCATAAGAGAAACCAAAAGTTTCGCAAAGAAATACAGTTACAGTTTTTTTATACCACTGATAGATTGAATATGGTTGCGGAAGGAGTATCATTAACAAATCGTAAAAGCGGTTGTTAAAAAAACAAAAAAACACGCAAAATAATAACAAAGATATTAAATTTTCATATAGAACTGACATATCTATCTTGTTAATTAATAAGGACATACATTTATTTGAAAACCATTCAGCCAAGATCAAACTAAGCGCATGCTGAGTACTATTAAATAACATTCTTTGCATCGGCGAACGACGATGCAGGTGAATAATTAGTGTTACGAGTACAATAGCAATAATAGTTATATGGATTCCAAACTGCCAACTCATAGCGTAAATTATCGGAAAGGTAAGCGAGCTAGTTCCTCTCCAAAATCGTACAGGAAAATACTCTGCAATCCCCATAAATATTAATAACAATATTAATATCGTTGGATAAGAAGGGATTTTAATTTCAAGTAAAGATATAGTTATAGTAATAAAACCAAGAAAAGAAATGAAATAAAGATAAGAACTAGCAATCTTTTCTCTCATAAAGATAGAATTTACATCCTTCAAAACAACCCCTTCTTTCTTTATAAAACTTCATTTTCTCTATTATCCAATAAAAAACCGGCACTGGCAAAATGGAAGAACCTCCACTAGCCAATCACCGGCTGTGTACTGTACCTAAAAAGGCAAGACACAATACTAGTATTATAAATCGCTTTTCTTAAATTTCCTATTCATCGAATGATGTAATTATACATACCGCTAGGTTTACCACCTTATAGTACAAAAGATATATATTAATATCTCAAATATATACTTTCTTTCCATCCCCCCTACTTTTTCCAAATAATCCAAGCATAATTTTCTCACAAAAAGCAAAAATTAACAGAAATAATTTCAACGTAAAGGAGATGGAAAGTATGTCCGAACAGAAGAGTTCACAACAAGATAATAATAAAAAGCATATGTTTCCATCACTTCCGGAGAACATTAATTACATTGAAAATAAACTTTTCCATTCTGATGATATAAAAAAATTAGATCTCCCTTTTCAAAACGGAAAAGGAACGATCTTATATATCGAATCTTTATCCGATCCAAATTTGATTCATCAATTAGCTCTTGAGCCATTATTAACGCGGTCTGATTTATCTTTAGAGAAAGCTTTTTCTACGTTAAATATGAAAAAAGAAACGAATTTGAATTATGGGGTACAGCTTTTATTACAAGGAAAATCCTTATATTTTCATGAACATGTCGACAGTTTTTGTATTTTCGAAACGGCTTTATCTTTAAAGAGAGATATAACAGAACCTGATAATGAAGGTATTGTACGTGGACCGCATACTGGTTTTGTAGAAGATTTAGCAACCAATTTAGCTTCTATTCGTAAACTCATAAAAAGTCCAAATGTCGTCGTTAAATATTTCACACTTGGTGAAGAAATGCACACGAAAGTGGCAATTGCTTATATGCAAAACATAGCGAATGAAGATCTCGTTACAGAAGTAAAAAGAAGGTTAGAAACGATTAAAACGGACGCACTTATGCCTCCAGGATACATACAAGAATTTATAGAGGATACGTCTTTCTCACCCTTCCCACAGCAATTAAATACAGAGCGTCCAGATAGAGTCGCAGCAAATTTAATGGAAGGACGAGTTGCTATTTTATCTGACGGAGATCCAACAGCGCTCATCGTACCTGTTACATTATTCGCTTTCTATCAATCACCAGATGACTATAATAACCGCTGGATTGTCGGTTCTTTCGTCCGAATGATTCGCTTAGTAAGTTTTTTAATTGCCTTTCTCTTACCAGCTTTATATATTGCAACTGTCGCTTTTCATCCTGATGTGTTGCCACTCGAACTTGTGTATACAATTAAAGCTTCATTAGAGAAAGTACCGCTTCCTCCTATTTTTGAAGCCCTCTTAATGGAGTTAATTTTCGAGTTATTACGGGAAGCTGGTATTCGTCTGCCAAGCCGCGTTGGACAAACAATCGGTATTGTAGGTGGTTTAGTAATTGGGGATGCGATTGTAAAAGCTGGGCTCGTTTCTTATACGATGATCATCGTTGTAGCTTTAACTGCCATTGCGTCTTTTCTCGTTCCATCAAACGATATGAGTTCAGCTGTTCGAATTCTTCGTTTTCCATTAATGCTCCTTGCTGCCATATTTGGATATGTTGGAATATCATTCGGTCTAATTATAACTTTCGTTCACCTATGTCAGCTTCATTCTTTTCATACACCATATCTTTCTCCTGTTGCCCCAATGCGGATTAAAGATATGAAAGATTCTTTCGTAAGACTACCAATTTGGTCTTTTTGGGAAAGACCACATGATCCAAAACCGAAAAAAATGCAGCGCCAACATGTAACGAGAGAGGATGAGGACGGTGACAAACACGCAAAGTAAAATTTCGCTAGTTCAATTTACCTTTTTCGTTATTCAATGCCAAATCGGAGTGGGGATACTTTCTCTACCTAACCGCCTTCATCCAATTGCTAAAGGTGGCGGCTGGATTTCTGCACTCATCGCTGGATTGGCAATTCAACTAATCATTTTACTTATGTGGCTTTTCTTAAAACGATTTCCTGATGCAGATATGTATGAAAGTGTTTGTATGCTATTTGGTAATAAATTTGGAAAACTATTAGGGTTTCTTTATGTTTTTTATTTTACTCTTATCGGTATGACAGTTATGTTAAACGCTTGTAATGTCATTAAAGTTTGGATATTACAGGCAACTCCTTGGTCTGCCATTCTCATCTTATTTACAATAGCTTGTTGCTACGTAGCCTATAATACATTTAAAGTAATTGTGCGATTTTATGTTATGGCTTCTATTCTTATTTTGCCAATGGCACTTTTAATTGGACTTGGGCTTTCTCGAGCTGATTTTTCTTATATTTTTCCTATTACAGAAGCCGGATGGTGGAATATAATCCAAGCAGCAAAGGAAACAATTACAGCTATGTATGGTTTTGAAATTTTTCTCATCGCATTTCCTAAAGTAAATGGGACTGCTGTGGCAAAGCTAAAAGCAATTTCTATCGCTAACGGATTCGTAACTCTTTTTTATGCTTTTACCGTTTGGATTTGCTTTATCGTATTTAGCCCAAAGCAAATTGAGCTTATTCCAGAGCCAGTTGCTTATTTATTACGCTCCTTACATATCGGGATTATAGATCGAACCGATTTACTATTCATACCAATTTGGATGATAACAGTTGTAGCTTCTATCGCTAGTTATTATTGCGCTGCTTCTATCGGAATTGGACACATATTCAATCTTGCTAATCATAAAAAAGCTGTCCCTATTGTTGGACTCATTTCTTTTAGCGTCGCCGTATTTATAGATACACCTGAACAATTAAAAGTGATTTCAAATTTCACCGATAAGTTCACCTATATTTTTATCGTTGTCCTCCCTCTTTTATTTCTACTTTATTCTGTAATAAGAAATAAGAAAGGAGAACAGTATGTTCAAAAAAAGAGCTAAATTCGCCTTTATATTATGTACTAGTTCCCTCCTTTCTGGCTGTTGGGACCAAGAACCATTAAGGGAGGCAAGGTTAGCTTATAGCATTGGAGCTGATATTACGGAAGAGAATAAACTTCAGCAAACAATCGAGCTCGTAAAAAGTTCAAGCGGAGAGCAATCTTCATTTGAGAATGAAATACATTCAGCAACGGGGCATAACATAATGGATACAAGCGATGCCTTAAAAAAAAATGTGACTGGGAATATTCGCTATTTCAAATATGGTGTTCAATTACTAGGAACCAAAATTCTAAAAAAGGGTATACTCCCCTATTTAGATGTCAGCTTTCGAGACCCAACAAACCCAACTGCTTTAGTAAAACTTATTGCAGTAGATGGTGAAACATCGGAGATACTCAAAAAAAAGAAAATAGGAAATTTACTAATTGGAGATTTTCTACAGAAAAAAGTGAAAAGCTTAGAAGATATGAGTGTATTTCCAAAAGAAACTTTAGAAACAGCTGCTACAAAAATGTTAGATCCCGGTAAAGACTTTACCCTCCCTTCTATAAAAATAAAAGGAAAAGACGTAGTTACAAACGGGTTAGCTTTATTTAACAATGATAAATTAACTGGTCATTTACCTTTGAAACAATCTGTTTTATTCGTATTATTAACTGGAAAAATGGGAACAAATGCCCGTATAATCCAGAAACTTACTAGTGATGGATCAGAGAAGACATCTGATTATTTAGCAATAGAAATTAGCAATCGAAAGTTAAAACGAGACTTAAAAATAACAACAGATAAAAAAGGAAATGTTTATGCTCACATTAAGCTCCAACTAAAAGTAATAGCACTTGAAGCCCCAAGGGATAATATTTATAAAATGGAAGCCAGAAAAAAACTGGATAAGGAACTATCAAAACAACTTACGAAAGAAGCGAAAAAAATAACAAACAAACTACAAAAAGCAAATTGTGATGCTTTCGGAATTGGTAGACATCTCATTGCTTATCATCCTGACTTATGGAAGAAAAAAAATTGGAATAAAGATTATGCAAAAGTAAAATTTAAGCCTGAGGTAGAAGTAAGCATTTTGTATAGTGGTGTCTTAAAATAAAAGGTTGTATGCCACGCGGGCATACAACCTTTCTACCCCGCATTAACGGGCAGTAAGCCTCCGCTCAAAATTCAATGGAAGTAAAGAAGTTAGATGGGGAGATCAACTGCCCGTAAAAGCCCGATTGGTTCAACTAATAATCAGTGGGGGATAAACACCCCCTACTGATTAAAGTTTCACTTTATTTCGTATATCGATAGACGATTGATTCATATGGTCTTAAGTTAAGGTTTGTAATATCCTTGCTGGAATCTTTATAATTCGACAGTAGTATTTCTTGTTTCATTCCATCTAATTGAACATGTGCTGGTACAACGTACGTTATTTCTTCTCCATAGAAGTTATTGATAACAAGTAATACCTCATCATTTACAGTACGTGTGTATGCCCAAATCTTAGGATGATTTTCATCTAAAATAGCATATTTTCCTTCTGTAATAACATCATATGTTTTTCTTATTTCGATTAGTTTTTGATAATGATAAAATACAGATTCCTTATCTTCTAACGCCTTCTCTACGTTTATTTCTGTAAAGTTTTCAGCCACCGAAATCCAAGGTGTACTTGTTGTAAAACCACTGTTTATCTCTTCATTCCACTGCATCGGAGTACGGGAGTTATCACGAGATTTTTGTTTTAAAATCCCGATAATCTCTTCTTTTGATAATCCTTCTTCTCGCTTTATATCGTATATATTTAACGATTCTACATCACGATATTGCTTAATGGACTCGAATTTAGGGTTCGTCATACCGATTTCTTCGCCTTGATAAATATAAGGGGTGCCTTGCAACATATGCATAGCCGTCGCTAACATTTTCGCAGATTCATTTCGGTACTTTCTATCATCACCGAAGCGTGACACAATACGAGGCTGGTCGTGATTACACCAAAATAATGCATTCCATCCTCCGCCCTTTTGCATTTCAATTTGCCAATTAGACATAATCTCTTTTAATTTAATGAAATCAAAATCTGCTTGCGTCCACTTGTCTCCATTCGGATAATCTACTTTTAAATGATGAAAACTAAACGTCATACTTAATTCATTGCGCTCAGGGTTTGAATATTTAATACAATTATCAATTGTCGTAGATGACATTTCTCCAACTGTAATCACATCTTTCCCTTCAAAAACACTTCGGTTCATCTCTTGTAAATATTCATGAACACGCGGACCATCTGTATAATATTTACGGCCATCGCTTGTCGCCGTACTTCCATCATCATTTAAGAACTGTTGATCTTTTGAAATTAAATTAATAACATCTAATCGGAATCCAGTTACCCCTTTATCAAGCCAAAAACGCATCATATCATATACTTCTTCACGAAGTTTTTCGTTTTCCCAATTTAAATCAGCTTGCGTCTCATCAAATAGATGTAAAAAATGTTGCTCTGTCTTCTCATCATATTTCCAAGCAGACCCGCCAAACTTAGATTGCCAATTATTTTTTTCATCACGCCAAATATAGTAATTACGATATGGACTATTTTTATCTTCCTTCGCTTCTTTAAACCACTTATGCTCCGTCGAACTATGATTTACAACGATATCAAGCATAATTTCAATATTACGTGCCTTTGCTTCTTCTAAAAGCTCTTCAAACTCTTCCATCGTTCCGTAAGATGGATCAATACTGTAGTAATCACTAACATCATATCCATTATCATTTTGTGGTGATTGGTATATCGGTGTTAACCAAATATAATCTACTCCGAGTTCTTTTAAATAATCTAGTTTCTCTGTAACCCCTTTTATATCACCGGTTTCTTTATTGTAATAACTATTAAAGCTCTTCGGATAAATTTGATAAACTACACTTTTATGCCAATCCTTCATGTTTAACTTCCTCCTACTTCTGTTTTGCTCGTTTTGCAAATAACCACGTTAACGTAAATGGGATAACAACTGCGATAATCATTCCAACAATAAATATTGGAATCGATTTCGGAATGATAGAAATAAATGCTGGTAATCCGCCAATTCCGATAGCAGGTGCTAATACACCATTTAGCGTAATAAATATAGCTGCAGTAGCTGATCCTATAATCGCTGCATAGAACGGGAATTTATTTCGTAAGTTTACACCGAACATAGCTGGCTCGGTAATACCGAAATATGCTGAGATTGCTGATGTAGATGCCATACTTTTATCATTTTGATTTTTAGAAATCCAGAACATCGCAAGTGCCGCACTACCTTGCGCAATGTTAGAAAGAGCAATCATTGGCCAAATGAATGTACCACCGTGCTGCGCAATTAATTGTAAGTCGATAGCAATAAACATATGATGCATACCTGTAATGACAAGCGGTGCATATAATGCTCCAAACAATACTGCTCCAACTACTGGCACTGTTTCATATACACCTACTAATCCAGCTGTTAATAAATCTCCAATATGACGTGTAACTGGACCAATAATTCCTAATGCTAACACACCTGTTACAACAATCGTTGTAATGGGTACAACTAATAATTGAATTGCATTCGGTACATGTTTCTTCAAGAAAATTTCCACTTTACTTAATACGAATGCTGCTACTAAAACCGGTAAGATTTGACCTTGATACCCTACCTTTTCAATTTGAAATAGTCCTAAAATATCGAAGTACTCAATCTTTTGTCCATCTAAACCAGTCGCTGCCTTACCATAGTCCCACGCGTTTAATAAGGCTGGATGCACAAGCATTAATCCCATAACAATCCCTAATATCGGACTACCACCAAAACGCTTCGTTGCTGACCAACCGACAAGTGCTGGTAAGAATACAAATGCTGTATTCGCCATCATATTAATTAAATCCCAAAGCCCACTTAAGTTTGGATACACATCTAATAAATTTTTACCTTCAAAAAATAAGTCCTTTGCCCCTAATAGATTGTTAATTCCCATTAGTAAACCAGCTGTTACGATTGCTGGTAATATCGGCATAAATACATCTGAAAATACTTTTACAAACTTTTGAGCTGGATTTAACTTTTGATTTCCAGAGTCTTTCACGTCAGCTACTGTCGCTTCCTTCATACCTGCAAGCGTTATCAATTCCGCATATACTCGATCCACATCTCCTGGACCAATTACAATTTGAAATACCCCAGCGTTATGAAACGCTCCCTTCACTAATGAAACAGACTGCAATTTATCGTTATCTATTTTACTTTCATCTTTTAAAGCGATACGGAGCCTTGTTACACAGTGCGCAGCTTGTTCAATATTGTCTTTCCCACCAATATACTGCAACACTTCCTCTGCTGTTTGACGATAGTCTTTCCCCATATTCCCGTCCCTCTTTTCTTTTTTTGATACCGTTTACAATTACATATTAACTCGTATATATAAGTTAGTCAACACTCGTATATACGAGTTTGTATTTTTTTTATAAAAAAAGAGATGAAACAATAGTTTGTTCCACCTCTTTACTTCCTCCGCGCCACATCCGAAAAATGAAAAATATCTAAACGATGGCGTGATTCTGTATATTCGAACTGACTTCCATCATAAAAGTGCGTAAAGTTTTTCACAACGACAACATAGTCTGTTCCATTTAAATCTAAATACTTTCTATCGTCCTCTGTACATGACTGCACTTCAATTACCCTCTGTGAGTAACTAATATGAAGATCTAGTTCTTTCTCAATGTATTTATAAATGGAATCCGCTGCAATTTCACTCGTTAATCCAGGAATATATTCCGATACAAAATGATTGATATCCAAAATTACTTTTTCTCCATCAATATTCCGTACGCGTTTAATATGATCTATTTCTGTTTTCTCTTTCACATTTAATAGCTTTGCAACCTCTTTTGTCGCTTTTACTTTCTCCATTTCCACGACTTCTGTAATACAATGGCGTCCTAAACGTTCATTTTCTTCTTGAAAGCTTACAATGCCACCAAAGTTGAATTCAATGTTTTTTCGCTTTAAAACAAAAACACCTTTTCCATGTATTTTTTGAACATACCCACGCTCTTGTAATAAATCTACAGCTTTTCTTACAGTACCGCGGCTTGCTTCATACTGCTTCATTAATTCAGTTTCTGATGGGATTTTGCATCCCTCTTTTAATTGTTTATTATCAATTGACTTGCTGATTTCTGTATAAATTTGTTCATACTTGCTCATCATCTACAATAGCCCCTTGTCACCTTCTAATTCTATATGTATTATACCACGCTACACTCTTCTGCCAATCTCTCACTTATTTTCCAGTATAGGAAAAATACAGGTAAATATTTAATCTCTAAAACGTATTTTTATAAAAATTTTTATATTTTTCTTTTCATTCAAAAAAACATGTAGTATACTAACTTCAAAATCAGAGGAGAAAGGGAGCAAAGAACTATGCTTACTTATACAACAATTGTAGTTACATTTGCACAAAAACATCATCATCATACGTAACCCTTGAAACCTAGCGGAAAAATTACGCGTAGGTACAAGGGTTATTCCCGTTGTACCTACGTTAGGCGAAGAGCCATGTAGGTATTTTTTATCTACATGGCTCTTTTTTATTGCCAAAAAGCTAGTAAAAAATGATGTTTAAGCAAAACTTACTACAAAGGAGTTAACAAAAATGGAAACGAAAAAATGGGGATTATGGATTTTAACAGCTTTTGTGATCGGAAATATGGTTGGCGGTGGCGTATTTATGCTCCCAGCAAATTTAGCACACGTATCGGGTCCAATGGGTTCTACACTTGCGTGGAGTATTACAGGACTTGGCGTATTTATGATTGCACTCGTATTTGGAAATTTAGCAATCCGAAAACCAGAATTAAAAGCTGGACCACAAAGTTACGCTCAAGCAATGTTCCCTTCAAAAAAAGCGGGTAAAGTTGCAGGATACAGTATGGCATGGGGATATTGGGCTGCAAACTGGGCTGCAACCGCATCTGTTATTATTTCCTTTGCTGGATATTTATCAACATTCTTTCCAGTTTTACAAAGTAAGCAAATTCTCTTTTCAATCAACGGATTTTCACTAGAACTCGGAAAAGGATTAACTTTCCTCGTATGTAGCCTTATGTTATGGGGAATTCAATATATTCTTTCTCAAAATATTGACCGAGCTGGGAATATGAATCTTCTTGCTACCATTGCCAAAATTATCGGATTTACAATGTTTATTGTAATCACATTATTCATTTTCAATGCCTCTAATTTCGGAGACGGTCAAACATTTATGAATGAAGCAGGACAATCCATTTCGTTAGGTGGACAAATCAATTCAGCTGCTATCGCAACACTTTGGGCATTTATCGGTATTGAATCTGCAGTAATGCTTTCTAACCGTGCAAAATCTCAGCGTGATGTAAAAAAAGCTACCATTTTCGGATTAATTATCGCTCTTCTTATTTACATGTCAATTACTCTACTTACAATGGGAGCTCTCTCACAAGATGCTTTAAAAGAATCTCAAAAACCATTAGTAGACGCGTTAAATTTAGCAATTGGCACTAAAGGTGCATATATCATGGCTTTACTTGCACTTGTATCTTTATTTGGATCTACAGTTGGCTGGATCGTTGTTAGTTCAGAAGTACCTTACCAGGCAGCAAAGAATGGACTTTTCCCTAAATTTTTCGCGAAAACAAATAAAAAAGGTAGTCCTTCAAAATCATTATTTATTACAAATGTGATGACGCAAATTTTCTTATTCTCAACGATTTCTGGTACTGTGTCAGAAGCTTATAATTTCGCTATCGTTGTAGCAACATTAGCTTATTTAATTCCATACCTTGTTTCTACTCTGTACCAATTCAAATTGGTTATTACAGGAGAAACATATGATATAATGCCTGGCCCTCGAATAAAGGATGGGATTATTACTACATTAGCATTTGTATACTCTATTTGGGTTATCAAAACGGGAACCGCTGATTTAAAAACATTCTTCTTAGGAATCGGATTGTTCGTACTAGGTCTTATTCTTTATCCAGTACTAATGAAAAACTCACAAAAAATGAATTAAAAAAAGAGAAGCTACCGGCTTCTCTTTTTTATTAAAAATCTGTAATTAACTTTTCTTTTAACTCTCCTACAGATAAAGGTTTCGCATAATAAAATCCTTGTACATAATCACAACCCATAGATTGTAATAAACTTTCTTGCTCTACTGTTTCTACCCCTTCAGCAACTACTGCTAAATTTAAACTATGGGCAATTTCAATAACAGATTTTACAATCGTTCGCTCTGGCTGTGCATGATCATAATGGAATTCACGAATAAAGTTACGATCAATTTTCACTATATCCAGTGGTAGTTGTTTTAAATAATATAAAGAAGAATAGCCCGTTCCGAAGTCATCTAACGCAATTAAAATACCCATATTTCTTAATTCTTGTAATGTAGCAATAATATAATCAAAATGACGAACAGCAATGCTTTCCGTTATTTCTAAAATTAAACGATTCGGTGGAAATCCCGTTCTCCTTAAAATACTACGTACAGATAAAATAAAACGCTTTTGCATTAATTGTTGTATAGATAAATTCACAGATAGCTTTAGACCTTCTTCGTAATCTGGCAATGTTTTAAACAAGCGACATGACTTTTCTAATACCCAGTCTCCTAATTTTATAATAAGTCCAGATTCTTCAGCTACTGGAATAAATTCGCCTGGCGAAATAGGTCCTTCTTCTGTCGAACAACGTGCTAAAGCCTCAATACCAGTATATTTCTTCGTTTTTAAATCAATAATAGGCTGCAGTGCCACGTCTAACTCTTCATCACGAATTGCCTTTTGCAAAGCAAATTCAATTTTCATTCTACGATTTATTTTCGCACGTAATTCATCTGTAAAGAAACACGCGGCATTTCTGCCTTGCTCTTTCGCGCTATACATGGCTAAATCCGAATTTTTCAATAGAGTTTCTACATCTTGTCCGTCTTGCGGATATGAGCACAGCCCTAGACTAGCTGAAATGTATACTTCATGACCTTCAAGCATAAATGGTGCCTGAAAACACGACAACACAGATGTCGCTAACTGCCTCATTTCATCTTGTGTATATTTTTTTGTTAACAGCACAAATTCGTCGCCACCCAGCCTAGCCAGAACATCTTTCTCTCCTAGCACATAATGCAACCGTGAAGCAACTTCGCTCAAAAGTAAATCCCCTATCATATGACCTAGCGTATCGTTTACTAATTTAAAACGATCTAAATCAAAGTAAATCATACCAAATTCTTTTTTGCCTGCAATCATCTCATTTACAGTCGTTAGTAACTGTAATCGGTTCGGTAAACTCGTTAAAGCATCATGATACGCAAGCTCCCTATAACGACTTTCGCTTAACCGCAACCTCTGTTCTGCTTCTTTCCTACTACTAATATCATTTCGGATCGCAATAAATTGGTATGGCTCTCCTTTTTCATTTAAAAATGGAACAATTGTTGTTTTAACCCAATAATATGTCCCATCTTTTGCTTGATTTCGAATCTCACCTCTCCATACTTTTCCGCTCAAAATGCGCTTCCATAGAATTTGAAAAAATGTTTTCGGGTGATATTCTGAATTTAAAATACGATGATCTTTCCCTATTAACTCTTCCCGTGTATATTTGGAGATTTCACAAAACTTATCATTTACATATGTAATACGACCATTTCGGTCTGTAATCGCAACAATTGAAGACTCATCTAATGCTAACTTTAAATCTCGCAATGAAGAGTCATATAATGCATGACCTCTTTGTTCTAGCATGCGCATCTCTCCTTGCTTCCCATCTGACTAAAGCACAACTTGTTTCTTTTCATAGAAATAGAGATATTTCATTTCCTAATAATCGTCCTTTACATACATCACGTTTTGAAATATGCCGATTAAAATAACATAATATTATTTGTAATAAAAAGCAATATAATACCGTTTCAATTATAAATAGTAGTTTCTAATCGTTATAATTAGCTTACTTTATTATACCTTCTTCATTCTCTTACATGTCTTTATGTAACTCTAATTTCCTACTGATTTCTCTCGCATCTAACCTATTTTCTCTAATATAGAAATAGCAGTTTAAACATACTACACAGCTATTCACGAATAATAATATAAAAATTAAAATTAGTATGTACGTTTTTGAATTATAATAACAAAATATTAACATATTTTCACCTTTATTTTGGAAATATTTTATAAATAAATACTTTATTAAACAAAAAAAAGAGGATAGCCTCTTTTTTTTGTTTAATACGGATATGGCATTGGCTGATACCCCGGATATGGCGTTGGATATGGTGCGGGGTATGGCGCAGGATAAGTTACTGGGTATGGTGCTGGATAGTAGCCTCCACCTGCTGCACCCGTTAATGCACCAGCTGTAAGTCCGCCTAACATGCCTCCAGCAAAACTTCCAGGGAAAAATCCACCGCCCCATGAGCCGCCGCCCCAGCCCCATCCGCCACCGTGATGATGATGATGATGATGATCATAATGATTGTGTCCACCATGGTGATGATGCCCGCCATTATGATGGTGTCCTCCATGATTATGACGATAATACAATCCGTTATTTTCTATATAATTCATATTTCCCCTCTCCTTTTCCATTTTCTCATCTTAATAGGTATTGTACGAATAGTACGGACCTTTTTAGTAACCTATATAATAAGAAGAAACCACATAATATGGATAACCATATCCTAAGTTTCAGCATGCACCTGCTACAAATCCATGATATGATTATCCCCTTTTCTATATAAGGGGCAAAGGTTTTGTCCCTCCTACACTATTTATTAACCAATAAATAGCGGGATAATAACGTAATAATATACTGTATGTAGGACAAATGCGGAAAGCATGGGGAAACTGCCTATATTTTGTAAAAAAAACAAAACACTTTATAATAAGAATGTCGGATTATACCTTTTTATATTAGAAGTCTATATTTAAGAAAGATTAGAGGAATTTTATAGAAATGAAGAAGCCTATCGTTCAATTATTATTAATATTTGTAATTATATCTATCGTTCTTTTCCTATTAAATACATCGTTTATTTCTTTATATACATTTGTCGGTGCCCTATGGTCTATTACAATCGTAGGAATTTCATTCGTTATTTTTATCGAAAATAGGTCTCCTCAAAGCACTTTAGCGTGGTTTTTAGTATTAGCACTTCTTCCCGTTATAGGGGTGCTTTTATATTCTATTTTCGGTCGTAGCCGTTGGAGAAGAAAAAAACATCTCCATCGTTCAGAAGAACAAAGAAAACTATTCCGTGAAATATTAGAAGGAAGACGACTAGAATTATCACTCACAGTCCCCTTACATGAACGTTCTACACATTTAACAGAAGTCGTACAAAAATTTGGAGGCGGACCTGCCGCAGATAAAACAACTACAAAACTTTTAACAAATGGCGATCAAACATTCTCAGAAATTTTGCAAGCTATCGACCAAGCAAAACATCACATACATATTCAATACTATATTTATAAATCTGATGAGATTGGTACAAAAGTTCGAGATGCTTTAATAAAAAAAGCAAAAGATGGTGTTATTGTACGATTCCTTTATGATGGACTCGGAAGTAATACTTTAAGAAGAAGATTTTTACAACCTATGAAAGAAGCTGGAATTGAAATTGTTGAATTTGATCCTATTTTTTCAGCTTGGTTACTTGAAACTGTCAATTATCGTAACCATCGAAAAATTGTTATTGTAGATGGAGAAATCGGTTTTACTGGTGGGCTCAACGTCGGTGATGAATATCTTGGTCGTTCAAAAAAATTTCCTGTTTGGCGTGATAGTCATTTAAAAATAGAAGGAAAAGCACTATACAAATTACAAGCAATTTTTCTAGAGGACTGGCTCTATGCCTCTAGTGGTTTAAACAACTATTCTTGGGATCAATTTATGAATAGACAATACTTCCCAGGCAAAGAAATTTCAAATGCAGAAGGTGCTGTGCAAATTGTAGCGAGCGGACCAAGCTCAGATGATAAAAGCATTCGTAATACATTATTAGCCGTTATGGGATCTGCAAAAAAATCGATTTGGATCGCTACACCATACTTTATCCCAGATCAAGAAACCTTAACATTATTACGTTTAAGTGCAATATCTGGCATAGATGTACGCATTTTATACCCTGGTAAAAGTGATAGTATTATTAGTGATCAAGCATCACAATCCTACTTCACTCCACTTTTAAAAGCCGGTGCCTCCATTTATAGTTATAAAGATGGTTTTATGCATGCAAAAATTGTACTCATTGATGATAAAATCGCGACAATCGGAACAGCAAATATGGACGTACGTAGCTTTGAATTAAATTACGAACTTATTAGCGTACTATATGAATCAGAAACCGTTCATGATATTAAACGTGATTTTGAAGATGACTTTAAGCATTCCACGGAAATTAAATGGAACGCATTCCAAAAAAGAAGTATCAAAAAACGAATATTAGAGTCTTTTATGAGGCTTATTTCTCCTTTACTGTAAGCAATCAATGTACTATTGATTGCTTTTTCTTTTCCATTTCCCCTCTCTCCTTTTCTTTGCATACCATATTAAAACAAGTTATCATAAGATGTATTACTTTATGAAAATAATGTTAGGTGGGAAATACATGTTAGAACAATTTCATATACATGCTGATTTAAAACAACAGCTCTCAAACATTCACGAAAAGAATAAGCAAGAAGCTGGTGAAAATGCACATTTAATTGGTAAGAAAATATATAAAGCGTCTGATAACAGCATTATTGAAGATGCTATTACAGCACTTCTTCTTGGCAAAAATATTCTATTAAAAGGACCAACTGGTAGTGGTAAAACAGTACTAGCTGAAACTCTTTCTTCTTTATTCCAAAAACCAATGCATAGCATTAACTGTTCTGTTGACCTAGATGTAGAAGGTATTTTAGGATACAACACGCTACAAACGAAAGATGGCGCATCTGAAGTTACATTTGTTAACGGTCCTCTTATGAAAGCAATGAAGAGCGGTCATTTCCTATATATTGATGAAATCAATATGGCAAAACCTGAAACGTTACCACTTCTTCACGGTGCGTTAGATTATCGTAAAATGATTACTAACCCGTTTACACAAGAAGTTGTATACGGTGATGACGAGTATCGTGTAATTGCGGCAATTAATGAAGGTTACGTTGGTACAAGTGAACTAAACGAAGCATTAAAAAACCGTTTCGTTATTATTGAAGTTCCTTACATTCAAGGTGATACATTAAAAGAACTATTATTAGCTGAATCAAAATTAAATGATGTTGCAACAATTGAAAAGTTCGTTGCATTTGCAAGCGACCTTATGCCTTTAGCTCGTGATGGACGTGTAAGTGAAGAGGCAGCAAGTATTCGTGGCATTATCGACGCATGTGATTTAGGTGTATATATTCCTGTTATGCGCGCAATCGAACGTAGTATTATCGCAAAATTAAACGATGAAACAGAACAAATGACTGTCCGTGAATTAGCAGAAAGTTATTTCTTTGAGGGATAATTCATGAGACAAATTTTTAGTGACAAAAAAATTGATGCGTCGCTGTTTCTACAAATGGAAAACTTAATGTATGCTCTTCTAAAAGAAGATGATGCCTATCTTGAGTATGGCTATAAAGCATACTACGACGAAATTGAAAAAAAGGTTGTCATTAGTCACTTTTGGGATGATCGAAAAGAAGAAGATACAGTAATCGGATTAAAAAGCGAAGTGTTTTTAAAAGCACTTGGTAATAAACATTACTCGGACATGACTTTAATTCGTTCTTATGCGATTGAATTACAAGAATCACCTTTAAAAAAGTTTTTAACACAATTATTTGTTCTATTAGAAGATTTACGTGTTGAGGAAATCGTAAAAAACTTACGCCCTGGCACAAAGCATGTTTTTAAAAGAAGAAAAGAAATGTATCGCAATTACTTCGGCTCACAAAATGAAATCAATCGTGTTCGTAACTATCACGGTGATCGTCTATTTTGTCTCTGCTATCTTTCATTAACGAGCGATAAATATGAAATGTTTAATAATGAATATTTCGAGCAAATTGAAGCAATTTTGCATGAAACATTCCAAGCTCGTAATACGGAAGATATTATGTATATCGTTGAAAAGATTCGCTATCGCTTAGAGGGGCTTCTTGAAAGTGATATGCTGAACAATTATTTCGGACATGCTCCGCTTTATTTATCTGTCATTGCAGATGAAAAGAACTGTCGCGTCGAAGATTTAGCAAATGATGATACGCAGCTCATAGATGACGATGAAAACAAAAACAAAATGGATGAAAGTTTCTCCACATGGCATCGTGAAAATAAAAATAACGAAAACGAGAACTTTTTACGCTTTGAATTAGAAAGCGGAACAAAAACAAATATGATGGGTGACACTGCTCGTGAATCAGAAGATGGCGACCAAGCACTTGGCTCTGTACAAGGTACTTCTCAAAAGAGTACACAATCCAATTTTGATGGCGCTGATACAGAAGAAGCAAGAGCTTCACACGCTTCTAGCCAAAACGAGGGTGCATACGGTAAGTATAACGTTGGTGCCTCTCATACATTTAAAGAAGCTCGCAAAGCAAATACCGATGAGAAAAAAGATTACCAAGCTATCAAATCAGTCGTTAATAAAGATGTAAAAGAATTAAAGAAAATTATCGAAAAAACGATTGAAAATAAAACGAATGCAAATAGTGATAAATACTACGGAAGACTTCGTAAGAAATTCCTTCGTATTTATACTGAAAAGCAGCCGCGCATGTTTTATAAAAAAGGACAAGAATCACAAGAACTCGATGTTGCATTCCAATTGTTAGTGGACTGCTCTGGTTCTATGTATAACAAAATGGAAGAAACGAAAAAGAGTGTGGTCCTATTCCATGAAGCGTTGAAATCTTTAAAAATCCCGCATGCTATTAGCGGATTTTGGGAGGATGCTTCTAGTGCTAAACCTGAAGATAAGCCGAACGTTATCCATGAAGTTGTAACGTATAAAAACTCAACGTTACCAAACGTTGGTCCCGAAATTATGCAGCTTCGCGAAGAAGAAGATAACCGCGACGGATATATTATTCGTATCGTTTCTGAAAAGCTTGCGAAAAGACCAGAAAAGCATAAATTCCTACTGGTCTTTACAGACGGTGAACCTTCTGCGCTAGACTATCAACAAGACGGTATTTTAGATACGCATGAAGCTGTCAAACTTGCTCGTAAAAGTGGTATGGAAGTAATCGGAATCTTCATCGAAGAAGGCGAAGCGAAAGAAGCAACTTATCAATTAATGAAGAACATTTATAACCATCACTTCTTAGTTGCAAATCACGCTGAAGATTTACGCCTGAAGATTAAACCACTATTGAAAAAGTTACTACTGAAAACGATTGAATAGAAAAACAGGAGCCTTGCGCTCCTGTTTTTTTCTTTCAATCACTTTGTTTCTGGTTGAAACTTGTATGGAATGGCTACTTCTAATAATGCCTCGAATCCTCCATCGTAGAATGGGAATCGTTCATTTGCGATCGTTCGATCCACCCACTCTATTGCAGAAATTTCTTCTTCATCTTCCGCAATCAGTTCACCTTTTACTACATTTGCTCGGAATGTAAAAAGTATTGCATGATTCCCTGATGCTTCAAAGAATTTTTCATTGATTGCAACAAGTCCACCTGCCACGGCAGTTAAACCTGTCTCTTCTTTCACTTCTCTTATTAGTGCCTCCTCTAATATTTCACCTTTTTCAACAGCCCCACCCGGCAGTGACCAAACGTTTTGTTCTATATTATGTACCATTAATATCTTATCTGTTTCTTCATCATGTATTAATGCATATACGACGTCAACTCTTTGCATGTCGCTTTTCTCCTTCAATTAACTCATCCATTGTAAATAAAGAATGTAGCTGTAAGCCATCTTCTAATAGGTTTTCTCTTCCCTCTTTCGTTCGTTCAATGACGCCTAGAACATGGTGTACTTTCGCACCCAGTTCCCTTAAATCTTTCGTACTTAATAATATTTGCCCGCCTGTCGTAATAACATCTTCAACAACACAAACATTTTTCCCCGTAATATCAACGCCTTCTGCTAACTTACATGTACCGTATTTCTTCGCTTCTTTCCTTACAAATACAACAGGTATACCTGTTTGTAAAGATAATGCTGTTGCCACTGGGATTCCTCCCATTTCTAAACCCGCGAGTACTTCTGTCTCTGGAGGAATGAGCTCTTTCAATTGTTTAGCAATTTCTAATAACAGTACTGGATTAGATTCAAATAAGTACTTATCAAAGTATTGATTTGATACTTGTCCCGATCGAAGTTTAAATGTTCCCGTTAAACGTGACGTATTGTAAATTTCCTTTGCTAACTCCCATTTCTCCATTGTATCTCTCCCCTTTATGCACAAATTAACTCATTCTATCACACTTGTAATTATTTGTATATTTCTAAAATGCAAATAAAAGGGTCGACTCCTAAGAATCGACCCTTACTATTAATTCATCACTAACTCAGCTGTGAGCTTTTTTTTTAACTTAGCCAACATGTCGGTTGTCATTTTGTCTAAATCGTATTCTGCTTTAAAGCCCCACTCGTTCATTGCTGCTGTTGCATCAATAGAGTTTGGCCAGCTATCAGCGATTGTTTGACGAGCAGGATCTACAGCGTAATCCATTGTAAACGTCGGGATGTGTTTACGAATTGATGCTGCGATTTGCTCTGGCTCAAAGCTCATTGCTGTAATATTGAACGCGTTTCTATGCACAAGTTTACTTGGATCAGCTTCCATTAATGAAATGATCGCTTGTAAAGCATCTGGCATATACATCATATCCATGTATGTTCCTTCTGCAATGTATGAGGTGTATGTGCCTTTTTTAATCGCCTCATAATAAATTTCAACTGCATAGTCAGTTGTTCCGCCTCCTGGAGGAGCTACGTAAGAAATTAAACCTGGGAAACGTACACCGCGCGTATCCACGCCAAACTTTTGATGATAATAATCACATAGTAATTCTCCTGCTACTTTGTTTACCCCATACATCGTAGTAGGACGCTGAATTGTATCTTGTGGCGTATTATCTTTCGGCGTTGATGGACCGAATGCACCGATAGAACTTGGTGTGAAAAACTTACAGTTTAATTCACGAGCTGCTTCTAATGCATTTACAAGTCCACCCATATTTAAATTCCAAGCAAATAACGGATTTTTTTCTGCTGTTGCTGAAAGTAAAGCTGCTAAATGAATAATTGTATCTACTTCATTACGCTTTGCAATATCATGTAGTTTTTGTCCATCTGTTACATCTAACGTTTCAAATGGACCAGACGTTACTACTTCACTATCTGTTTCACGAATATCTGTTGCAATAATATTTGATGCACCGTATACATCACGAAGTTTCATTACTAGTTCAGAACCAATTTGCCCTAAAGAACCGGTTACTAGAATTTTTTTCATTTTCCCCACTCCTCATTTGCAAGCTATTCAAAAGATGTCGTTACTTAAATGATGCCCATTTCTTTCCCTACTTTTTCATACTTACGAATTGCTTCATCTAACATTTCTTTCGTATGAGCTGCTGTAGGCATATTACGAACGCGTCCTGTTCCTTTTGCTACAGTTGGGAACACAATAGATTTTGCATATACGCCTTCTTCATTTAGACGTTTACTAAATTCTTGTGTTAATACTTCGTCACCAATAATACAAGGTGTAATTGGCGTTTCACTTTCCCCGATATTAAAGCCAAGTTCTTTTAACCCTTGTTTTAAATAGCGACCGTTTTCCCATAAACGATCGTGCAACTCTGTGCTTTCCATTAAGATTTCAATTGATCTCATGCAAGCTGCTGCATCAGCTGGTGTTAATGCTGTAGAGAATAAGAATGGACGTGAACGAACTTTTAACCAGTCAATTAAGTTTTGTTTCCCTGCTACATATCCACCAATTACCCCAATTGCTTTTGATAATGTACCAATTTGGAAATCAACTTTATCAGACAGACCGAAGTGTTTTACAGTTCCTGCACCTTTACCAAGTACACCTGAACCGTGTGCATCATCTACGTATGTCATTAAATCTAATTCTTCTGCAATCTCAACAATTTCTGGTAGTTTTGCAACATCTCCATCCATTGAGAAGACACCGTCTGTAATTACCATTAATTTATTGTAAAGACCTGATTCTTTCGCCGCGATTGCTTTTTGGCGTAAATCTTCCATATCAGAATGCTTATAAACGATGATTTTCGCTCTTGATAGACGACTACCATCAATGATAGAAGCATGGTTTAATTCATCTGAAAGAATCGCATCATTTTTATCCATAACGGCTGAAATCGCTGCCATATTACAGTTAAATCCTGATTGGTAAGCAATCGCTGCTTCTGTATGTTTAAACTTTGCAATTGTTTCTTCTAATTTAATATGCAAATCTAAAGTACCGTTAATTGTACGAACAGCTCCTGCTCCAACGCCGTACTTATGAATAGCACCAATTGCTGCTTCTTGCAAACGGCTATCTGTTGCTAATCCAAGATAGTTGTTTGAAGATAAGTTAATATATTCTTTTCCGCCAATTGTAATGATCGGTCCATTTGAACTCTCAAGCGGATCAATTACGTTATAAAGCCCCTTTGATTTTAAATCCTCTAAATTTTCTTCTAAAAATTTCGCAAGTGTTTTACTAGACATTGTGAAGCCTCCCATCGTTCATGTAAGCGAATTATTGTCTTAATAGTTCTAATAATCCCTCTACTAGCTTAACACGTTTTCAGAATTTATTATAGAAAAATAGTTTAAAGTAACCGCTTACAATTCTAGATTATATATGATTCATTACAAGAAATCTATCATTTACTTTTCATATTTGGTAGAATAAAAAAAATATTTAAGGGGGCTTCAATCATGGCATTTACTGAATCTGATGTATATAATAACGAAGCATTTTTTGAACAATATATGAAACGAAGATACCGAGAAAATAGCCCAAATGAATCACTTGAAAAACCAGCCTTCTTTCAACTCATTGGTGATGTAAAAGGAAAGAAAATCCTCGATTTAGGCTGCGGTGACGCCAAGTTTGGTGAGGAATTATTAGAGAATGGCTGCCACTGTTACACTGGTATTGAAGGCTCCGAACTTATGTATGAAAAAGCTAAAAAACAACTAGAAAATAAAAATGGAACCGTCCATTGTTTAAACCTCAAAGACTACACATACCCTCCTGCTACTTTTGATTTAGTAACGTCTAGACTCGCCTTACATTATATTGAACATCTTCCTATCATTTTTCAAAACGTGTACGAAGCTTTAAAAACAAATGGAACCTTTACTTTTAGTGTTCAACACCCTGTTATTACTTCTTCATTTGAAAGCTTGCAAACGAGCGGAAAAAGAACAAGCTGGCTCGTCGATGATTATTTTAAAATGGGAAAACGCGTTGAACCTTGGATTGATCAAGAAGTTATTAAATATCATCGTACAACGGAAGAATATTTTACATTATTACAACAAGCTGGATTTACGATTACAAATATAAAAGAAGCTACACCAAATCAAAATTTTTTTCAGAGCAAAGAAGAATATGAACGACGTTTACGAATTCCCCTCTTCCTCTTATTTTCTTGTAAAAAATAAAAAAGACGATGAATCCTCATCGTCTTTTTTCATTATCTCATTACTTGAGCAACCTCTTTCCGTACACGTCTTCCTTTTCCATGTGGGATACAAAGTGGCGTCCCAAATAATGGATCCGTACTGATTTGACACTCCATTCGGAATACATCACGTACTAGCTTCTCATCTACTACTTCTTCCGGCTTACCTTGTGCATATATTTGTTTATCTTGAATGGCTACAATATTGTCTGCATAGCGGCATGCTAAATTTAAATCGTGTAATACCATAACAATTGTTCTTTGTTCTGTTTCATTTAATTCGAATAATAAATCTAGCACTTCAATTTGGTGAGTCATATCTAAATATGTAGTAGGCTCATCCAGTAAAATAATATCGGTATCTTGTGCAAGCGTCATTGCAATCCAAGCACGTTGACGTTGTCCACCTGAAAGAGCATGCACATCACGCTCAGCAAACTCTGTCATACCTGTTGCTGCAAGTGCTTTTTGTACCATTTCCTCATCTTTTTCTGACCATTGCTTCAGCCACGTTTGATATGGATAACGACCTTGTTTTACAAGTTGCAATACTGTAAGCCCTTCTGGTGCTTGTGGTCCTTGCGGTAAAATGGCCATTTGACGAGCGATTTGCTTCGTTTGCATACTTTGAATGGCTTGATTATCTAACAAAATGTCACCAGCTGTTGGCTTTAATAATCTAGCTAGTGAACGTAATAAAGTTGATTTCCCGCAACCGTTAGAACCGATAAAAATTGTAATTTCGCCTTTTGGAATTTCTAAATTCAACTCATCAATAATAATTGTTTCACCATAAGACAGCGTCAAACGTTTCGTCTCTAATGCTTTTTGCATATTCATCTCCCTTTATGAATTCCGACTTTTATAAAGTAAATAAATAAAATAAGGTGCACCAATTGCTGATGTAAATACCCCTGCTGGAATTTCAAGTGGTGTGAAAACTGTACGCCCAATTAAATCTGCAGCAAGTACTAAAATTGCACCAACAATCGCCGCAACTGGGAGTAATGCACCGTATAAAGAACCAACTAGTCTTCGTGAAATATGAGGCGCCATTAAACCGACAAATCCAATTCCTCCGGCGAAAGCAACTGCTCCACCAATTAAAGCTGTACTCAGTAATAACATGAATACGCGTGACTTCGTTAAAGGAACACCAAGTCCTACCGCAATATCATCCCCTAGCTCCTGAGCATTTAAATGTCTAGCAGCTATAAATGATATTATCGTTAAAATGAGAACCCACGGCGCAAGTACCATAACGTTTTGCCATGAAGAACCGTAAACAGTACCTGTAATCCATACATTCGCTTGGCTCGCTTGATAAATTGGCGCTAACAACATAAACAAAGTCGTTGCTGCTTTCGTCAATGCCCAAAAACCAACACCAATTAAAACAAGACTAATCGGTGATAACCCATCATTTCTCCATGCGAATAAATATACAAAAAGCGCTACAATTGTAGCTCCAGCAAAGGCTGCTAACGGCATATAATGAATGCTTACAGTTAGCGCATTATTTTTATCACTAAATAGAGCTAAAAATAATACAACTGCGACACTCGCACCACCTGTAATCCCGATGATATCAGGTGAAGCCAGTGGATTTCGAACGAGGCCTTGTAAAATACATCCTGCTACAGCAAGTGCGATTCCTACAAGGATCGCAATCAAAATACGCGGCATACGAAACTTATTTACAACCATATTTGACATCGCATCGCCATTGCCAGTAATCGCTTGCCATACATCATAAGGAGCAATTTTCATGTCTCCCATACCTGCACTCGCAAAAAATAATCCTATTAAAACAACTAGTAAACTGAATAAGACGAGACAAGCTCGTTTATACATTAAAAACGAGAGCCCGCCTTTTCCTATACGAAACGGAATATACTTCTTCATTTGCTAAGCCCTCTCTTACGTGCAATATAAATAAAGAATGGGGCCCCGATAAATGCTGTCATAACCCCTACTGGTACTTCTTGTGGCATAATGACATATCTTGCTGCTATATCAGCTAAGATTAATAGTATTGCACCTAACAACCCGCTATACGGTACTCTCCACCTATGATCTACTCCAACTAGAAATCTGGCAAAATGCGGGGTAACAATACCAATAAATCCAATTGGACCAGCGACCGCAACTGAGCCACCAGACAACAGGACAATAATAAGTAGTACGAATGATTTCATTAAAATCGTTCGTTGTCCAAGTCCTTTTGCAACGTCTTCCCCCATCATTAATGTATTTACTTTCCCTGCCATCATAAGAGATGCGATCCAGCCTACTAATAAATACGGCAATACAGATTGTAAAATTTCTAACTTTCTTCCTTGCACAGATCCGGCAAGCCAAAATAATACCTCTTCAAGCGCTTTTTCATTTAACACCAGTAACCCTTGTGTTAATGATGAAAATAACGCACTAATTGCGACCCCTGCTAATGTTAACTTAAGAGGCGTCGTCCCTTCTTTTCCTAAAGAACTAGAAGCAAATACAAGCACAGCTGCAATTGCTGCCCCTAAAAAGGCAATCCATGTGAAAGCTGATAATGATGTCACGGAAAAAATAACAATTGCTACAACTATGAAAAACGCAGCACCTGAATTTAATCCAATAAAATCTGGAGAAGCAAGTGGATTCTTCGTTAAAGTTTGCATAAGGCAACCTGCAATGGCTAAACTAGCACCAACACTAGCTGCAATTAATGCCCTTGGTAGACGCACATTTTGAATAATAATATGTTCATTAGAACCATTAAAATGAAAAAAAGCATCTAACGCTAATTTCCAGCTCGTATTTGTATATCCGAAAATAATACTTCCCCAAATACAAATAACAACCGCAATGATTCCAACAAATAATCCAATCCATTTTGCTTGATTTGTTTTTAATAACATGCAGCGTTTCCCCTTCAATGTATAATGATACGTTGTAAGTGTATTTCAACTTAATTCTCATTGTCAACGATATTGAGAATTATTTTCATTGACAATTGGACCATGAAGTATTATTATCATGCTTGCTATTGAAAAAACTTCTCAGTATGTAGGGGGTACATAATGAATTTAACACGAAAGAAACCGTTTACAGTATTTGTACTTTTACTAGCCTTTTCATTACTTTTAAGTGCTTGTGGAAAATCAAATACGAAAGAGGAAACAAAAGAAGATACGAAAAAAGAAATGATTACGGTTGAACATGCAATGGGTAAAACAGAAGTTCCTGCGAATCCAAAACGTGTAGTTATTTTAACAAATGAAGGAACTGAAGCTTTACTTGAACTAGGTGTGAAACCAGTTGGGGCTGTAAAATCTTGGACTGGTGATCCATGGTATCCACATATTAAAGATAAAATGAAAGATGTAAAAGTTGTTGGTGATGAAGGACAAGTGAACGTGGAAACAATCGCATCTTTAAAACCAGACTTAATTATCGGTAACAAAATGCGTCACGAAAAAGTGTACGAGCAACTAACAGCAATTGCACCTACTGTGTTCTCTGAAACGCTACGTGGTGAATGGAAAGATAACTTCAAATTTTATGCAAAAGCATTAAATAAAGAAAAAGAAGGTCAAAAGGTTTTAGCTGATTACGATAAAAGTATGAAAGAATTAAAAGCTAAACTAGGCGATAAAGTAAATCAAGAAATCTCTATGGTTCGCTTCATGCCTGGCGATGTTCGTATTTATCACGGTGATACATTCTCTGGTGTTATTTTAAAAGAACTTGGGTTTAAACGTCCTGGTGATCAAAATAAAGAGGACTTTGCAGAACGTAACGTTTCTAAAGAACGTATTTCAGCAATGGATGGCGATGTATTATTCTACTTCACATTCGATAAAGGCAACGAGAAAAAAGGTTCTGAATTAGAAAAAGAATATATCAATGATCCTCTATTTAAAAATTTAAATGCAGTGAAAAATAATAAAGCATACAAAGTTGACGATGTTATTTGGAATACAGCTGGTGGTGTAATGGCTGCTAACCTACTATTAGATGATATCGAAACACGCTTTGCTAAATAAAACAACTCCCTCCAACAGAGGGAGTTGTTTTTTCAATTCACTTAAATGTCACATTATTTCATTTTGTATTTTTATTCCCAATATGTTATATTATAAAAGTAAATAAAATATATTTTCTCTATATCAGAATAAATATTTTAATCTAAATTTTCTGATTAATCACTATTTTATTTTCTTTTAGAATTCAATTATTACATTTGAAAACGCTTATCATCTCGTTTTCAGGGCAAAATACAGTAACGGTCGAAGAAAAAATAGAACCTTTTTAGAAATTTTCTTTCTATTTCCATATAATTCTATTGACTTCTAAATATTTTGTAAATTAAAATGATTACATAAATATCCGTTATACAGGATTAGGGGGAAACAAAAATGGATGCAGCTTTAAAATTAGACAAAGCTGGAGAGCAACAATCACCAAAAAAACATCCACCAGGGTTGTACTTGTTGTTCTTAACAGAAATGTGGGAAAGATTTAGTTATTATGGAATGCGTGGCCTTTTAGTTCTTTATTTAACAACTGCTGCTGTTAGTGGTGGGTTAGGATTTGATAAGGCAGTCGCAGTGCAATTATATGGTACTTTTACAGCGGCAGTATATTTCATGCCAATTATAGGCGGATGGCTAACGGATCACTATATCACAAGACGTCATGCCATTACTCTCGGCGGAATTATTATGGCAATCGGTAACTTTGTACTATTTTCAATGAATACAAAAACAGGACTATTCCTTGGATTAATACTATTAGTTATTGGTAATGGATTCTTCAAACCAAATATTTCTACACTGTTAGGTGAATTGTATGGTGAAAATGATTCACGTCGTGACAGTGCATTTACTATCTTCTATATGGGTATAAACGTAGGTGCTTTCTTTGCTCCACTTATTTGTGGATTTTTAGCAGAAGATTTCTTTAAAACAAGCGCTAATGGCGTTATTGTAATGGGATATAAATACGGATTCTTAGCAGCTTGTATCGGTATGATTATTGGACAAATTGTTTTCAACTTATTAGCTCCTCGTTACCTTGGTAAAGCAGGAACAACAGTTGTCGGTAAAAAGTCAAAAAATCAACCTGCAGTTGAAAAGAAACCTTTAACAAAACAAGAGAAAAATCGTACTTGGGCAATTGTAATTTTAACTTGTTTCGTAGTGTTCTTCTGGGCAGGATTTGAACAAGCTGGTAGTTCTCTAACACTTTATACAAATAAATTTGTTGATCGTACAATTTTCGGTTGGGAAGTTCCAACATCTTGGTTCCAATCAGTTAACCCAGCATTCATCGTACTACTTGCACCATTCGTATCTATGCTATGGTTAAAACTTTCTAAAACAAAACGCGGTGATTTAAAAGTACCAACAAAAATGGCATTAGGTATGATTTTACTAGGTATAGGTTACCTTGTTTTAACATTAGCAGTTCTAAAAACTGGAAGTAGTGAAGCAGATATAACTGTAAAAGCGAACTTATTATTCATCGTTATCACTTATCTCTTCCATACAATTGGTGAGTTATTCTTATCACCAATCGGTCTATCAATGGTAAGTGCAATCGCTCCTGTAAAATTAGCATCATTACTAATGGGGGTATGGTTAGCTGGTACGGGTATGGCTAACTGGTTAGCAGGTAAACTTGCTTCCTTTACACAATCATTAGGCTACCTTGAAGTATTTGCAAGTATCGGTATCATTGTTATCGTCTTAGGACTTGTACTCCTTCTCTTCTCTAAAAAAGTTTCGAGTATGATGGAATAACACTCGAAAAGACGCTTCTAAAATTAGAAGCGTCTTTTTTATCATTTCTCCTCTAAAGCCGTCACGTTCACGTGAACGCTTTCTCCAGGATTAGATACATCATACACTTGAGCAACTCCACTCTGCTCGTCACAGCTCTCAATCCATACTGGGACGCCCTCATATGTAACGTCAATTCTACTTGAAGAAGATAAAATTTGTTTCACACGTTTTACATCCATACTACTATTCCTCCTTTTACTTACTACACTCCTTTCTATCTTTTCTTTCCCCTTTAGAATATATTCCATATAGCAGCATTTTAATGGATAGCCTTTTCTTCCTTTCATGCTAACATTTTCTCTCCTATTACCTTTCTGACAAATAAAAAAAAGACGTATATCCCACACGTCTTTTTCCATAATATTCAAATTTTAAGAAAATAATGTTTTTACAACTTCACTTACTTTATCATTATGAATTTGATAATACACTTCTAGTCCTCGTCTTTCAAAGCGCACTACTTTATTTTGTTTTAATTTCGTTAAATGTTGCGAAACCGTTGATTGTGGAATTTCTAACACTTCCTGTAATTGTGTTACATTACAAGTTCCACGTTGCATTAGTTCCATTACTAGGCGTAAACGTAACGGATGCGCTAACGCTCTTAACATTTGTACATCTTCTTCTGAAATACGACATTCGAATTGATTTTGGCTCATAAAGTTCCCCTCATTTTCGTTTTTATTTTCTTTTTATTTATTTATATATCTGTTCTTATATTTCCTGTTACGACATAACTTTATCAACTTATAAAGCCGAAAATTTTTTCCATCTTAACCAGCAAAGAACTCAGGAAATAATCCTTGCTGATTTTGAATATTATACTATATGATATAACGAAAAAGCAAAACAACGGGCTGCAAATACTTTGCTTGTAAACGTTGTTTTATCAGGCTTTTTGTTATATTTTCACCTCATTGCAACGTGTAGTAATAATATCGTAAAATATCATCTATAATTGATAACCTTTCGTAAAGTAGTTGGAGTATATTTAACCTCTTTGTTACACTAAAAGGAATTTTCAGTAAAAAAGATACCGTACCAAAAAAAATTAACTTATTGCCTTTTAATTCGTGTTCAATAGCTTGAACTGTGATGGAATACTTCCTATTAAATGCATTTACTGTCCCTTTCTGACTTGATCAAATGGGACAGTCTGTGCTCCCTATCAAATCTTAAGAATTACACCATCCTTTCATATTTGATACAAAGACGGCCTCTACTATAGAGCTGTAGGATCAATAATATAGAAACAAATAAAAGAAAAGAATATGCAAATAATTTATCCTGCTATTAGTGGATAATATGAATCATATTTCAAATTTTGGCGAATGCGGGATAAAGCTTTACTTTATAAAGCACACTCAAATAGATTCGAGTGTGCTTTTTGTCTACTTTATGAACAAAGTATTTCTTTTAACACTATTATGGAATAATTATACTTTTTTACGTTGACAATAGTGTTGAAGGAGAATATACTAAGCATGTAAGTTGATTGTGAATTGTTTCACAAATAATGTGAATTTCTTCACATAAAATAGATAGGAGTTGTCATTATTATGAGTACTTGGACACAAATTTATGACCCATTAAACAATATTTGGTTATCTGCACTAATCGCAGCACTTCCAATTTTCTGCTTCATCATTTGTTTAATGGGACTGAAAATGAAAAGTTACATGGCTGGCCTTTACAGTGTGATTGTCGCTATTATTCTTGCTATATTCGTTTATAAAATGCCAGCAACTGTAGCTGTAGCATCTGCCGGATTCGGTGTTTTATCTGGATTTTATCCAATTTGTACTATCGTTATCGCAGCAATTTTCCTTTACAAATTAACTGTTAAAACAGAGCAATTCAATGTCATTCGTGATAGTATTTCAAGCATTACAAATGACCAACGTTTACAAGTATTATTAATCGCTTATTCTTTCGGTGCTTTCTTAGAAGGCGCAGCTGGTCTAGGGGTTCCAGTTGCTATTACAGCTGCATTACTGGTAGGTATGGGCTTTAATCCATTAAAAGCAGCTGGTATTTGTTTAGTAGCAAACATCGCTGGTGGTGCTATGGGTGCTATGGGTATCCCAGTTACAGTGCCAGCACAATTAACTGAACTAGATGCATTAACTATCGGTCGTCAAACTGTTCTTATTTTACCTTTCATTAGTATTGTTTTACCTTTCTTACTTGTATCAATGGTTGATGGAATTAAAGGTATTAAAGAAACTTGGCAAGGTATTCTTGTAAGTGGTGTTTCTTTCGCGGTTACTCAGTTCCTTGTAACTTACTTCTTAGGTGCAGAACTTACTAATATTTTCGCAGCCGTTGTAAGTATGATCTCTCTTGCATTATTCTTACGTGTTTGGCAGCCAAAATCTTCTACTAAAGAAGAAAAACAAGAAGAAAAAGTATCTCATACATTCAATCAAATTTTATATGCTTGGTCTCCATTCGTATTCTTAACTGCATTCGTAACAATCTTTAATTTAAAACCAATTAAAGCTTTATTTGCTCCGGATGGCGCACTAGCGAACTTAGTATTTAACATTCAATTCCCTGGTCTTCATAATGCTGTTATGAAAACTACACCTATTACAAAAGCTGATACACCTTTCGCAGCTGTTTTCAAATTTGATGTATTCTCATCTACAACTACTGCAATCGTATTAGCGATTATCGTTTCACTTATCGTGTACCGTGTAAAAGGTAAAATGGTTAAAGAATTAGTAGTGGAAACAATGAAAGAACTAAAAGCTCCAGTATATACAATCTGTAGCGTTATCGCTTTAGCTTACGTAGAGAACTACTCTGGTATGTCATCTACACTTGGACTTGCATTTTCTTCTACTGGTAATGCATTCCCAGTTCTCTCTCCAATCTTAGGATGGATTGGCGTATTCATTACAGGATCAGTAGTATCAAGTGGTTCATTATTCGCACCGCTTCAAGCAGTAACTGCAGATCAATTAAACATCGTTCCTTCTACACTTGTTGCATTAAACGTAGTAGGTGGTACAATGGCAAAAATGGTTTCACCACAATCTGTAGCAGTTGCTTGTGCAGCAGTTGGACTAGTTGGTAAAGAATCTGCCCTATTTAAAACAGCAATGAAATACAGTTTAATCTTCTTAGCTATTATTAGCTTACTTCAATTGAACTCTGTATTTAATATCTTTTAAAAATAAAACACCGATCCAAATGGATCGGTGTTTTTTCACATTACATCTTCTTATTCTTTAGTAAAGAAGCACCAGCAATTTCAGGATGCGTCATTTCGAATGGATCTAAAATAATATCCAATTCTTCTTCTGTCAGTACACCATGTTCTAAGCATAACTCCCTAACAGATTTTCCTGTTTCAATTGCCTCACGTGCAATACGAGATGCTGCTTCATAACCAATATGAGGGTTAACTGCCGTAATAATTCCAACACTCTTCTCTACATATTGCTTCAGCAATTCTTCATTTGCTGTAATTCCTTTAATACAATATTCACGGAATACACGGAATCCGTTATTCATAATACTAATAGATTGAATTAAATTAAATACGAGTACAGGCTCCATTACGTTTAACTCTAATTGTCCTGCTTCTGATGCTAAGCAAATTGTATGATCATTACCAATTACTTGGAAAGCAACTTGATTAATTACTTCTGCCATAACAGGATTTACTTTCCCTGGCATAATAGACGAACCTGGTTGACGAGCTGGTAATTGAATTTCCGCCAATCCAACACGTGGACCAGATGCCATAATACGAAGGTCATTCGCAATTTTAGACATATTCATCATACATACTTTTAATGCTGCAGATACTTCTGTGTATGCATCTGTGTTTTGCGTTGCATCAACTAAATGCTCTGCACCAACAAGTGGGAATCCGCTAAATGTTCGCAAGTGTTTAACCACTTGTTCAATGTACGTAGGGTTTGCATTTAATCCCGTACCAACAGCTGTCGCCCCCATGTTCACTTCATATAAATGTTGGCGAGACTGTTTAATTCTTTTTATATCACGCTCAAGCACGCGGCTATACGCTTCAAATTCTTGTCCAAGACGAATCGGAACAGCATCTTGTAAATGTGTACGTCCCATTTTAATGACGTGATCAAACTCTTTTGCTTTTGCACGGAAAGCAGCATGAAGTTCTTCCATTGTAATAAGAAGTTCTTCTAACATCATAAGAGTTGCAATATGAATTCCCGTTGGAAACGCATCATTCGTGGATTGAGCCATATTCACATGCGTGTTTGGGCTAATCTTTGCATACTCGCCTTTTTCATAACCCATACGTTCTAACGCTCGATTAGCGATTACTTCATTTGTATTCATATTAATAGAAGTTCCAGCACCGCCTTGGATCGGATCCACGATAAATTGATCATGGAATTTTCCATCAACAATTTCTTGCGCTGCTTCTGCAATTTCATGTCCAATGTCTTTAGCTAAGTAACCAGTATCCATATTTGCAAGTGCCGCCGCTTTTTTCACAATTGCCATTGCCGTAATGAGTGACGGATGAATGCGATATCCTGTAATCGGGAAGTTTTCAACAGCACGTAATGTTTGTACACCATAATAAGCTACACTCGGTACTTCCTTTTCACCTAAAAAATCTTTTTCTATACGTATATCCTTCGTTGCTATCATTTTCATCACCTATGCTTTTCATTCTAAATCCTTGTCTAAAAAATTCGCCATCTAAAAATACGAGTATCATTCAGAAGAATTTTTCAGTATCCACCTTCACTATATAGCACCTCTTTTGAAAGCGCAAACATTTATTTTTCTATATATACCTTTTATAAATTGAAACCTTAATCAGTGGGGATTTTGTTCATCCCCACCTAACTTCTTCGCTTTCGCTACATTTTGAGGTAGGGGTCTTACTGCCCACAAATAGCGGGATAACAATTTATAGAAAATCATTCTTCTACCTTCTTTATTTCCACTCGTTTAATTTGATGCATATCCTTTTCGAGAACTTTAAAAGAAAAGCCGTGTTTTTCAATAACATCTCCTTCAGCAACGACTTGCTTTTGTACCATAATCCAGCCACCAATTGTATCTACATCATCAGCAATTAAGTGTATGCCAAATAAATCATTCACTTCACTAATAAGCACTTTTCCCTCTACGATTTTACACCCTTCACTTATATGCTCTATAGGCGGGTGCTCGTCTTCATCATATTCATCTCGGATTTCTCCAACAATTTCTTCTAAAATATCTTCTAATGTAACAATCCCCGCTGTACCACCATATTCATCATATAATACAGCTAATGGAATTCGTTTTCTTTGCATTTGTAATAGCAAATCATGTATAGGAATATTTTCTAGTACTTCAATAACTGGCCTTGTATACGGCGTAATCGAGCACTCCTCATCTCGATTACCATCCATATAACGAATAAATAAATCCTTTACATTAACCATCCCAATAATTTCATCTTTATCTTCACCAAATACGGGATACCTCGTATATTTTTCTTGTGCGATTATTTTAATATGTGTTTCAAATGATTCGTCCTCATATAAACCTACAACTTCCGTACGAGGTACCATAATTTCCTTTGCGACTCTATTATCAAATTCAAAAATATTATTTACATATTTAAATTCCCTTTGATTAATCTCTCCACTCTCATAACTCTCAGATAAGATTAATCGTAATTCTTCCTCCGAATGAGCTACTTCATGTTCAGAAGCCGGATGTAATCCGAATAAACCTGTTACAAGCCTTGCTGAACCATTTAAAGCCCAAATAAACGGATACATTACTCGGTAAAAGTAAATAATTGGCTTCGATAATAATAAGCTAACTTGCTCTGCCCTTTGTATAGCGAGCGTCTTCGGGGCAAGTTCACCAATGACAACATGTAAAAACGTAATCACTGCAAAGGCAATAATAAACGAAACTGTACTTGCAATTGCAGGAGATAAATGTAGTTTTAAAAACAACGGCTCGAGTAAATGTTTTATAGTCGGCTCGCCTAACCACCCAAGTCCTAAAGCAGTAATTGTAATACCTAACTGACATGCTGATAAATACTCATCTAAATTTGAAGTTACTTTTTTAGCTGCCAATGCTCCTCTTCGTTTTTCACTAACGAGTTGATCAATACGACTGCTACGCACCTTAATAATTGCAAACTCAACAGCTACAAAAAAACCTGTTAATGCAATAAGAATGACTACCATCAGCAATTTTAAAATATCCACATATGCCCTTTAGCTTTCTTAGCTAAAGTTACACCTCCTTTAAAAAAGAAGTTTCACTTTAGTTTCTTCATTTACGCAAAAGCAACCCTATATAAAATTCACCAATTTCAAACCTCATACAATTCTAAAGGTAGTCCATCAGGGTCCTGGAAAAAGATGAATTTTTTTCCGGTTATTTCATCCATGCGTATCGATTCAGTCTCTACACCACATTCATTTAAATGTTTCACAGCTTCTCCTATATTTGTAACAGCAAATGCTAAATGTCTAAGTCCAGCCGCTTCCGGGAAACTTGGGCGCTCAGGCGGACTTGGAAATGAAAATAATTCAATTTGATACTCTTCCCCTACACATAAATCTAACTTATAAGAACCTCGTTCCTTTCTATATACTTCATTTATCGCTTTAAAACCTAATATCCGAGTATAAAAATCCTTTGACGCTTCATAATTCGAACAAATAATTGCAACGTGGTGCACTCTACATATATTCATGCTCTCTCTATTCCTTTCTTTACCAAAGATGCATATTCTCCCTTGAAATGAAAAACATATATAGCAGAATATCTCTTTTAGGGGGCTTACTATGAAATTTATTACTTTTTTCGTGGGACTTATCGTTGTTTTCTTCCTTGCTTATATTGCTAGCAACAATAAGAAACATATTAAATTTAAACCAATTTTCATCATGCTTATTATACAGTTAATTTTAACCTATTTATTATTAAATACAGAAATCGGTCTCATACTTATTCGGGTCATTTCCAGTCTGTTTACAAAGCTACTCGAGTATGCCGCTGATGGTATAAACTTCGTATTTGGGGGGCTTACCAATGAAGGTGAAATGCCATTTTTCCTTACTGTATTATTACCAATCGTCTTCATTTCCGTCTTAATTGGTATACTACAACATTTCAAAATACTACCATTTTTTATTCATTGGATCGGTTACTTCCTTAGTAAAATAAATGGCCTTGGGAAATTAGAATCTTACAACGCTATCGCCTCTGCCATTGTCGGCCAATCTGAAGTATTTATTACGGTAAAAAAGCAATTAGCTCAAATTCCAAAACACCGCCTTTATACACTTTGCGCTTCTGCCATGTCAACCGTATCTATGTCTATCGTAGGTGCCTATATGACAATGATCGAGCCTAAATATGTAGTAACCGCACTCGTTCTCAATTTATTTAGCGGGTTTATTATCGTACTCATCATTAACCCTTACGATGTGAAAGATGACGAGGATATTTTAGAAATTAAAGGAGAAAAGCAAAGCTTTTTTGAAATGCTTGGAGAATACATTCTAGATGGTTTTCGCGTAGCAATCGTTGTCGGTGCAATGCTCATCGGATTCGTCGCATTAATGAGTTGCATAAATGACCTATTCCTCATTATATTCGGCATTACTTTCCAGCAATTAATTGGGTACGTCTTTGCGCCTATTGCATTCCTTATCGGTGTACCAAGTTCTGAAATTGTCACAGCTGGTAGCATTATGGCAACGAAGCTTGTAACAAATGAATTTGTAGCAATGATGGACCTTAGTAAAATTTCTAATAGCCTTTCTCCCCGTACAGTTGGTATTATTTCTGTTTTCCTCGTTTCTTTTGCCAACTTTTCTTCTATCGGCATTATTTCAGGTGCGGTAAAAGGGCTAAACGAAGAACAAGGAAATGTCGTTGCCAGATTTGGCCTTAAATTACTATATGGAGCTACTCTCGTTAGCATTTTATCTGCAATTATTGTAAGCATTATGTTGTAATCAGGTAAAATTTTATCATTTTCTTATCCCTATCTTTTGTATACAATAACGAATAGATGTCTTTATAAATAATCAAGACATCTATTTTTTATACATGTACAATCGCTTTTATTTAGCGTACAATATTTTTTATTTGTTTGAATGTGCTTCTAGACGTATATACTTTGATAGTTTTAAAGGAGAAAAAATGATGAAATCCGATATGAACAAAGATACTCGAGCCAAAAAAGGACGCTCAAAGAAAAAACGCCTCCTTTGGTTCCTGCTTATTCCATTACTGATTATAGCACTTGGAGCAGGGGGCTATTCCTTCCATATATACAGTAAAGCAAAGTCTGTATTAAATAATGCTTATTCTGAACTGGGCCGCGGGGACAAATCCA
Organism: Bacillus cereus group sp. BfR-BA-01309; assembly: GCF_022664315.1. NCBI lineage: Bacteria > Bacillati > Bacillota > Bacilli > Caryophanales > Bacillaceae > Bacillus > Bacillus cereus group sp. BfR-BA-01309. Next base: position 135,761 of record NZ_JAKUHE010000011.1, read on the forward strand.
GCAAACGTGAAAAAGCCGTGAAACCTATGACTGACAACATTTCCGTACTTATTATGGGTGTTGATGAAAGTGAGATTAGGGATAAGAATTACGGAAAAGCAACTCGCACGGATGCGCTATTACTTGCAACAATTAATAAAAACGACAAATCTGTTAAACTTGTCAGTATTCCACGTGACTCACGTGTCTTCATTAAATCACGTGATAAATACGATAAAATTACACACGCGCACGTATTCGGTGGTGTAGACAGCACGATTGATACCGTAGAGAACTTTTTAGATGTTCCAGTTGATTACTATGTAAAATTCAACTTTAAATCATTTATTAAAATTGTCGACTCCCTTGGTGGTATTACTGTCGATGTTCCGGTTGAGTTTACGGAACAAAATAGTAAAGACGAAGCAGATGCCATTCATCTGAAAAAAGGACGTCAACATTTAAATGGAGAAGAAGCATTAGCACTAGCTAGAACTCGTCATATCGACAGTGATTATATGCGCGGTCAACGACAACAACTTGTTTTAGAAGCCATTGCTCAAAAAGCATTATCGCTTAATTCCATTAATAAAATCGGTGGTCTACTAGACGCTGTTGATAAAGACTTAAAAACAAACTTAACTTTTGATGATATGATGACCATTGCCAAGAATTCAATGGATTCCAATTTAAAAATGGACAAAATGCAAGTAGAAGGTACTGATAAATATATAGACGGTATTTATTATTACGTTCCAAACGAAAAAAGCGTCAATAACATTTCGACAACACTACAAGAACATCTCGGTGTTACGAATAAAAATGAACATAAAAAATTATAATAAAAAGGCTGCTAGATCTTTCTAGACAGCCTTTTTATTATAATTTTCAACATATTTCTCGTGCATATTGTGACAAAAAGAGACAATTATTACAACAGTGTAACGTTTTTTATAAAAACATTACACACATAGTGGAAATAATAGTATACTAGTACGTACATAATGTTATTTTCATCATTTTTATACAAAAAATGTAATACATATATTTATACAAAAATTTCTGGGGGGAAATAAATGAAGCTAAGTAAAATACTGATTGGTTCTGCAATTACTGGAGGCATATTACTTTGTGTAGGCGGTGTTGGTGGATATAAATATGTATCCAAACTAAATAATCAATTAGATACTACTGCATTACCAAATACTACATTTGAAGGTATTTCTCTCGATGGAAAAAATAAAAAAGATATTCAAGCAATTATTAATCAAAAGGTAACTGAATTAGATCAAAAATCTCTTACGTACATATTCCAAAATGATAAACAAACGTACACATGGAAAGATTTAGGGATAAATTATAAAGAAAAAGATATTATCGACAAAATCTTTAAAGAACAAGAAGGAAATACAATGAATCGTTACAAAATGCGAAAGCAGGCTGAAAACGGTGAATTAAAACGTGATTATAAATTAACAGCTCAATTAAATACAACTGCTTATGAAAGCTTTATGAAAGATAAGTATAATGACACACTAAAAAATCCTGTTAATGCAGAATTAAATGTTGAAGGCTCTACAGTAAATATTAGTCAAAGTCAAAATGGAGAAAAAATTGATAAAGGAAAGTTAACTGATTTAACGAAACAGGCCATTACTTCTGGCACATCAGACGTTACGTTACCAGTTACACTCTTAAAACCTGAGCGTTCTACAGAAGATATACAGAAAATGGGGATTAAAGAAGTAATTGCTGAATATTCAACTCCAATGGCTGGTCGTAATGGAAACCAATCCTATAACGTAAATAAGTCAGCTAATACTTTAAGTGGAGTTATTGTCGCACCTGATGAAACGTTTAGTTTTAATGGCCGTGTCGGCGTAACGGATGCGGCACATGGTTATAAATCCGCAGCAGTATTTTCAGAAGGTAAAGTTATACAAAGTGCAGGTGGAGGTGTTTGCCAAGTTAGTAGTACTTTATATAGCGCCGCTTTAAGGGCAGATTTAGGAATTGTTTCTCGAAGCAATCATTCCATGCCTGTAAATTATTTACCACTTGGGCAAGATGCAGCAGTGGCAGATTATGGTCCGGATTTACAATTTAAAAACAATACAGGCAATCATATTTATATTCAAGCATTTTCAAATGGAGGTAGTATTACTACTCGTATTTTCGGCACAAATACTGGTAAAAATGTTGAAGTTTCTTCTCAAGTAATTAGTAGAGCTAATGATAAAATAACAGCGGTAACGTATAAAAAAGTAACACAAAACGGTGAAGTGATCTCAAATGGACAAATTTCAAAAAGCGTATATAAAAGCGCTCCAAAACAATGAGGTGCTAATAAAGTGAAACTTTAATCAGTGGGGGTTTTCTTCATCCCCCACTGATTATTAGTTGAACCAATCGGACTTTTATGGGCAGTTGATCCCCCACCTAACTTCTTTGCTTTCGCTGAATTTTGAGGTGGGGGTCTTACTGCCCATTAAAGCGGGATAAACAAGCAAATTTCCAAAAAGAAAAAGGCGTGATCTACTCACGCCTTTTTCTTTTGCAATAATAGTAAAAAAGCTTCAAGATGGTCTTTCGTTTCTTCTAACGACCACATACGATTCCCTTGCTTCGCAGCTAATACGCACGCCTCTTCCCAAGTATCCTTTTTCTTCATATATAATAATTCATCGCGTAATTTCAAAACAATCTCTTCATCTTCTTGCTCTATAAACTCTTCCATCACGCCTACTATTTCATCTTCATGAACACTTAACGTACAGTACGATTTAAGAAAGTATTGTAATGTCGTATACATATGTACTCCTCCTTCTTATTTATCAGATGGATAAGAAGTAATGATCTTATATCCTAAATCTCCTGACTTATCTCTCGCCAAAACAGTAACAGTTTTTACTAGCTTGTCTTTTACATTCATATTTTTCTTTATTACCGTTTTTCCAACCGGGAATGAATGAGTTGTATTTAATACGAGACGAGCCTCTTTAGAATTTTTTAACCAATCTTGAATTTCCTTATCATGCTGCTTCAAACTATCTTTTACAGCTTTCGTCGCTGTTTCCTTATCATAGTATGTACTTGCCGCTGATACTTTATCTGTCTTCAAGCGATTCTTCAAATCCTCTTCTGATTTCCCTACATGTCTTTCAATCGTATGACCATTTTTAGGTGGTCCTTCCATTTCATCTAAAATATTATCACTAATTTTTTCTACTGATGTCGATTGATTTCCTGTTTGTTTCTCTGTTTTTTGTTCTTTTCCTGCACATCCACTTAAGATCAGCATTAACGCCATTAAACCACTCAAGAAAAGACTACTTATTCGTTTCATCATATCACCTCTTCCATGATTATTATCGTAACTTCACTAAAAGTCAATTTCACATAGAAAAAACATATACATTTTTAAAATTCCACGTCTATTTTTCCATATTACCACCCTAATTTCATAAAACTACTATTTCGGCCCTCACCTGTAATATACCCCTATATTTTTTCAATTATTTCCCGAATCAAATCACCTCTTAAAACATCGAATAAACCTTTTAAACTCAAGGTTTATTCGATGTTTTTAAATCGTAAAAATATACCCCTGTTTTTATATACCCAATACCCTTATAAGGTATATATATGGTGTTTTATCAACATTTTCCTACATTATGTAAATTTGCACTTGCCTACACAATAGAAATATGGTGTAATGCAAAAAAAGATAAAGGATTTTAAACAATGGCTGAAACAATTCAAAACTTCTTAACAGACTATTATTCAATCGCAATTCCACTTAGTATCTTAATCAACATCATCATCAGTCTTTTAGGTTTTATCCCTAGTATTTTTTTAACCGCCATTAACATACAGCTCTTTGGCGTAGTAAACGGTACAATCATTTCGATCATAGGTGAGGCCTTAGGGGCTATTATCTCGTTTTATATTTATCGTCTAGGCCTTCAAAAGTTCACTCACGATAAAGTAAATAAGTATCCTAAGGTAGAACGCCTTCTTTACGTAGAAGGTAGAGAGGCCTTTCTACTCGTCCTATCTTTTCGTTTTATTCCATTTATTCCATCCAGTATCGTGACTTTATTTGCGGCTCTAGGCAAAATGTCATTACTATCCTTCAGTATTGCCAGTACAATAGGTAAAATACCGTCCTTATTGATTGAAGTATATTCTGCATACCATGTCATGAATGGTACAAATGAAGCGAAGTGGATTGTAACAATCGCGGGTTGTATCGGATTGTATTATTTGTGGAAAAAATGGAGAAAAAAATAAAGAAGGAGCCTATGCTCCTTCTTTATTTTTGAGATATTTTATTAATAGCTATCTCTTACAGCCTTAGTTTATACCAACAGCACTAAATGATTGCTTAACTGCTGCTACTTCAGCAGAATTTGCACCATATAAATCAGCTGCAGCTTGTACTGCACCAGCACGCGCTTGGCTAAATGTAGTAGATTGCGTGAAATATTGTGTGTTTGCACGGTAATAAATTGCACCTAGCTTATCTTTACCGATACCAGTTACAGTTACACCAGAATGCGTACCGCCATTTGCTAATAAGTAAGCTTGTTTATTAATAATACCACTGTTTGTATGAACCCCACCGTTATCACTTGAACCCGTGTAACGCTTAGAATAATGATCTGGATCACCATATTTCGTTGGATCACTCATAGAGCGAAGTGCATCTCCCGCTTTTCCAGGCGTGTAAATGTCTTCACCAATCTCCCAATCTGGATTACGATTATCATAGAATTCTACTAAAGTACCAAAGATATCAGAAATTGCTTCATTTAGCGCTCCTGATTCATTTTGATAAATTAAATTCGAGCTATTCTCCGTAACCGCATGCGTTAATTCGTGACCAATTACATCAATACCACCAGATAATGAAGTGAATGTTACACCATCACCATCTCCGTATACCATTTGTGAGCCGTTCCAGAATGCATTATTATACTTACTTCCATAATGCACAGTTGATTTTAACGGCGCTCCTGCATCATTAATAGAGTTTCTATTAAATGTAGCTTTATAATAATCATATGTTTTACCTGCATAGTAATGAGCATCTACTGCCGCTGCATCATACGCTGCATTGAAAACATTATCTGCATCTACCCATAATGTTCCTGGTAATGTTGAACGGTTTTTCGCATCATATGTGAAAATCGTTGCTCCGCGCGTATTGTCTTGTAAGTAGTAAGATGATCCAGATAATGTTGTATTAAGCGACTTCGTATCTCCTAATACACCTTTACCAGTTCCTACTTTATTTGTTCCTGTTACAGGCTTTACAACCGCTTTTGCATCCTGCTTAGGAGCCTCTTGTTTAACTGGAGACTTATCATCATTCGTCACATGATCGATTGTATTAAACTTATTTAACACTTTACCACTGTCTGCTTCAATGAAATAGTAGTAATTTCCTGGACTTGGATCTAAGAAGTTCAGGTTTACAACGTATGCATATGTTGTTTCTTCACCGTTTTGATATACATATAAGTCCGCTTTTGGTTCTACCTCATATTTCGGTGTTACACCTAAATCTTGCTGCGCGATTTCAATTGCCTTTGCGCCTTCAATCTTATTTTTATTTTTCAGCTTGTCCTTTTTGTCTAAATCAGGCGCAACTGTTCCAGACAATACTTTTAAAGAACCATCTTTACTTACGTGAGCTACTTGAGTAGACCCCCATACAGGTACTCCTTCGTAAACTTGTTGCAAACGTAATACTGTTGAATCAGTTACAGCATCTTTCTTCACTTGTTTCACTTTGAAAGAATCTTGCGCACTCTTTTCCCCTAACTTATAATCACCTTTTGCCGCGTTTAAATAATCAAACACAACAGATTCTGCTTTCTTACCAGTTGCCTCAGTTAAATCACCAGAAATAAACTCCGGCGACTGCACCGTCTCATTGTACTTCTTCGTAGAGAGCACATTTTTAGAATCCGCAAATGCAGAGCCTGTCCCTCCAAACGTTGTAACTGCCATTCCTGTCGCTAACACTAATGCTAAACTCTTCTTTTTCATATAACCTTCCCCCTAATAAAAAATTTTTGTGAAAAAGAGTAGCTTTATCGTAGCATTATGTTTCCACTATTAATATACTAAAAATTCAATTAATTATTTTCTCAAGTTTTGTAGATTTTTGGGGAACAAATATTGAAAAACCCCTTTCCGATTGGAAAGGGGTTTTTATTTAAGAATTTACCACTTCAACTACTTTTTCTCCTTGACCATAGATATCCGATGTCCAAGCATATTGTGGTTCCAATACCACTAATACAGCTACCAAAGCCAAAGCACCAATAATAATTTTCTTTTTCATACTATTTTCCTCCCTTTTCTTCTAATAAATTAATTGCTAATTTATAATAATTATTACTTTCCCTAAACTCTAATAATTCTTCGTGATATCCTGCTAGTTCTAAATACACCATCTTTAATTCCTTTTTATTCTCTTCGCCTCTAAAAAATGGGATTGCCTCAACTTCTAAAAACTTTTTATAAACATCTTTAGCTTCAAAGTGTTTATGCTTAAGCATTAAAAGTATATATAGCATACTTTTATACTTTTCATCCCTCTTCGCAATATCTATCCCTTTACCAATCCAATCTTTCGCTTCCTCAAATTCTTTTAATTCAATACACTGTAAAGCGATCTCATACACTGCATCAATATAATTTAAATCCTCTTCCTTCTTGTACTTTAAGCATTGCAAATAATAATCTTTAGCTTTTTCATAATCTTTTAAGTTATAGTACAAGAAACCTAAATTATTTAAAGCAATAGCTGTTATGCTTTCTTTATCGGCAAAAGAATTCGCTTCCCTCAAAATATTATTATAAATAGATAGTGCTTCATTATATTGTTTTTTTTGTATATAACTCAACGCAATAAGTAACTGGCAATTTATCACATAACGGAACTTATATTCATTCTTAAATCCTTCCATTGCTACATTAGCAAAATGTAAAGTCATATGTTCAACTTCCAATTCATTATAAACAAGAGCTAAATTGAAATATATCCCATTTTCATGATACCCTTGTTCCTTTGCCATTACTTCTGTTCGAGTCAAATACTCCAATGCCCTCTTATATCTATGTTGTAAAAAATAATATAATCCTTTACTATACGTATATAATAATTTTTGGAATGGTGAATACTTTTTGTACATCTTCTTTAAGCTCTCTAACTCTTCTTCGACAGCAGGAAAATTCCTCTTCATAATTAAATACCGCGTATAAAGTAACTTATAATAATTTATAATTTCAAAATCCAAAACATGCTTCATTTCACCTTGTAATTCTTCATATATGCGTTCTACTTGCTGCTTGTCCAAATGAACGAGTGCATTCAACCACTCATCCAGCTTCCCCTTCACATCTTCTTCTACATCTCTCAAATCCGTCACGGCAATTTCTAACCTTGTGCAGAGCAATTGTAGAATCTCTTCTGATGCTTCGATTTTTCCATTTTCGATCTTACTTAAGTATGAGACAGAACAAATGCCCTGACATAATTCTTCTTGTGTCATTTTTTGCTGTAGCCGTTTATAAAAGACTTGTTTGCCTATTTTTTCTAATGTTTGTTGCATTGTCCTCCTCCATTCTCATTACCCCCATTACTCTAATAATACATAAAATCTTGAGAAATATAAATTGATAAATGTTAATTTTCTAAAAAATATGCAATATTTCATTTTTTTCCCTCTTGACTATACTTTCATATCCATTCTTTGCTACGAACGATAAAAAATTGGTATACTATAACCAAATTATGGAGGTGTTTTCGCGATGACTTATTATAAAGACGATAGCTATGCCTTACATACAGATTTATATCAAATTAATATGGCTTATACATATTGGAAAGATGGTATTCACAATCGCCGCTCAGTGTTTGATTTATACTTTCGAAAGCTTCCATTCGAGAACGGTTATGCTGTTTTTGCTGGTCTTGAAAAGATTGTAGAGTACATAGAAAACTTCAGCTTTACCGAAAGCGATATCGCTTATTTAGCAGAATTACAATTTGAAGAAGAATTCCTTAAGTATTTACAAAATATGAAATTCACTGGGACCATTCGAAGTATGCAAGAAGGTGAAGTTGTATTTAATAACGAGCCTTTATTACGTGTTGATGCACCGCTCGGCGAAGCACAAATTATTGAAACTGCCCTGTTAAACATTGTGAATTACCAAACATTAATTGCAACAAAAGCTGCTCGTATGAAGCACGCTGCAAATAATGATGAACTTTTAGAGTTTGGCACAAGACGTGCTCACGAGTTTGACGCTGCTCTTTGGGGCACACGCGCTGCCTTTATTGGTGGTTTCTCATCTACGAGTAACGTTCGTGCTGGAAAACGATTCGGGATACCTGTATCCGGCACACACGCTCACTCTTTCGTTCAAGCGTATCGCGATGAATATGTCGCGTTTAAGAAATACGCTGAAACCCATAAAAAATGCGTCTTTCTCGTTGATACATACGACACTTTAAAATCAGGTGTTCCAAATGCGATTCGCGTCGCGAAAGAGTTCGGGGATCGTATCGATTTTTATGGCATTCGCCTTGATAGTGGTGATATGGCTTATTTATCTAAAAAAGCAAGAAAACTACTAGATGAAGCAGGGTTTATACATACAAAAATTATTGCTTCTAGCGATTTAGATGAATACACAATTATGCATTTGAAATCTCAAGGAGCAAAAATTGATGTATGGGGCGTTGGAACAAAATTGATTACATCCTTTGAGCAACCGGCATTAGGGGCTGTTTATAAACTAGTTGCGATTGAAGATACGGATGGAAAGTTAAATGATACAATTAAAATTTCATCTAACCCTGAAAAAATTACGACTCCAGGACTGAAACGAATTTATCGCATTATCAATCGAGTTAATGATCATGCCGAAGGCGATTATATTGCATTAGATTCTGAAGAACCTGGAAAAGAAGAACGCTTAAAAATGTTTCACCCTGTTCACACGTATATAAGTAAATTTGTAACAAACTTTGAAGCTCGCGAACTGCATAAAGACATTTTCGTTAACGGCGAAAGAACATATGAACTACCAGGTATATTAGATATTCAAAAATATAATGAACAGAGTCTCGCGCTATTTTGGGAAGAGTATATGCGAACTTTAAATCCCGAAGAGTACCCTGTCGATTTAAGTCAAGACTGTTGGGATCATAAAATGAATTACATTCAAACTGTTCGAGAACAAGTTGAAAAAAATATACAAAGATAAAACAGAGAAGCTTCTCCTTCTCTGTTTTTTCAATACGATATGTATCTTCGCGAAAAATATATTAAAATAATAAGACAAATATTTTTATTTTTAAATTTTAATATTACGTTATTTATTTCTAAAATAATATTTGCTATTATTTTATTGAGTCAATTTCAACAAAATAACCTAAAAAAGAGGACGCAGGTTGCGTCCTCTTTTTTAGAAATCTTTCACTCGTAGTACACGCATTGCATTTAACACTGCAAGTAGTGTCACACCAACATCTGAGAAAACAGCTTCCCACATTGTTGCGATACCGAAAGCACCAAGTAATAAAACTAATCCTTTTACCCCTAATGCAAAGATGATATTCTGCCATACAATGCGTCGTGTACGTTTTGCGATGTTTAAGGCTGTTGCAATTTTTGAAGGCTCATCAGTCATAATAACGATGTCTGCCGCCTCAATCGCTGCATCTGATCCTAAACCACCCATCGCAATACCAACATCTGCTCTTGCTAATACCGGTGTGTCATTAATGCCATCACCAACGAAAGCAACTTTTTCTTTTCCGTTCTTCGCCGCATCAATTTTTTCAATCTCTTCTACTTTTTGTTGCGGTAATAATTCTGCGTGAACTTCATCTAAACCTAATTCCTTACCGACAGCTTCACCAACTGCTTTTGCATCACCAGTTAACATGACTGTCTTCTTAATACCTAGTTCTTTTAATTTTTGAATTGCTTGTTTTGAATCTTCTTTTACCTCATCAGAGATAACGATATAACCTGCATATTCTCCATCTACAGCAACGTGAACTAATGTACCTACCGTTTCTGGTTGCTTAAATGTAATGTTTTCTTTTCTCATTAATTTAGCATTACCTGCAAAAATTTCTTTTCCTTGTACTTTTACGACTGTACCGTGACCAGAAATTTCGTTATAATCATCAATTATTTTTTCATCAATTGATTTTCCATATGCCTTTCGAATCGATTGTGCAATTGGATGATTAGAATACACTTCAGCAAATGCTGCATACTCTAATAATTCTTCATTTTTAATGCCTTCGCTTGGTTCCATTTTTGTAACTTTGAAGACACCTTTTGTTAATGTTCCCGTTTTATCAAAAACAATATATTTCACATCATTTAAAGCTTCTAAATAGTTACTTCCTTTTATTAACACACCACTTTTAGATGCACCACCAATTCCTCCAAAGAATCCAAGAGGAATAGATACAACTAACGCACATGGACAAGAGATTACTAAGAACACTAAAGCTCTATAAATCCATTCTGAGAATGTAGCTCCTTCTAAAATAAGTGGTGGAATAAACGCCATGATCGCTGCTGTAATAACTACAACTGGAGTATAGTAACGCGCGAACTTCGTAATAAAGTTTTCTGTTGGCGCTTTTTTACTGCTTGCATTTTGAACTAAATCTAAAATTTTTGATACAGTTGATTCACCAAATTCTTTTGTAACTTCAATTGTTAATACACCATTTTGGTTCACAAAACCACTTAATACGTCATTTCCAACTTCAACTTCACGTGGTACAGATTCACCAGTCAATGCTGAAGTATCTACCATTGATGTTCCTTCAACTACTTTTCCGTCTAATGGTACTTTCTCACCAGGCTTCACGATAATATAATCACCGATTTGTACATCTTCTGGTGATACTTGTTTCGTTTCATTTCCAACCTTCACATTCGCATAATCAGGACGGATATCCATTAATGAAGTAATTGATTTTCGGGAGCGATTGACCGCAATACTTTGGAATAGTTCCCCTACTTGATAGAATAGCATTACCGCAACAGCTTCTGAATATTGTTGAATCGCAAAAGCTCCTAGTGTTGCAATTGCCATTAAGAAGTTCTCATCGAACACTTGGCCGCGAGTTATGTTCCTTACCGCTCTCCAAACGATATCTCCACCTATTAATAAATATGCTAAGACGAATAACGGAATCGTTATCATTTGTGGTAAGCCAGCTAATGCAGCAATTGCTGTCAAAATTCCGCCGACCACTAATCGTCCTACCATCTTTTTCACATTTGCTTCACCATGGTCGTGACTATGTCCGTGGTCATGACCACCTTTTTCTTCACGAACAACTTTCACATCTGGTTCTAACTTTTGAACAACATTCGTTATATTTGCTACAGTCGCTTCTAATTCTCTTTTATTCGCTACTTCAACTCTTAATTTCTTTGATACGAAATCAACAGTTGCTTCTGAAACGGCCGGCATTTCTTTCACTTTATTTTCAATTTTCATCGCACAGTTTGCACAATCTAAACCTTCTAATATAAACACTTCTTTTGCTACTTTTGTGTTTTTTTCTTCTTGTACTTTAATATGCGGTTCTAATTTTGTAACGAGTTGTTTTGCTTCTGTAACAACTTCGCTTTCTTTATTTTGTGCTGTTTCTAAAACCATTGTTTTTGTCGCGAAATTTACAGAGCAAGAATTTACTCCTTCTATATTCCCAACGCCTTTTTCAATTTTCATTGCACAGTTCGCACAATCTAAACCTTCTAACACCAGTTTCTTTTTCACTAATGCTTCAGCCATCGTTCTCCCACCTCGCGTTCTTTTTTATTCTTCCTCGTTTACGTGTTCAAACGCTTGCTCGAAGATATGAATTACGTGCTGGTCAGCTAACGAATAATAAACGACCTTGCCTTCTTTACGATTCTTTACAAGTTTCGCTTGCTTTAACACACGAAGCTGATGTGAAATAGATGATTGTGTCATTCCTAATAAATACGCTAAATCACAAACACACATTTCAGCTTCAAATAACGCATGTAATATTCTCGTACGTGTACGATCACCTAATACTTTAAATAATTCTGCTACTTTACTTAAACTTTCATCAGTTGGAATTGTTTGTTTTACTTGATCAACAACTTCTTCATGAATTATCGTTTGAGAACATGTCTCTTGTGGTGTTTCTACTTTATTTCCAGCCATTATAGCTCACCTCTTCATTTGAACATATGAACAATCATTCATATATCTTATACTCTTATTATATGAGCGCCTATTCATATGTGTCAATGAAATCTCATACATTTTTTTGAACATTTCGTTCACATTTAAAAAAGATCTACCCATATTTTCCGCATCCATTACATTCTCATACAAGAAAAGATGTATATTTTGCACAAAAGAAAAAGCCTTGCGCGTTCCCTAGACGCACAAGGCTTACCTATACTTATATCCCTTTTAATTAGCTGTTAATTAGCTTGTTCTAAATTATCCTGCGAACTTCCATCGTCTTTTAAATGACTATGTTTTTTCGAATAAACAAAGTATACAACCACTCCGATTGCTAACCAAACACCGAAGTATATCCATGTTTTTAATGGTAAATTTACCATTAAGAATAGACAACATGCAACTGAAATAATCGGTAAGATCGGTACAAGTGGTACCATAAATCCACGTTGTAATTTCGGATGCGTTTTACGAAGAATGATAACAGTTACACCAACCATGGCGAATGTTAATAACGCTCCAATATTCGCTAAATTCGACAATTCTTTTAAATCGATAAATCCAGCAATTAAAGCACTACCAATTCCTGTTAACCAAACTGAAAATGTTGGCGCTTCAGTCTTCTTGTTAATTTTCGCGAAAGATTTTGGTAATAAACCGTCACGGCTCATTGCGAAGAATACACGAGTTGTTGCATAAATGTAAGCGAAAATTACAGCCATAATACCGATTACAGCTCCAATAGCAATTACACCAGCCACTTTATCTTGTCCTACAACTTCTAACACATATGCCATAGCTTCAGGTACATCTAATTCCTTATAAGAAACCATACCTGTCATAACGAGACAAACTACAACATAAATGATTGTACAAATCACTAACGAAGCAATAATACCAATCGGTAGATCACGTTGCGGATTTTTCACTTCTTCAGCAGAAGTTGCTAATGCATCAAATCCTAAGAAAGCAAAGAATACTGCTGCTCCTCCGGCAAAGACTCCACTTAAGCCGTACGGTGCAAATGGTATCCAGTTTTCTGGTTTCACGTAAAATACACCAACTGCAATGAATAAAACAACAATACCAATTTTAATTAATACCATTATGTTATTCACACGCTTACTTTCTTTCGTACCTCGTGATAGTAACCAAGTTATCACCAACGTAACGATAACTGCCGGTAAGTTCACCATACCACCCTGTGCCGGAATCGTTAACAATGCTTTAGGAATTTCAAGTCCTAATCCACTCACTAGGTTATGGAAATAACCCGTCCATCCTCCGGCTACTGCAGCAGTCGTTACGACATATACGGATAGCAGTGTCCATCCCATTAAGTGGGCAACAAATTCACCAATTGTTGCATACGAATATGTGTACACACTACCTGAAACTGGAAGTGTAGATGCAACTTCTGCATAACATAATGCTGCAAATCCACAAACAATTGCTGCAATCATAAATGAAAAAATAACTGCTGGACCAGCATCTCTTGCTGCTACTAATCCTGTTAATACTAGAACTCCTGTACCGATTATCGCACCAATCCCTAGCATTGTTAGGTCGAATGCCCCTAGCGTTTTCGTTAAAGTTTTACTTTTACTTTCCCCTAACAATTGCGTAACGGATTTCTTTTTAAATAGGTTGGCCACGATGTATGCCCCCTTTTGCCAAGAAGAGCTAAGAGATCTTCACTCTTAGCTCTTCTCATGTTGTTTTATATATTGTTCGATTTTGTTTTGTATAATGCTTCTATTAGCAAGATACTGTTTCTGCTTCTAATAATTCTTTAGCACCTTTGTATTCTACACCGTGAGCTTCTGCAACTGCTTCGAATGTTACATAACCATCTAATGTGTTAATACCTTTTAGTAATGCAGAGTTGCCTAAGCAAGCTTCTTTATAGCCTTTGTTAGCAATTTGTACTGCATATGGTACTGTTACGTTTGTTAATGCAAGAGTTGATGTACGTGGAACCGCACCTGGCATGTTTGCAACTGCATAATGAACAACGCCGTGTTTTTCGTAAGTTGGGTTATCATGAGTTGTAATACGGTCAGTTGTTTCGAAAATACCACCTTGGTCAATCGCGATATCTACAACAACAGAACCTGGTTCCATTGATTTAATCATTTCTTCTGTTACAAGTTTTGGCGCTTTTGCACCTGGAATTAATACTGCACCGATTACAAGATCAGACTCTTTTACAGCTTCTGCAATATTGTAAGGATTAGACATTAAAGTTTTTACTTGGTTTCCGAAAATGTCATCTAATTGACGAAGACGTTCTGCACTTAAGTCGATGATTGTTACATCCGCACCTAGTCCAACTGCAATTTTAGCAGCATTTGTACCCGCTTGTCCACCACCGATGATTGTTACTTTACCACGTTTAACCCCTGGAACACCTGCAAGTAAGATACCTTTACCGCCTTTGTTTTTCTCAAGGAATTGTGCACCAATTTGTGCAGCCATACGACCAGCTACTTCACTCATAGGTGCAAGTAATGGTAGAGAACGGTTTTCTAATTGTACTGTTTCATATGCAATAGAAACAACTTTCTTTTCGATTAATGCTTTTGTTAATTCTGGTTCTGGAGCTAAGTGTAAGTATGTGAATAAGATTAAACCTTCACTGAAGTGTTTGTATTCGCTTTCAACTGGTTCCTTAACTTTCATAACCATTTCCATGTTCCAAGCTTCTTCAGCTGTATCAACAATTTTTGCTCCCGCTTCAACATACTGAGCATCTGTGAAACCAGATCCTAAACCTGCACCCTTTTGAATGAATACTTCGTGATTGTTACGAATTAAATGTACAACACCTGCTGGTGTCATTGCCACACGGTTTTCGTTGTTTTTAATTTCTGCTGGTACCCCAATACGCATAATGAAATGCCCCCTTATAATTAACAGAAAAAAGAGATTCTTTTTTCTTTTTGTAATAATTAATAACTTATGTCCTTATTCTAGCATAACTTAAAAATTATGAAAACGCTAACATACCATTTTTTTAAAGTTTATATATTTAGAATAGTGTAAATATATGGAACATTGATTCTATTAGCCTCTTCATTCCATTTCATTATCTATCACTCTATTCTCATTATACTCCTTAAAAATAAGTAGCAATCATTTATTATTCGACAATAATGTAACAATGTAAAAAAACCCAATGATGCCGTATACATATACAATTATTAATTTACACAATACTTTAGGGATATATTCTTTTCATAAAAAAACAGCTGCGGGCATCTAGCCAGCAGCTGGGTAACTTATAAATAACTTGGAAAATAAATCATCTGTTGTTTCACTAATTTTATCAAACAGATCACTTTCTTCCGCTTCTTGTTCTTTTAGCATCTTAATTGTTTCACGTGCATCTTCAGGATAATCGGTAATGATACCATCTACGTTTAGCTTATAATATCCCTTTAAACTTTCCATATCATTTACTGTCCATACGTAAATTGGCTTATTTAACTTCCTTGCTTCTTTTACTAACTTCTTATTTAACATATATTCTTCCGCTACATAAAAATCTGCTTTCACATTCTTTAAGTTAGCTCTACTTGCATACAGTATATATCCGACTTTTATATCTGGATTTGCACGCTTAAACTCTTTAATAAGCGGGTAATGTAACGTTTGAATGACACATTGCTTCTCAAATTCATTATCTTTAATCGCTTTTAATACTTTGTTTACGAAATCTTTTTCGCCACCATGAAGCTTCACTTCAATATTAAGCTTGATTTTCCCTTTTGCCAGCTTAATGATTTCATCAAGGGTACTGATTTGTCCTGAAAATCCATCTTGACTAAGGGTAAGCTGTCTTAACTCGTCCATCGTTAAATCTGACACATGAACATTAGCATTAGCAAGACGTTTTAGCTTCAAGTCATGTATAACTGCTAGTTCACCGTCTTTCGTTTGCAGTACATCAATTTCAGCATAATCTGCTTTCGCATCAATAGCACCCTGCACAGCTTCTTTCGTATTCTCTACACCTTTTGAAATATAACCACGATGAGCCATAATAATTGGTTCTTTATATGTGTTTGTAATAAAGGTCACAATGAAGGCAACAACCATTCCGGCAGTAATAATTCCTACAATATATACGCCAATAAATTTCCAACGATGTTTTTGGAAGAAACATTTATCTGCTTTCGTTTTCGAATAATCTAATCCTTCTTCTAATAAAACATCTTCAACCGGAACCTTTTGTAAATACAATCTTGTTAATGCCATAATGTAAAACGGCGTCATAATAAAGCTAAATAGATACAATGTACTTGTTAAGAAGACTGAAATAGTTGACTCTGCTAGCAGCGCAAATGTCCCTTCTGGGTTTGTAAATTCATATACTCCCCACAGACAAAGTAAATAAATTCCTACACATAAAAGAAAGATGATTCCTACAGATATGAAAAAACCTACTAAAAAGAACAATACTTTAAAGAAACTTTCTTTTACTAAGTTTGCGCTTTTGCGTGCTGCCGTGCGGAACGGCTTTTCCTCTAAAACAATAATAGGTAAAACAAAAATCCAACGAAGATTTAAATAGGCAACTACAGCAAAGAAAGTATAATACCCAACTTGCCCCATTGTTGTCTTAAATAGTTCACCTGTAATAAAATTAGGAATTTGAATTTCAGGAATCAATGCAGATTTATATCCCATACTTAATAGTGGTAATAGTACAACTGCATACAAAACAAATCCAGGTAAGCAATATGTAAATAGGGAAGGTAAATACGTTACTGTTTTATACAAAATTGGACGTAATCTCACCTTTTGCCTTTTATGAGCGAAGTACGAAATGATAATAAGTACTGCAAACTCTGTAAAGATAAGAAACAATGCCAATATAGATAAAATTACAATCGCCAAAATCCCGTATGGTGTTTTCAAAAATGCTAATAACTCATCATTTGTTGCATTTGCATACCCACCAAAGTACAACAACTTATTGAAAATAATACCGAAAAGTGGGATAAACACAATCGCTGCTAACAATTTATAAGCAAGTTGGAATGTTAACACATTCCAAAAAGCAAATCTAACAGTTTGAAAGGAATGTCTCATTACTCCTGGTATAGATAGTCTTTTACGGTGTTGCATATATTCCTCCACATTCTAAAACGATATTTGAGATGGATTCCATATTTCCATTTCTAATCCATCTTTTTAATAATAATATATTCCGCCTAACATGAACACTCTTATACATAAAATGAAAAAAGTGATGGCTACTTCCCATCACTTTTTTCATTTACTCTATTTTTTCTCTAGCCCTTGCCCAAATGCTTTCAAGAAGCTAAAACCGAATGTAATGGCTCTATTGATATCTGGATCTTTTAACACTTTAAAGAAATCCATCACTTTTGTTTTTTTACCATTATTTAATTCATCTGTTGCAAATTGCAATCCAGTAACTAAACTCGATGTGATTTGCTTCGTTACTTCTGGGTCAACTGCGGATAACGCTTCCCCCGCCCCCATCATATTGTTGAGTGCATTTTTAACTGGTTCACGATTTAATTGCTCCACAGCAATTTTTGAAACATCTTCCTTCGCAGCAAGTAAACTAATCGCCGCATCTAATATCCCAGCCTTCTGCAACTGTGCTAAAAGCTGCATCGTTTCCTCTACTGCTTCGCGATTATTAGATAGCTCATTTAGAAGTTCATCTGCTACTTGCTGTTTCTGTTCTTCCTCTGTTACAACTTTCTTTTTAATTAACGTAATTTCTTTCGCCACTATCTTCGCCCCCTAGTCCACAAGTGATACGTATTGTTTTCTTTGCCATTTTTGCTCGATTTCAACACCATTTTGCGGATTACGCTTTTTATCTCGCGGGTTTGAAGACGGTAACGGACGATTTCCTTTTTCACGTAATACACGCATTTTCACCATCGTTTGTTTATATGCTGGTGTACATGTATAAAGGTCTGTTGCCGTCCCAGTTAAAATATTAATCGCTTCTTCATTTACTGTTGCATGCATCGGTAAATATAGCTCTTTCCCCGTTACACGATCTGTAACAAGCGCCTGTACTTTAATTTTTCCAAATGGCGATGCTAATTCCACAAGACCACCATCTTTCACATTGCGCTCTATAGCGAGTTCAGGTGAGATTTCAACGAATACTTCAGATACTTTAGATAAAATACCAGCCGACTTATTCGTCATGTTCCCTTCATGGAAATGTTCTAGCATTCGACCATTATTTAAAAGTAAATCATACTCATCTGGCGCTACAAACGGTGGCACCCATTCATCTAATGATAAACGAGCAAGTTTATCTGGGAAGTTAAATCCATCTACATATAATAGCGGCGTATCGCTACCATCATGACTACCCCAACATAAACTATTCCATCCTTCTAGACGGTCGTACGTTGCTTGAGAGTATAACGGTGCAAGTGATGCAATTTCGTCCATAATTTCACTTGGACTTTCATAATTCCAATCCCCGCCCAGTGCACGAGCAACTTTTTGTAAAATCCACCAGTCTGGTTTAGAATCACCTAGTGGTTTCAATACTTCATATAATCTTTGAATACGGCGCTCTGTATTCGTAAACGTTCCTTCTTTTTCTAAGCTTGGTGCCGCTGGTAAAATAACATCAGCAAAACGAGCTGTTTTTGATAGGAACATATCTTGTACAACGAGGAAATCTAAATTCGATAAAATATGTTGCACATGGTTCGCATTTGAATCGACTAAAGCCATTTCTTCACCCATGACATACATACCACGTAGTTTTCCTTCTTCCGCTGCAAGTAACATTGCAATATTATTTAATCCTGGTGCTTTCGGAATAGTTGTACCATATGCTTTTTCAAACTTCGCACGAAGCGTATCATCTGATACTGCTTGATAACCTGGAAGCCAGTTTGGTAATGTTGCCATATCACAAGCACCTTGTACGTTATTATGTCCTCGTAATGGATATGCACCTGCACCAGGACGACGATAGTTACCCGTAACAAGCAGTAAATTTGAAATAGCAGCGGACGTTGTACTTCCTCCTGTATTTTGCGTTACACCCATTCCCCAAAGTATACAAGTACCATCTGCTTCATATACCATACGGGCCATGTCTTTCAGATTTTCTTTTGAAATCCCCGTAATTTCTTCTGTATAATCAAGCGTATACTTTTCTAACATTTTGCTATATTCATCAAAGTTCTTCACATTTTCAGCTAAAAACTTTTTATCGTGCCAATCTTGATCAATAATATATTTCGTAATACCAGCAAGCCATACGTAATCCGTACCCTGGCGCGGATGAATAAATAAATCCGCACGCTCTGCCATTTCATGTTTACGAAGGTCTGCTACGATTAGTTTTTGCTCGTGTAATTTATGAGCGCGTTTTACTCTCGTCGCAAGTACAGGATGTCCTTCTGTTGGATTCGCACCAACGATAATAACAAGGCCTGCTTCAGCTATATCTTTCACTGTTCCAGCATCCCCGCCCATACCGACAGTTTTAAATAAACCGTCTGTCGCTGGAGATTGACAATAACGAGAACAGTTGTCCACATTATTCGTTCCATATATTTGACGAGCTAGCTTTTGCATAAGGTAATTCTCTTCATTTGTTACTTTCGAAGAAGAAATGAATCCAAATGCATCGCTGCCGTATTCAGATTTAATATGCTGCATGTTAGAAGCAACAACTTCTAATGCTTCTTCCCATGAAGCTTCAACAAACATATCTCCTTGGCGAATTAATGGCTTCGTAATTCGATCTTCACTATTTACAAAGTCCCATCCAAATTTACCTTTTACACATGTGGAAATACCATTAACCGGTGCATCTGAAACAGGTTGAACTTTTAATATATGGCGATCTTTCGTCCATACTTCGAAGGAACAACCAACACCACAAAATGTACAAACTGTTTTTGTTTTATTAACTTTCGTCTTACGCATGGCAGCCTCTACTTCTGAAACCGCTAAAATACTACTATATCCCGGCTCTACATCCTTTACAAAATCAATCATCGGATCTAACACATCTGGTTTTAATCCTGTCATGAACCCAGCTTCACCTAACATTGATTTTTCCATTAACGCATTACACGGACATACTGTTACACACTGTCCACAACTTACACAAGATGAGTCATTTATACTTACACCATGATCCCATATAACACGTGGACGATCTAAGTTCCAGTCTATCGATATAGTTTCATTAACCTGTAAGTTTTGACATACTTCTACACACTGTCCACAAGCAATACATTGATTTGGATCATACCGATAAAACGGATGTGACATATCCACTTCACAAGCACTTACTTTCGGCTCATACGGATATTTCTGTTCTTCAATTCCCATCATATGTACGGTGTTATGGACTTTACAGTTACCATTATTGTTATCACAAACGGTACAATACAATAAATGATTCTCTAATATACGATCCATTGCCTCAGTCTGTGCCTCTTTTGCACGCTGGGACTGTCTTTCGATATGCATACCATTCTCTAATTTCGTTGAACAAGCACGTAATAACTTCCCATTTACTTCTACAATACACGTATCACAAGTTTGAATTGGATCTACTTCTGGTACATGACAAATTTGAGGATGTTCCAAATTACTCTCGTTAAATAATTGTAGTATCGTCTTTTCACCTGATGTGGAAAATTCTTTACCATCCACGGTTACACGGACTGTCTGTTCTGCCATAGTTTCCCCTCTCCTTACAACCAACTGTACAACACAATTATGAATCCGTTTTCAAAATCGCATTACTGTACATATTTTTGAAACGCTCTGCCCGAATACTTTTCTTATGAAGTCGATTCTAGATGTTATAAGGTATAACTACGAAAGCTTGAAAATATCACTATTCTACAGTTCTATTATATCGTACATATACAATAATAACCAAAATAATCTGTGATCTTCTTCCTAATAGGTGTTTTTATTTTTTCCATTGTTTTATGATAAATATGGGAGAGAAATACATAAAAAAGGGGAATTTAATATGGAGCCTACGCAAGAAACTTATACAATTGTACGCTATCAATCTGGTACATTTTCAAAACAGCTTGATGAGATTGTTACAGAATCTCCTATTACTATTAAATTGAATGGTGAAGAATATGTAACAGTCGTATGCACACCAACCTATATTGAAGATATGGTAATTGGTTTTTTAATTTCTGAGGGGATTATTTCTTCTTATAAAGATGTGGAAGAACTATGGGTGCAAAAAGATAACGGAATTGTCCATGTAAGATCATCAAAAGTAAATCCACTCTATCAAACTTTATATAATAAGCGCTACATCACTTCTTGCTGTGGAAAAGGTAGACAAGGTTTTATTTTCGTTAACGATGCAGCAAAAGCAAAAGATTTACATGATATACACGTGAAAATTACTCCTGAAGAATGTTTTTATTTAATGAATACTTTACAACAATCTTCCACTACATTTCGCCAAACCGGCGGTGTCCACAATACCGCTCTATGTGATCGAAACAATATTCTCCTATCAAGAATGGATATCGGAAGACATAATGCATTAGATAAAATATATGGCCATTGTTTGCGCAACGATATATCCGTTAAAGGAAAAATCATTGCATTTAGCGGGCGCATTTCATCCGAAATTCTACTCAAAGTTTCAAAAATCGGATGTGAAATTGTTCTATCTAAATCCGCTCCAACAAAATTAGCATTGCAACTCGCTCACGATTTAGGCATTACAGTCGTAGGATTTATTAGAAATGAATCTTGTAATATTTACACCCATCCAAGGCGAATTGATGGTTATCAATCGAATAACTAAAATAACTCCTCAACCGAGGAGTTATTTTAGTTATAAAAATGTAATATATTAAAGACTTGAATAGTTAATAAAGTTAATATATAATTTCATTACATATTAAAAACAAAACATTGTAGCATATATCTTTTCATTCTTTTACAAATTAAAAGAGACTGCTAACAAAACGCATACACAATCTTATAAAAATAATGGATTTATTTGATTTGAAATCGACCAAGGAGGTTACAACTATGGAAATTCGCTTATTAACGACAGAGGACGCAGAAATATATTTAAAAGTTTGTATGGAAGGTTTAACGAAAAACCCGGAAGCTTTTAGCTCTTCTTATGAAGATGTTCTGAAACATGAGGATCCTGTAGCTGCTATGGCAAAACGATTAAGCAATCCGGATAAGTATACTCTAGGGGTCTTCAAAGATAACGATTTAATCGGCATTGCTACTTTAGAAACAAAGCCTTTCATTAAACAAGAACATAAAGCAAAAATCGGTTCCGTTTTTGTTTCCCCAAAAGCGCGTGGCCTTGGAGCAGGACGAGCTCTAATTAAAGCAATTATTGAAAACGCCGATAAATTACATGTAGAACAACTTATGCTCGATGTTGTAGTTGGTAACGCTGGTGCCAAAAAATTATATGAATCATTAGGTTTCCAAACTTACGGCGTACAAGAGCGTTCATTAAAACATAACGGTCAATATTGGGACGAGGAACATATGGTTTTGTTCTTAAATGATTAATACTTCAATATAGTTTTTTTAAAAGCATCTTCTTATTAAGGAAGGTGCTTTTTTCATTACAACAATGTAATCTTCATGTCACCTTTATCGATCGTACCAAACCTTTCCATTCATTATACTAAAAGTATAAAGTGAGGCAACAATCATAAAATGAACGTATAGCATTCAATTGATATATAAAGGAGAATGTGACATGAAACAAAACAAACGAGCTATGCTTTTAATATTTACTACAGCAATTGTAACTTCTGGGTTAGCAATTTTACCTTGGTTTATTATATAGAACTATTCCCCTAATAACGAAAAAAGCTTATTGCTTCTTAAGAAGCAATAAGCTTTTTTCGTTATTATAAAATCCCCAAAATTTTATTTACACAACTTATAATAATAACCATAGATACGGCAATGCACATGACAACCGTATTACGATCTTGCTTTTCTTTTTTTGAAATTTCTTCTTTTGGATTCATGTGTATGATCTCCTTTTAAAAAAAGTGTGAGATAGGAATTTTTTCTTATCCGATGCGAGGTGAATACGAAAAACCTCTCTATCTCACATACACAATAGAATGGAATTGTCATTTTATAAATAAAATGACATGACGTTATGTCGCAACATAGGGTATTTTGTGTCGCTACGTTTTCTATTATAAAAAATAGTTGTGCAAAACTAGTGCATTTTTTATGTCAATTGCTTTGAGTGAAAAAATCACTCTTCCACTCAAACACATAAAAAGAGTTTTTTATTATTTTCATGTAAACTATACAAGTAGAATGAACAGTTTGGGGTGCACAAGATTATGGTAAAAATTTTATTAGTAGACGATGAAGAACGTATGTTACGATTATTAGATCTGTTCTTAAGTCCTCGTGGCTATTTTTGTATGAAAGCTACTTCTGGCCTTGAAGCACTAAAGTTAATAGAACAAAAAGACTTCGATATTATTTTGTTAGATGTTATGATGCCGAATATGGATGGATGGGATACTTGCTATCAAATCCGTCAAATTTCCAACGTTCCAATTATTATGCTAACAGCTCGTAATCAAAATTACGATATGGTGAAAGGCCTCACTATGGGCGCGGATGACTATATTACAAAACCATTTGATGAGCATGTATTAGTCGCAAGAATCGAGGCTATATTACGGCGTACAAAGAAAGATGGCTTCGTTAGCTTCAATGGTATCGAGTGGGATAAAACGAAACATACTGTCACAGTTTATGATGAAAAAATCTCACTGACACCTATCGAGTTTTCGTTACTTGGACTATTTTTACAAAATACAAACCGTGCTTATAGTCGAGATGATCTAATCGAAAAAATTTGGGGTTATGAAACAGACATTGAATATAGAACGATCGATTCACATATTCGCAATATCCGTGATAAATTACGTAAAAAAGGATTTCCAATTGAAAATCACTTAGAAACTGTCTATAAAGTCGGATATAAATGGAAAAGTGAATAATTACTTCGGTCAGTGGACAATAGTATACCACTGACCCTTTATATGAAATAAGGTATGGTGAGAAAATGAGTAAACTTTCACTTAAAATTGGGACATACTTTTTAATATTAGCTTTATGTATTGAAACAATTGCTTTCGTATCTTTTTATAAAAGTATTTCAACAATGCGGATTGAAGAGGAAACGCTCGCTCTTTTAGAGAAAGGAAATCGTTATAGTAAAACACTAAAAAAACGTGCAGAGTGGAATGAACGTGCTAAACAACAGCCATACACTGAACGTCCAAAACGTTATGGGTATCAAGAGTTCACTATCGAACATGCGGCTGAAGGATTAATTGAATCCGAGTTAATTGCTAACTCGGATATATCTATCATTATCACTGACAATGAAGGGAAAATTATTTCTAACTCAGAACCCGTAACAAAAGAAATGAAAAAACAACTTACTTGTAAAACAGAACCTATCCCAAAAGACGGATTAATCATTGAAAGAAATTGGAAAAAATCAAAATTCATCTCAACAGTAAGTCCAATTGAAATTCAAGGATTTCAAGGTAAGTTATATATGTTATTAAAGACATCTTTCTTAGAAAAAATGTTACTTAAACTCATGAATCAATTTCTGATCATTAGTGTTTTAACGATTATTTTAACGACTATTTCTGTCTTTGTTTTTTCTCGTGTTATTACAGAACCGCTTATAAAAATGAAGAGGGCGACAGAAAAAATGTCAAAATTAAATAAGCCAATTCAATTAGGTATTAAACGGAATGATGAACTTGGAAGCTTAGCAAAAACGATTGAAGATTTATCCAGTGAATTGACTTATATGAAAAAAGAACGCAATGAATTTCTCGCTAGTGTCGCCCATGAACTATTAACTCCATTGACCTATATGAAAGGTTATGCGAAGGTAGCAAAGAGAGACTCTTTAACGAAAGAAGAGCGTGAAGAATACTTACAAATCATTGAGGATGAAACAGATAGTGTAACCGATCTCGTCCAAGATTTATTTATGCTAGTGCAATTAGAACAACACCAGTTTGTTATAAAAAAACAAAAAGTGATTCTTCAACCATTTTTAGAACGAATGGTCGAAAAAACAAAAACAACATTAACAAATAAACAGATGCAACTCCATGTATATTGCAAAGATGATTTAGAAGTTTGCATAGACGAAAGACGTATGGAACAAGTTATGTTAAATTTATTACACAATGCTTATCAACATTCGCCAGAAAACACAACTATTACGATACGCGTAATCTCAGAAACAGATTCTTTTACAATAAGTGTAGACGATGAAGGAGAAGGTATTCCTGAAGAAGATGTCTCACATATTTTTGATCGTTTTTATCGTGTTGATAAATCCAGAACGAGAGCTACTGGAGGAAAAGGTATCGGGCTAGCTGTTGCAAAAGAAATTGTAGAATTGCATAACGGTTCTATTCTAGTAACAAGCCAATTAGGAGTAGGAACAAACTTTATAATTGAGCTACCTTTTGAATAAGATGCGTGTGAAAACACCAGTAGTAGTAAACACTACTGGTGTTATTTTGTTCATAAAATCAGCTCATATAAGCTAAGCTTTTGAAATTATTCTTATTTCAATATAAAATAAAGGTACATTTGCAAAGATTTGGAGGGTGATATAATTGGATATCCATGTATTAACAAAAGACGAAGCGGAAATTTACTTAGAACTTCGTGTAGAAGGATTAAAGCAAAACCCTGAAGCTTTCAGCTCTTCTTATGAAGATATTATTAATAAAGAGTGTGCGATTGAATATAAAGCACAAAAATTAGCACAAGATGAAAACTATACGCTAGGTGCATTTAAAGATGGACAATTAATTGGGGTTGCAACACTGGAAACGAAACCATATGTAAAACAAGAACATAAAGCTAAAATCGGTTCTGTATATGTATCTCCAAAAGCACGCGGACTTGGAGCAGGAAAAGCACTTATTAAAGAATGTCTTGAACTTGCTAAATCTTTAGAAGTAGAACAAGTTATGCTTGATGTTGTTGTTGGCAACGATGGAGCAAAAAAACTTTATGAATCATTAGGATTTAAAACATTTGGTGTACAAGAACGTTCGTTAAAATATAACGGACAATATTGGGACGAAGAGCATATGGTCTTATTCTTAGATGAAAATAAATAATAAAAAACATCCTCATGCTTGGAGGATGTTTTTTTACTTTCTTGTATACCATGCCTTATGTAGTAGTTGAATTGCTTTCGCAATTTCTTCTTCTGATAAAATCGCAAACCCAAGTAAAACTACATTTTCAGGTGCAGTACTGTCTTTATAGTACGTAGAAGCAGGATATATTTTAATACTATATTTTGCAGCTTCTTGAATGAGTTCTCCTTCTCGCATTCCATTATGCACTTGTAATAAAATGTGTAATCCCGAATCTTCTCCTATTACTTCAACACGATTAGAGAAATACTTTTCTATTTCAAAGACAAGTCGATCCCTCTTTTTTCGGTAAACGACACGCATTTTATGAATGTGTTTTTCCCAATAGCCTTCATTTAAAAACCTTCTTATCACTTCTTGATCCATTCTTGAAACACTTTGTGTATAAAACAAGTATTCCTTTTGATACTTGTTAATTAAATTCTTCGGTAATACTATATAGCTCATCCGTAATGAGGGCAACAAAGCTTTTGATAGCGTCCCCATATAAATAACTTTCCCATCTGTATCTAGTCCTTGTAGTGCTGGGATTGGCTTTCCTGAATAGCGAAATTCACTATCGTAATCATCTTCAATAATATATCTATCTTCTTCTTTCTTCGCCCATTGTAAAAGCTGCGTCCTTCTCGTAATAGGCATAATCATTCCATATGGGAATTGATGAGAGGGAGTTACAAATACAACATTTGCATCGCTATTTTCTAAATCTGCCATACAAATTCCGTCCCGATCTAAAGACAACATTTGAACCTTCTTTTCGCCCTGTTCAAAAACGACCATTTTCCTATGATAACCTGGGTTTTCAACTGCATAATTGCTTCCTTTTAACAATTGAAACAGCAGCTTTACTAATATTTGTGTACCCGCGCCTAATACGATTTGGCTAGCTGAACAACGCACACCTCTAGATTCATACAAATAGTTCGCAATTTCCTCCCTTAAGCTCAATTCCCCTTGAGGGTGTCCAAGAAAAAGCAACTCATTATTATGTGGCTGCCATACATCATTTATAAGCTTGCGGTACATAGTGAACGGAAAAGTATTCGTATCAACTCCTGTTTGGGTGAAATCAAATTTATAGTTCTCCTGCCGAAACGGTACTTCTTCTACTTCCTCTTCGCTTCCTTCTATATAAATCATTTGTTCAACTTTACATACAAAATAACCTTTTCTCGATTCCGACTCTATATAACCTTCGGCAAGTAATTGCTCGTAAGCCGCTTCTACTGTATTCTTACTCACTTGTAAATAGCTCGCGAGCTTTCTTTTTGCAGGTAATTTTGTAAAAGCCGAAATTGTTCCATCTTTAATTTCTTTTTTTATATACTCATACAATTGCACGTACAATGCCTTTTTACTATTCATATTTAAATTAGGCGTTAATTCTAACATCACATCTGACCCCTTAACAAAACTGAAATCTGATACTTTTTACAGTACCAGAATTTATATATAATTCCTTTTATCATGTCACACATAAAAAATCAAATACTCGAGAGGAGATGCATGATCATGAACAACAATAGACGGATTGGACTCATTATGATTATTACAGGAGCTACCTTATGGGGATTATCTGGCCCAATGATTCAGTGGCTATTTCAACATACTAACGTATCATCAATTGATTTTTTGACGATACGCTTGTTGCTTGCGGGAATATTTATTTTATCTTTCTTGCTTATAAAGAAACAAAACATATTTCAAATTTGGAAACATCCTAGACATTCTATACAACTTATTATTTTCTCTATTCTCGGCATGCTCGGTGCCCAATATGCCTTTATCGAAACAGTTCATATTAGTAATGCGGTCACAGCGACATTGTTTCAATTTCTAGGTCCTGTTCTTATTACCATTTATGTCGCATTTGGACAAAGAAAATTCCCTGCTTCTATGCAACTACTCGCAATTATAGCTGCCCTAACGGGAACGTACTTTATTATTACAAACGGTTCAATTGAAAATATTGTTTTATCAAAAGAAGCCATTATTTTTGGTCTATTAACAGCAATTGGCTTTGCATTTTATACCCTTCATCCAGCTTCTCTTATTAAAGAATGCGGAACAACTGTAGTAATTGGCTGGGGGATGTTAATCGGCGGCATTGCCCTGCTTATTTGTAATCGCTCGTTTGAATGGAATCAGCTTTCACAAACTTTCACACCAAAAACTTTTTCTATGCTTATTCTTATCATCATAAGTGGCACCCTTTCTTTCCTTCTTTATATCGGTAGTCTGAAATATTTAGCAGCAACAGAAACAAGCATTTTATCTAGCATTGAACCACTTGTAGCTGCCATTGTTTCAATCGCTTGGCTAAATGAATCCTTTGGAGCATATCAATTACTAGGCGGCGTATGTATCGTTCTTTCTGTTATTTTCTTAACGATGCCGCAAAAAGAACGAGAACCAACCTTTACAACTGAGCAAATATAGAAAATGTCAAAAGAGGTCGTACAAAACTTACGACCTCTTTTGACGTTTTAAAGGAATTGTCCCGCTTTCTAGCAAATACAATTACACTAACAATAAAAATTAGGAGTGTGACACCATGAAAAAAATCGGAACTATGCTACTTTTTTCCTTTCTCATCGCTGGATGCACACAAGCACAACCTGATTCAAAAGCATCTAAAAAAGAAGCCATCACAACGTCATCCACTCAAGTTAATGCACCTTCCTTTTTTCATCTTAGCGTTTTAAAAGATGTAAATTGGGAAGAAACACCCTCCTTCATACAAGAAAAAATACCTTTAAAAGGCATCGAAGAAAAAGTCGCAATGGCCGATAGACCTATTATCGCAAATGAAAAAAATGAAATGATGTGGTACTTTTTAGATCCTGAAATGCCAACTGGAAAACTATCTATTATTGCACTAAAACAAGGATCAGTAACCCCAACACCCGTACTCTTTCAACAAGAAACTTCTAAACCAACTTGGACTACTTCAAATACAATTGATTCTACTACAACCGAACTCCCACTCACTATGTCACTACCTTCATCTGGATTATGGGTATTAAACATATATGTAAATGAAAAATATTATGAGCAATTTGTAATCACCGCTAAGTAAAATGACAAAAATAAACCACTTTCTTACAACAATGTAATTTCTACGTCATGTACTTCGATAGTTGAAGTATCTCTCTTCTCTTATACTTAAAGTAAGAAATGAAACGAGGAGAGATGAGAGATGAAAAAAGTGATAGAAGTGATCGTAGCAGTAACTGAGGTTTTAGTAAATGGTAAACAAGTTGCAATGGAATTAAATAAATAGTGAAGAAACATAAATAATTCTACACTTCTTCATTATTTTGATTTCTTATCTCAAAAAAGCAGTGCCTTTTTAGGCACTGCTTTTTGCTATTAATAACTTGGTATTGTCGTAATTTGCGCCACGCCTGAATCAATAGCTGCCTTCGCTACTGCTTCCGCAACACTTGGAACAACTCTTTTATCTAACGGATTCGGGATTACATAATTCGCATTACGTTCTTCGTCCGTAATGATGTTAGCGATCCCATATGCTGCCGCTAATTTCATCTCTTCTGTAATATCCGTCGCGCGCACATCTAACGCACCACGGAATATCCCTGGGAACGCCAATACATTATTTACTTGATTCGCATAATCCGAGCGCCCGGTTCCTACTACAGCTGCCCCAGCCTCTAATGCATCCTCTGGGAAGATTTCTGGAATTGGATTCGCCATAGCAAACACAATTGCTTTCTCATTCATCGTTTGTACAAGTTCTTTCGTTAATACGTTAGGAGCAGATACGCCAATAAAAATATCAGCTTGATGAATCGCTTCTTTTAACGTTCCACGCACATATTCTCGATTTGTCTTTTTAGAAACTTCAATTTGTGCTTCGTTCATCCATGATTCACCTTCACAAACAATACCTTCTAAGCTAACTAACGTAATGCGCTTTGCACCAGCCTTTAATAATAATTTTCCAATTGCAATTCCTGCCGAACCCGCACCGTTAATAACAATTTTTACATTATCCATTTGTTTGCTAACAACTTTTAATGCATTAATAACAGCTGCCAAGACGACAATAGCGGTTCCATGTTGATCATCATGGAATACAGGAATATTTGTTTCTGCTTTTAATCGCTTTTCAATTTCAAAACAACGTGGTGCCGCAATATCTTCTAAGTTAATTCCTGCAAACGTAGGCTCTAAATTTTTCACGAGGGTAACGATTTCATCCACATCAGTCGTACCTAAACATAACGGGAAAGCATCTACATTCGCAAACTTCTTAAATAAAATGCTCTTCCCTTCCATAACAGGCATAGCTGCTTTCGGTCCAATATTCCCTAAACCAAGTACCGCTGTTCCATCTGAAACAACTGCCACCATATTACCGCGTGCCGTATAGTCATACACTGTTTCTTCATCCGCCGCAATTGCTTTGCAAGACTCCGCTACACCTGGTGTATATGTCAGGCTTAAATCATCCGCTGAATTTACTTCTACTTTACTTGTAATTTCAATTTTCCCTACTAATTCTTTATGCAGTAACAATGATCTTTCATTAATTTGATTCTCTAACATACTTATAATCTCCCCTTAATTTGACAAGCTAGCTATATGAATATAGCTAGCTTGTTTGATCATGAAAACATTTTTAATAAAATTGTCGCTGTTACAACCATTGCTGCCCCGCCTAAACGTGTCGAAATTTGCGCAAACGGCATTAATTCCATACGATTTGAAGCTGATAAAATAGCAACATCTCCAGTTCCGCCTAAACCACTATGACATCCCGTTACAATTGCTGATTCAACTGGATACATTTTCATCACTTTCCCTACAAGAAAACCTGATGCTACCATTGTAAGAACAACTGATGCGCACACGACAACATATCCTACTGAAAGAACTGCTGCTACGTCTTTTAGCGGAATATATAGCAACCCTAATCCGACCATTAACGGCCAAGTTAAATTCTTCGAAATAAATTTATATAAATGGAATGCTCCTTGCTCCATTTTTGCTGGCATTAATTTAAAATATTTCACAAGTGCTGCTGAAAAAATCATAATGATTGCTCCAGGAATACCGATGAACTTAGAAGCAAATCCTCCAAAGATGAAGAACGTACACGCAATTAATAAACCTGCTCCCATTAATGAGAAGTCAATTGGCTTCTCTGTATTTTGTTCTTTTAATAACTCTGCTTGATTATCTGTTTTCACTAATACACCGTTACCACTAAGTTCCGGCTTCTTCTCACCTAAACGCTTCATATACCCTGCACTCACGATTGCGAACATATTTCCAATAATAGCCGCTGGAATAAGTTGCGATACAAACGTTGCTGATGATTCATTTAAAATATCACTATAAGCTAATGACAATGGTAAAATCCCTTCCCCGATACCACCACTCACAATTGGTACGATGATAAAGAAGAATGTTTGCTTCATTTCAAATCCAAATAGTGAACCGACCAATAATCCTACTGCTACAGAAGCTAACGTCCCTACTACTAAGGGAATAAACATACGAACGAAACCTTGTACTAACACTTTACGGTTCATTCCTAAAATACTTCCGACTACTAAACAAGAAATATATAAATATAAAAAGTTCGATTTTTTCATTAACATAGTTGCAGCTTCCATTGAAGCTGGATTCATCCAGTTAAAGAATACAAGTAATGATGGAATAAATAACGAAAGTATTGCTGGACCACCGATATTTTTCAAAATTGGAATTCTCATCCCAATGTCGCCTAAGAAAATACCCATGATCATAATAACTGCAAATCCACCAATCATATCTGCTGGCAATTTATTATATACAGATGCTCCATAAATAATAGCAGCCAATACTACATATAACGGTAAAGGTATAACACCGATTTTTACATTCATAATTTTAGAAGCGAACGATTCTCTTTGTGCTTCATTTCCTTCAGGAAATGATACCGCTTCCACATTCTTTTGAATTCCCATATGGCACCCCCTTGTTTTCTTAATAACAATATTAAAACGCTTTCAATAGTAAAAATAGTTTTTGTAAGTTTTGTAATTGATTTTGTAATTAAAAAAAGTATAAGCGACTTATAATAAGTCGCTTATACGTAAAACTCTATTTTATTTTGGTCAATACATCTTAATTTACTCACTGGTCTTCCCACATTTTGATACACCATTTCGTTTTCTAATACTCCAATTTCAGTCAAAAACATTACATACTTTCGAATAGAAACTCTTGAAACTCCTACTAACTGTGCCATTTCGTCTGTTGTAAATGCTCGTCCATTCAGCGACTCGATCTTCTGCCAAATTAATCGCATCGTTTGCTTCGTTAATCCTTTTGGAAGCTCTTTAGTGACAGTAGGCTCTCTTTTTTCTTTTTGCAAAATTAACGAATCTAATTCCGATTGACTAATTTTTTGTTGTTCTTTCATGAAAGTAAGTTTTTCTCGATATATAGTTAACGCCTTTTTAAATCGTTCAAATGTAAATGGTTTAATTAAATAATCTACTACACCATATTGTAATGCTTTTTTAATACTTCCCATATCATGTACAGCTGAAATCATCATAATATCGATTTCTTTTTCTTGGTTCCGAATATACAGTAAAAGCTCAAATCCAGTTTCTTCAGGCATAAAAATATCAAGTAATACTAAATCTACTCGTGATTCCTTTAATACTTCTATCGCTTCTTTAACGGAGTTAACTGCTTGAACAAGTTCAAACCCTCCTACTTGATCTAAATAATGCGTATTTAACATCGCTACCATCGGGTCATCTTCTACAATTAAAACTTTAATCATATTTGCCTCTCATCCCTACCTCTAGGTATTTCAATTGTTATCGTTGTTCCCTTTCCTACTAATGAATGCATATGAATTTCCCCATTTATTCTCTGTATACTTTCTTTTACAAGATACAAGCCATAACCACGGTTATCTCCCTTTGTGGAATAGCCTTTCGTAAATAATGCCCCTATTTCTTCTTCTGGTATACCTTTCCCCGTATCTTGTACTGTAATGGTTAATGTATCCCCATATTGTATCTCAAGTTCAACTTGCTTCTTTTCACAATTCATCACTGCCTCTAATGCATTATCAATTAAATTTCCGACAATCGTAATTAGTTCATGAATAATACTTTCATCATCTATTTCCGGCATGTAAGAGTCTTCATTTATGATTAATTTTATATTTTCCTCTCTAGCATAGCTAAGTTTCCCAAGTAAAAAACCAGCAAATACTGGACTTTTTATTCTTTCCATAACCCCACCAATTTCATATTGATGCTCTGATACCATACCGCTTATATACTTCTGTAATTCTTCATACTGTTTCATATGTGTAAGCCCTAATACGACATGCATTTTATTCATAAATTCATGCGATTGTGCCCGTAATGCTTCCGCATATAGTCTAATACCAGTTAATTCTTCTGCTAATTTTCTAATCTCTGTTTTATCACGAAATGTTGCAATCGCACCAACTATTTCTCCTTTTACATATAAAGGAACACGATTCGTCACAATCGTAATTCCATAAATATTTTGTTCTTCGTTTAATTGTACCTCTCCCGTTTGTAATACTTCTTTTATACGTGAATTAGGCATATACAACTCAACATCTTTACCAATAAAATCTTCTTCAAGACCACTTTTCTTAAACAATCGTTTTGCCTCATTATTTATTAAAGTTACATTGGCCTCTTTATCTACAGCAATAATACCTTCCTTTACAGAAAGTAGCATCGTATTTCTTTCTTCAAGAATTTTTGCTATCCTGTGAGGTTCAAGACCAAATAAACTTTTCTTTATATGTCTAGCTAGTAATATTGCTCCTATAATTCCGACTAGTACTCCAACCCCAACTCCAATATAAATGATATGTCTACTTTCCTTAACTCTCTCTTTTACATTATCTGCTGAAATACCAACAGCCACCGCTCCAAGTTGTTCACCTGTTTCAGAAAATACAGGTACAAACACTCGCATTGAAATACCTAAAGTTCCTTCTGCCAGCGATACATGTTCCTCTCCTTTCAATGCAGGCCCTTCATCTCCCCCAATAAAATGATGACCTATTTTGTGAGGATTTGGATGTGATTTTCTTATTCCATTCATGTCCATAACTACAATAAATTGAACACCTGTGTTTTTTAATATTCTATTTGTATACGTTTGGATTGCAGAAGTATCTGCTTTCCCAGTCAAACCATCGATGACAATCGAATCATTCGCCACAATGTGTGCAATTGTTTTTGCTTTCTCTGCCTGGCTATCTTCCGTCGTCCGTTCTACATTATGACTAATTAATATATCTGTCACAAGTAAAGAAAAAATTACAACTGTACAAACTAACAATGTAATCGTTTTCCATAAATTCCATAGTCTTTTTCTTTTTTTCATCCCGTTAATGACTCCCCTAATTACTAAATAGAAAAATAAGTAAGGTGATATTATTTTCACCTTACTTATCTGCTGTTATTATACTTTAAATTTACTAGTCATCGCTTGTAGTTCTTCGGCCATCTCAGCTAAATTCTGCGAAGCTGAACTAATTTCTTCCATCGAATTCATTTGTTCTTCTGTTGAAGCAGCAACACTTTGCATACTAGCTGTATTTTCTTCTGCAGCCGCTGCAATTTCATCAATAGCATTTGTCACTTCATTTGCATCTCCAGCAATTCTCTTCGTTGTTTCTACCATTTGATTCACTTGAGAAACAATATGTGTAGTAGAACTTAAAATTTCCGTAAAACTTACTTTCGTTTTTGTTACAACATCAAGGCCTTGTTGAACTTCCCCATTCACATTATCCATCGCCTTAACAGTATGTTCAATATCAGCCTTAATTTCTGCAATTAAATTTGCAATCTCTCCAGATGATTCTCCTGATTGCTCCGCTAATTTTCTAACCTCATCTGCTACAATAGCAAACCCTCGGCCCTGTTCACCAGCTCTTGCTGCTTCAATAGCCGCATTTAAAGCTAATAAGTTCGTTTGAGTCGCGATGTTTTGAATTGCTTCAGAAATAGCTCCTACCTGTTTTGATTTCTCATCAAGAAGTTTAATAATAGCATCTGACTCGGATACCGATCTAGAAATAGACTGCATTTGTTTTGCTGTTTGTTCAACCAATTCTTCCCCTTCTTCAGCTCTTTCTCTCGCATGTAATGAGGAGAGAGAAATTGATTCCGCGCTTCCAGTTACATCTTGAATTGCTGTATTTACTTGTTGTAATGTAGCCGCACCTTCTTCAACACCTTGACTTTGTGATTCAGCCCCACCTGATACTTGTTCCATTGCAATTGTAATTTGATCTGTCGCATCATTTGCTTGCTGTACGCTCGCTGTTAACTCTTCAGCCGATGCAGCGACATGTTCTGCTGAAAAACTAATTTGAGTAATTACATCTTGTAAAGAGGCAGACATTTCATTAAATGAATTCCCTAATTTCCCTATATCATCCTTGGAATGAATTGTAATTTTCTCTGTCAAATCTCCCTTACTAATTTTATGTGCCGAGTCAGCTATTTTTCTTAATGGTCTTGTAATAGACTTTGTAATGAAATAAATTAATACACTACCAAATACAATAGCGATAGCTATGACAATCAAAGTCTTATAAAAAACGGGATTCGCAGCTTGGGTAATTTCTTCGTCGAACATAACCCCAACTACTTTCCATCCTGTTTTCTCATTTGTTGCAAAGATTAAATTCTTTTTATCATCTTGTTCTGTATAAGACACATTTCCTTGTTTTTCTTCATAAATTGGTTTAATCCAAGGATCAGTAACTTTTACACCTGGTTTTCTGGATGGGTGACTAACAATTTGCTTATTTTGATCTAAAATAACTGCATAACCTTTTTCACCAATATTAATCATTTTGGAAATTTTTAAGATGTTATCTAAATTTAAGTTAATTCCTATAACACCTTTACCATCTTTTACTTCTTTAGCAATTGTCACTACCATATTTTTAGTAGATGCTGATTGATATGGTGGAGTAACAATTACTTTCCCTTTATTTTCATGCGCTTCTTTATACCAAGATCTATCTGTTGGATTATATCCATCAGCCATTTGGATAAATGGTTCTCTTATAAACTTTCCCGTCTGCGTTCCAATATAAATGCCTTCTACTTCTGGATGAAGTTTTATATATTGTGCTAACTTCGTTCTTACTATTTCTTCTTGCCCGTTTGGATATGTATCCTCTGTTAAGATGTCTGCAAAGTATGCTGCATCAACAAATTTCTCTTCTATATTTTGAGAAATAACAGTATTTAAAATCGAAATGTTTTCCTTTGCTTTACCTGTGATTTGTTGTTCAAAATTTGTTTTGGCAGTTTGATATGAAACACCACCGATAATAAATCCTGGTATAATTAAAATAAGAAAGAATGAAATGATTAATTTTTTCTTGATACTCATACATTTAACCCAGTTAAATATTTTTTGCATAATAAGCCTCCTTGATGTAATGCGAATACTTGTGTAATTTTATACAATAAACATGTATAAAACAATATATAATGATAACATGTAATTTTTTCGTCAATTATGCATTTTTACATATTCACTACTTCTAAAGATTTAATCATAAAAAATAAGAGAACTTCAGCTTATATAATAAGCTGAAGTTCTCTTATTTCTTAACAAAATACACCCACAAAAACTCCTCTTATAATTCCTTACATCCCTTTCCTTACTAATTGCTTTTCACATAACTAATCGCCTGACTCCCCATTTGCATCCATGCCTCTTCAAAACGATCTCTCGGTACTTTTACATCCAAATTTTCACTGAGAGGATCTCGAATATATACAAATTCCTTATCATATCCAACAAGCACAACACAATGCTCATTATACGTAATAGAAACATCTCCGCTATTTGTTTCCCATGTAGTAAATTCCTCCTCATCTAATGGTGCAAATGTTGCATTCGTAATCATAACTACCGGTTGTCCTGATTTTACACTCTTATACATTTCTTCTATACTCTTCCCTGTTAAGTCTACAGCTTTATTAGGTAAATATTTTTTTGCTAATTGAAAAAGTGGTTCATGATATACACCATATCCAGATTCAGAAAAAGTATAAATATTTCCTACAAATCCTTCATTCGGATTCCCTCTTACACCGTCATCTAAAAAATTAACCTTTTTGATTTCACTTGCCAATTGCATCTTATCTACTGAAACACCTGCATATTGTAATAACATCGCTAAGCTCGTTACTTCGCATCCTCTATCTAGCTCTGGTAATTGCTGAATTAAAGGTACATTTGATAAGATAACCTTTTCATCATTCTTACTAAACTCCGCTTCTTTTCCGCCTTGTATATTGAAGAATGTTAACTTCTCCATATACTTTGTAATTCCATTTGTATATACGTTCCATACTGCTATACCGAGTAAGGCCATACATAAATACCACTTCCATCTCCGTATCACTCTCACGCCCTTTTTAGTTCGTTAAATAAGAATAAAACGCGTCAGCATCCGTGCGAATCACCGGTACAAAATTTAGTTCTTTTCCTTTTTCAGGCTGATCTTTTTTTATTTTTTCGGCTAATTCTTGAACGTTCATATTCGTTTTATCCATATTAAGCTCATCTGCCATTTGTAATACTTTTTGCTCATTAATTTCTTTTAATACTTGATATATATCTTTACCATACAAATCAATATGATATTTTTTTGCTTCTTCCTGTACTTTTTGTTCATACACTTCTTGTGCTAACGTTTCTATCTCTTTTCCTTTTTGGGGAATACCTAACTTCCCTGCTTCCTCTCTTACTTTCGTTCCATAGATTTCCTCCGCAATGTCTTCTATTTCTTTTCTATTTGTTGAAATGCCTAATTTATCCGCTTCATCATTAATTTTAATCGTATTAATTTGATTAATTAAATTTACAATCGTTGTATTCTCTATAGATATGCCTAGCTTTAACGCTTCTTGCTTCACTTTTGTTTCATAGATTTCTTCTGAAAGAGTTCCAACATCTTTTCCTTCAATCACAATTCCTAACTGCTCAGCTTCTCTTCCTACTTCTGTTTCATGGATCTCTTTTTCTAGCGTAATTTGTTCTTTACCTTCCGTTTCAATACCTAGATTCTCCGCCTTTTCTTCTGTGTGTACAGCATGTACCTTTCCATTATTTAATTGTTCTTTACTGCGCTGCGTGTAATTTGTCTTTCCTTTTGCTGTTTCAGAAGGAGAGGCACCCCCTAATATACTTAAGCTCATTACTCCAATAGTGAATACCGTCATCATTTTCTTTTTCAAAATTAATTCCTCCCTCTTACAATTTCTTTTCCATCATGCCCATAAATTTTTTAATACTATACATAATCGAAATAACATTCTGATTGATATAATCTGCTCAAATACCTTTTTATAATCACTTCTTCATAGGACGAACTTTCCGTATATAATACATGTTAAAAATAGTTTCTTAACTTTCCCTTAAAAAAAGACGACCTTGTAAAAACAAGATCGTCTTCTCACTTATATTCTTTGGTTTTTAGGAAGAATCACTTCAAAGCAAGTACCCTCTCCCCATTGGCTCTCTACTGATATTTTCCCATAATGCTTTTCTACAATCCAGTTCGCGATTGAAAGGCCTAATCCCGCTCCTTCTGACGCACTTCTCGCTTTATCTCCTTGATAGAAACGATTAAATAGTTTTGGGATGTCCTCATCTTTTACTCCTATCCCATCATCTTTCACTCGTATACGAATCGAGCTGTTCGTTTGCGTACAATCTATTTGAATATGCCCACCTTCATTCGTATACTTCATCGCATTATCTAACAATATGACCATCATTTGATGGATTCGCTCTCTATCACCCATAAATGATATGCCATGCTCTACTTTCAATATCATCTCTTTTTCTTGATAGGAAGCAATCTCTTTATATGGATCTACTATTTCTTCTAACAATGTATCCATTTCAAATATTTTCTTATCCATCTCAATTTGATTAGAATCCGAACGTGCTAACAATAATAAATTAGCTACAAGCTTAGATAACCGTCTACACTCCTTTGAAATCGTAGAAATATCCATCGCTTTTTCTTCTATTGTCGCAGATGGTGACTGAAATAATATATCTGTTTTGGATTGAATAACTGCAAGTGGTGTCCTTAATTCATGCGATGCATCCGACACGAATTGTTGCTGTTTTTCCCATGAATTTTGAATGGGTACGAGCGCCCTGCCAGCTAAGAAAAAGCCGATTCCTATTGCAAATAGGCTTCCTACACTACAACCTATAACAAGAATTAAAAATAAAGTATTTAACATTTCTTCTTCAGCTGTTATATCACGTACGATTTGAACTATTTTTCCACTTTGTTGAAATGCAAATGTTCTAAAATATATCCCTTGCGCCTCTATATCTTGCAAAGTTCCTAATTTCTTTGGCGAAAACTTTTCCAAATTATCTTCAAAGATAAAACGGCGTTTGCCGTTTTCAACACCTATCTCCACTGTGTTTCCATTCCAAGTTAATTCCATTATCCTCGGATCCCCAATTGGAGGATATCCTCTAATTTTTTTAGGTAGTTTTTTATCATCTGCATTCTCCCTATGTTGAACGGCTTTTTCTATCGATTCATTTACTCCACTATAAATCCGCTTATATGTGTACGAATAAATAATACTACCTAATATGCCTATCAAAATGATAAATACTAATGAATTCAATATAGTCAATCGAATACGCGTCTTCTGAAACATACTTCCCTTTTTCATTGTTCTTTTAATATGTATCCAATACCTCGAACGGTTTGAATATCTTTCTGATAACCGAATGGCTCTAATTTTTTACGTAAATGATGTACATACACTTCTACAATTGCTACTGTCGTATCTGAATCAAATCCCCAAACACGATCAAAAATTTGTTCACGCATTAAAATCTTTCCGCTATTTTGAACAAGGTACTCTAGAAGCTCATATTGTTTTAATGTTAGCTTAATACCTTGTCCATCTACTTGAATATCTTTATCTTTTCCGAACAGTTCAATCCCTTTATAGCGAATGGTCTGCTTTGTTGTTAGACTACCACTTCGTCGTAACAAAGCACGAATTCTTGCTTTTAATTCTGGAGCCTGAAACGGCTTAACGATATAGTCATCCCCACCAAAATCCAACCCTTTCACGCGATCTTCTAGAGAGTCTCTCGCTGTCAAAAATAGGACTGGTGTTTCAATCTTTTCATCACGTATTTTTTGAATCACTTCAAAACCGTCCATTTCTGGCATCATCACATCAAGCAAAATGGCATCATATATATTTTGTAGTGCTAGAAATAATCCATCTTCCCCATTCAATGCTGTATCTACTTCAAATTCGTCGTGTAATATTTGGACAATAGATTCTAATAAAGAAGCATTATCTTCTACTACGAGTAAGCGCATATTCTCACCTTCCACCATATTGTTCAATTCTATTTATAATTACATTTTAACGTTTTTCTCGATATAAAATTTAGAAGACTTATTATACAAGCTCTTCCTTAAATTTAGCTTAATAAAAAATTGAAAGAAATAAGATTCCCCTTATCTCTTTCAACTTTTTACTACGTATACCTTTTCACTCGGCAACTCCAAACAATTTAGCTGACCACCATACACAGCTCCGCCATCAATTCCAATAATACGATTACTACCAAAATATACTCCGCAATCCTCACTACCATGAAGCGTTTTTGTTTCCGTATGACCAAATACAACAACCTTTTCCCCGCTATATCCATTATGAAATTCATTACGGATCCACATTAACGTGTATGGTTCAGATTCAGAAACTCGTTTCATTGGCTCAACACCAGCATGTACAAATATATACTCTTCTGTTTCAATGTAATGATCTAATTCTTGAATAAATTTTACATGTTCCTCTAAAACATGAGATTGTAAAATCGGTTTTTGGAAATCTCCCTCATTAACCACAATATCTTCTTCTACAAATCCATAACTATATAAAGTCTTATCTCCACCATTTCTTTTTACCCAATGGTTCCATGAACGTTCCTCATCAGTCGTTAACGCCTTAATCATCATATCTTCATGATTGCCCTTTAGAACAAGAGCGCCCTCTTCCTTTAACTCTTTTACCTTTTCAATTACTGCACGTGCATTTGGACCACGATCTACATAATCCCCTAATAAAATCAATTGATTTTGTCTCGCATCGTATTGAGCTTCTTCCAATAACTGTTCAAACTTTTCTATTTCTCCATGAATATCACTAATAACAAGAATTCTTTTCATATTATCCCTCCCCTTTCTAATTATAGTTCAAAACATCAGAAAGTTACGAACTGTAATTCCGAATCACATTTATTACAAACTAAACTATTATCCTTACAACAATGTAAGTCTCTTGTCATCCAATTCGATAGTTGCAATTGCTATATTTCCTTATACTAAAAGTAAGAAATGAAACAAAAAACAAGGAGAGATGAGACATGAAAAAAGTGATGGAAGTTGTAGTAGCAGTGGCAGAGGTTTTCGTAAATGGCAAACAAGTTGCAATGGAGTTAAACAAATAATGAAAAGGACAAAATTCATTCTAGACCCTTTACTCATATAAAAGAAGATAAGACTTCTTCATTTTTTTGATCCCTTATCTCCTTGTAAAGAAAGCCGTATCCTTTATCAGGATACGGCTTTCTCTTATTTTTGACTCGTACGAGCTGAAATACTAATTGCTCTATCTGTTGCTTTTGCAGCTTCATCTAGCGCTTCTTTACTATTCTTTCCGTCATACATTGCTTCTAATGCTTTTACAACCGCATCCCTTGATTCTGGGAATACACTAATTAATGCTCCTTGAGTTGCTGGAGATTGCTTCGTCGCTTGTAATTGTTCCACTGTTACTTTTAACTGTGGATATTTTTCATATTGCTCTTTTACTAACGGTTCATTGTATGCATCTGGATTAATAGAGAAATAGCCTGTTGCAGTATGCCATTTTGCTTGTACGTCTGGCTTCGTTAAATATTTCATAAAGTCCCAAGCACCTTGTTGTGTTTCTTCTGAAACCATATTCGTCATCCATAATGATGCTCCACCAATAACAACGCCATTTTGTTTCGAATCCTCTGGATACGGAATATACGACACGCCTACATTAAACTTAGATGCATCAATTAAGTCGCGAACACCAGCTGAAGAATCTAAATACATAGCAACTTGTCCAGACTGGAACGCGGCACGAATATCATCCCAACTTGCTCCATACTTTCCAAGTGCACCAGCTTTATTTAATTCATCTAACATTCCAAATACTTTTTGTCCTTCTTTACCGTTAAATACCGCTTTCTTTGCAGCATCTTTACGACCATTTTCATTATCTACATATAAAGCTCCTTGTGTCGCTAACAATTCTTCAAAGAACCAACCATAATTCAGCATTGAGAATCCATATTGTTTTACATTTCCGCCTTCTTTAATCGTTAACTTTTTCGCTGCTTCTTGTAATTCCGCATACGTTTTCGGAGCTTTTTCTGGATCTAAGCCCGCCTTTGCAAAAGCATCTTTATTATAAATTAATACTGGTGTAGATGAATTAAATGGCATAGAATACATTTTCCCATCAACTGAATAATAATTTGTAATTGCTTTTTCCAACTTTGAAGTATCATACTTATCTTTTTTTATCCAACTATCAATTCGCGTAATCTTTTTGCTATCAATCATATATTTCGTTGTAATTTCACTCGATTGAACAAGAGCTGGTGCTTCTTTCGTTGCAGACATCGTTCTAAATTTCGTTAAAGACTCTTCATATGTCCCTTGGAATTCTGCCTTTATCTCGTATTTATTCTGCGATTTATTATAGTCTGCAACAAGCCCATCTAATACACCTTGTGTTTTTCCACCCATTGCGTGCCAGAAACGAATTACAGTTTTATCACCATTTTTTTCAACTGGTGCTACTTTTGCCTGTGCTTCAGGTTTCCCCTCCGTTTTACTATTTGAACAAGCGGCACTAGATAATGCCATTGTTGCTGCCATTAATAGAGCAGCACCTTTTTTAACTAAATTCATTTTACATTCACCTTCTCTTCGTTATTTAATTGCACCTTTTGTTAACCCTTGTTGTAATTGCTTTTGCCCTACAAATAGTAAAATCAATGTTGGAATTACAATAACCGTAACACCGGCCATTACACTTCCCCAATCAGTTGCAACTTCTTGAGACTGAAGCTGCTTTATACCAATTTGGACTGTTCTCACTTTTTCATCAGTGGTCACTAAGAGTGGCCATAAGTACATATTCCATGTTGTTAAAAAGCTATATACTCCAAGCGTAATAAAACTCGTTTTACAATACGGAATTACGACACGAAATAAAAACCTTACATTTCCAATTCCTTCAATAAAAGCAGCTTCTTTCAGTTCATTTGGAAGCGTCATAAAATGTTGACGAAGTAAGAAAATACCGAAAGCTGTTGCAAAAAACGGCACTGTCATCCCAGCAAAACTATTGATCCAACCAAAGTTTTGAATCGT
Organism: Bacillus cereus group sp. BfR-BA-01309; assembly: GCF_022664315.1. Taxonomy (NCBI): domain Bacteria; kingdom Bacillati; phylum Bacillota; class Bacilli; order Caryophanales; family Bacillaceae; genus Bacillus; species Bacillus cereus group sp. BfR-BA-01309. The sequence continues at coordinate 179,819 of NZ_JAKUHE010000011.1, forward strand.
TAAAAAGTTAGGTACCATCGTCGCTTCCCACGGAATAAGCATCGTTGAAATAAACAGGAAGAAAATAAGGTTTCTTCCTTTAAACTGAAGAAAGACAAAAGCATAAGCCGCTAAACTTGATACGATAAGTTGTCCAATCATAACGACTGTTGATACGATTAAACTGTTATATAGGTATGTAAACAGCGGTACTTTTTGAAAGATATTAATAAAATTATCAAAAGTAAATTGGGTCGGAAATAACCTTCTCATTTGAATATCATCTGGTGTCATAAAGCTTATTAAAAACGCATAGAGTACAGGAAAAAATACCATTACTGCACTAATAATGAGCAGCATGTATAATAGGAAATTTTGTTTCCACTGTTTAACGATCATTTATAATGCACCTTTCTCTCAGCAAACTTGAATTGAAGTAATGTAGCAATGAAAATGAAAATAAATAATACCATCGCTTGTGCACTTGCCGTTCCAAATTGATGATTCACAAATGCCTCTTTATAAATCGAATACACAATTAAATTCGTTGCATCATTTGGCCCACCGTGCGTTAAAATATCAATTTTTCCAAAGCTTTGAAACGCACTAATTAACGTTACTGTCACGATAAAGAATAAAGTTGGTGATAGCATCGGTAATGTAACACGACGAAGCTTATATAAATAGCTAGCACCATCTATAGATGCACTCTCATATAAAGACGTATCAATATTTTGTAAACCACCTAATATAACTAAAAATGCAAATCCTGTATTCACCCAAACCGTTGTAACCGATACAGAGAACAACGCCCAATCTGGACTCGTTAACCATGCGATTGCAGGTAGATTCATAGAGGCTAATATATTATTAAATAACCCTACACTTGGATGAAACAAAAATAGCCAAATCACCGCACTAGCAGCTACTGATATTCCCATAGTGGAAGAAAATAACACACGGAATAACCCAACACCCCTTACTTTTCCATTTGCAATCAATGCAAGAAATAAAGCGATTATAATACTCGTCGGCACTGTATATACAACAAATAATAAAGTTGAATTTATACTCTTGTAGAAAGCAGGATCAGAAAATAGGTATTGATAATTTTCTAAGCCAACAAAAAGATTAGCTTCTCCGTGTATATCTGTTAAATAAAAACTATAGTAGATCGTTCTAAATAATGGATAGAAAAGAAAAATTGAAAACAGTAAAATAGATGGCGCCAAAAACAATAATCCTACTCTTAAATCTTTCGTTCTACTCCATAAATTCTTCTTTTTTGACACTTTTGCTTGAGCTGGTAACTTACCTACTTCAATCATTATTTCGCCACCACTTTCAACTCTTCTTCAGCTACCACTTTTAACCGTTCATTCGTATTTTGGTGAAAGAAGCATAACTTTTCTTGCGAGAATAATAATTTTACTTTGTCACCTTTGTTCAGGAGTAGCTGTCCAATGACTTTCGCACTCCAAGTTGTTCCATTTACCGCGAAATTTAATATAGATTCATTCCCTAATACTTCCACAGATTGTAGCGTCACTTCTTGCCCTTCCTCAGACAGTGTAATATGTTCAGGACGCATACCTATTCGAATAGTTCCTTCTGGTAATTGCTTTAACTGTCCAATAGATAACGGAACTTGCAATTGTCCTATATGTAATACGCCTTTTTCTTTGTCCACTTCTCCATCATTTATATTCATCGAAGGAGAACCTATAAAACTTGCAACAAATTCATTCGCGGGTTCGTTATATATATCAAGTGGTGTTCCAACTTGCTGTATACTTCCTTTATTTAAGACCATGATACGATCTCCCATAGTCATCGCTTCTATTTGATCATGAGTAACATAAATCATTGTAATTCCTAGACGTTGCTGAATTTCTCTAATTTCAATCCTCATTTGCGCACGTAATTTCGCATCTAAATTTGAAAGTGGTTCATCCATTAAACAGATCGGTGCTTGACTCACGATCGCCCTAGCAAGTGCCACACGCTGTCTTTGTCCCCCTGATAACTGTCCTGGCTTCATTTTTACATACTCTTTCAGTCCTACCATTTCAATTGCTTCCATTAATCGCTTTTGTCGCTCTTCTTTTTGTATTTTTCTTACCTTAAGTCCAAATAAAATGTTTTCTTCTACAGATAAGTGTGGATATAGTGCATAATTTTGAAATACCATTGATAGATTACGGTCTTTCGGCTCTAAATCATTTGCAACATGTTCATTAATAATTAAATCTCCCGAAGAAATCTCTTCTAAACCAGCGATCATTCGTAATAGTGTACTTTTCCCACATCCTGAAGGCCCAACTAAAACAAAAAACTCGCCCTTCTTAATGTGAACCGATACACCTTTAACCGCTATCTCTTCCGCATTTTTATACACCTTTGAAACATTTTTCAATTCAATCACAAGATTGCACTCCTTTTTTCTTCTTGTATCCATACTTCATAATGACTCGTTGAAATCGCACTTGCTCCTGCACGAATAGCAATTTCCGCATCTTCTCGTGTTTGAATTAGTCCGCCTGCAATAATAGGAAACTCTATTTCCTCTGCTAACCGCTTAATAATGGAAGGCATAATACCAGGCATAATCTCTACCGCATTCGGTTTAGTCGTTTTACAATTCTCAATTGATTTTGTAAGAGACAAAGTATCAACAATAAAAATGCGTTGAATCGTTTTTAATCCAATTTTATTAGCATTTCGAATTGTCGAGCCTTTTGTTGAAATAATGCCTTGCGCCCCAATAACATCTTGAATATACAAAAGGGCTTCCTCTGTATTTGTATTTAAACCTTGTATAAAATCACAATGAAGAAATACATCATGTCCATGTTTCTGTAATTCATATACACGCTCTGGTAACTCCAGCATTGAACCAGTCATAAGAAAAACTGTTTTCGGTAATTTTTTGTATGTTTTGTACCCCTTCCAATCCTTTATCATCGCAATATAAGGTTCTTTGAACATTTATTCCACCTAGCTTTTCTATTTTTATCCAAACTAAAAACACCTACTTACATAGAACACCTTTCTCCTTATTTGAACTCTAGGAAATAGAGCACACCTAAGAAAGTGGCACGTTATATGTAAGCGGGTGTTCTCAAATGTTCTCTACCCTAGTTATTCTGTTACCTTTACTATATTACGCATTTATTAAGTCAGTTTTGATAGATTGTTAATTAGGTGTTAATCGAATGTTAATATTCACCATATTTTTTAACGATAATCTAAATATACGAATGAATCCCAACAGCAAACAACTATTTTTTAAATTTAAGTGATATGCAAATTCATTCCATAGTTAATCAGTTTTAGTTTTCTCGCAACTGCTTGTGAAGCATAATTATCCCAAGAAGTACTATAAAGTGGAATGCGTTTTTCTTCTTGTATTGATATCGCCCAGGCTGTAACAACATCAGCACCATATCCATTCCCTTGAAACTCCGCTAAAGTTTCCACACTCGCCTCAGCAGCTACAGGCGTACTCCTAGCACTGCAACATATAGAAACTACCTTTTCATTTTTTACAATTGCAAAGTAAGGTTGCCTCCATTCCATCTGTTCTATTAGATTAGGAAAATTTTCTCGCAAAAGCTCTTTATTCTTCTCTGTTATCTGTATTGTTCTAGTTGGCTTATGTAAATTATTAGAGAACATGAAAGCAGGGCCCATCCAAATATTTTTTACTGTTCTTTCTTCATTTAATACATCAATGATCTTAGCTAATTCTATATGATTTGAAGGTTCTCGAATTAATTTCTCAATCTGACCTACCGTTTCATCATCCAGATCACAATGATATCTCGTTATACTACCTTCACGAGTTCCGCCAAGAAAAAAGCGTGGTGCTTTTGGATTTCCTTGTTCATTTACATATTTCATTTTTCCTACTTGATTATGAACAAATAAAACCTCTACCTGAATTGCTATTAAATCAAGTTCTGAGAGCCTCATTTATATCCTCCTTAGTTACTCCATATACCATTCATAATCTATTTTTCATGCCCAAAACAAAAATCCCATTCACATACACATTACTGAATCCATCATACGAAATGACTTCTTCATCCTGTCTATCTAAATGGGATTATTTCATACTTATTATTCCACCGGTTGTGGTTGTGGCTGTACGACTTCATTCGCTCCAGCTACCCTCAACATATTTGCAATATCTTTAAAACCTCTTTTTTCAGCATATTGCAGTGGTGTAACATTTTCCTTATTGGCCATATTTACATCCGCCCCGTGGTCAATAAGCATTTGAATTACTTTCTTATGGCTTTCACTACCATTTCCTAATACGATTGCTTCTACTAAAGCTGTTCCACCGCGAGCATTTCTATAATTCACATCAATATCCGTATGCTCTAATAACTCTTTTACTACCTCTACATGGCCACGTTCAGATGCGGAAATGAGTGCTGTTCCACCTGATTTAGTAATTTCTTTCGTATTAACCCCTGCATTAATTAGTAGCTTTACAATGTCTGTATAGCCTTCTCTACTTGCATAAAGAAATGGATTACTTTGTTTCTCATCTTTACTTTCAAGATTAGCCCCTGCACCAATTAACGATTTAACTGTCTCTACATGATTTTGATACGTTGCTGCAAGGATTGGCGTTTCTCCATTGTCACCTTCTACGTTTATATTGGCTCCATCTTGAATCAGCTTCATAGCTGTTTCTGTGTCTCCAAGAGTCGCAGAAAGTAGCAACTGTTTGTCCATTAAATTTATACTTTTTTCTTCTTTAGGTTCTTCCTGTTCTTTATGCTTTTCTTTTTTCTTTTCGTTTTTCACATGAACCGGTTTCGATTCTGGCTCCTCTTGCTTATCGCAAGCCACTACCGTCATTAAAAGTCCTAATAACATACATAATAAAATTTTTTGTTTTCTCACAACTACAGCTCCTATGAAAGATAATGTTTTCTTAACCATTCCTCCATCACATACAATAACTCTTCTTGAGTACATTTATCCATAAGCCCTTTATATTCCTTCTTTAATCGGATTATCCAAACTTATACCGAAGTTTCTCAACCTATATTAGCGCAGCAATTAGTTTAGCACGATTTTACCGCATTTGTATACATTTCTAAAAAGTACATACATGATTGCTTTAGGTTACTATATTCCATTGTAACCGTTCTTCTAAAAATTTTACACCTTTTCTATATTTGCACCTGAGTAATAATAAAAAAAGACAACTATGTAGTTGCCTTTTTTATTATTAATGGTGCCCACCGTGATTTCCTTTTTTCGGGTTCCCCATCATCTCTTTATTCATTTCCCATTTATGCACTGCTAGCTCTTTATATGAAAGAACTTTCCCTTTATAGTTAGACACAAAATTCTCTGCATCCTTTTTACTTTCAAATGAAATAACATTATAAGCCATCGGTGTCGTTATTGTTTTATCATATACATAAGTCGCATCTTCTAATGAAATCCACTCTTTCGAATCATAATCGCGAACAAATTTTTCTTTCGTCTTTTCTCCTGGATTAATCTCCATCCATTTATACATACAACCGATATCATCAAACTTTAACGCTTTTCCATTTTCTAAAATAACTTCTGTTGCAAATTGATTATCCATTACCCCAATTTGGCAAATATCACATTTATCATGTTTCTCATCAATTACCACAGCCTCTACTTGTTTCTTGCCACATCCTACTATTGTAAAGACAAAAAATAAGCATATAGCAAGCATCACATACTTTGTTCTCATTTCATTTCCTCCCTAACCGTATCTTCCACTAGGAGAATATCAAAAACTTGTGTGAGATTTGTGAAAAAATAATGTTCTTTTTGTAATATATGGAACAAAAAAGATGTGTAGTCATATCTACACATCTCTCATCATTCACAACCTGTAATTAATAAATCATCTTCTAACTTAACTAATAATGTATCTGTATTAATTTGCTGTCCAACAACTACATTTACTAACCTTATATTTCCACTAATACCGATCGCAACTTTTTCAAGTTCACCGTTATTTTTTCGGATCATCATTAATTTTTCCCACTCATATACGTAAGAAGATTCTTTAACAAAAACCTCTTCTACTTTTCCTTCATAAGAACTATAAATCTCTTCCATTCTCGTTTTCATATAAAATCTACTCCCTATTTCACACTTCAATATTTTCATCTTATTCTACCATTCTTACGGAGAGCAGCTTACTTTTTAAAAATTCAAATTAACTCCTGTGAACAAAATGACCAAAATAAAAATTATGCTTCTAATGATGTTATTTTTCAAATTATTTACCATTTGAATGATTGATTTTATGATAAACAAAAAACATTTTATCTGAATTTTCATTACATTTTGAAAGCGCAATCATTTTCGAGGGGGAGATTACATGTTAGCACTACTTGGATTTGCGATGGTATTTGTCTTTATGTTTTTAATTATGACGAAACGTATGTCGGCACTAGTAGCATTAATATTAATTCCAATTACTTTCGCATTAATTGGCGGTTTTTATGCAAATATGGGACCTATGATGTTAGAAGGGATTCAAAAACTAGCACCTACTGGTATTATGCTTATGTTTGCTATTTTGTATTTTGGAATTATGATTGATAGCGGTTTATTCGATCCTGTCATTAGTAGGATTTTGAAATTTGTAAAAGGAGATCCTTTAAAAATTGTTGTTGGTACAGCGATTCTTACGATTATCGTTTCATTGGATGGGGATGGAACAACAACGTATATGATTACTGTTTCCGCAATGTACCCACTATATAAACGCCTTGGAATGAATCCACTTATATTAGCTGGGGTTGTTATGTTAGGAGCAGGAGTAACAAATCTTACACCGTGGGGTGGACCGACAGCTCGGGTTATGAGTGCTCTTGGACTAGACGCATCAGAACTCTTTACACCACTTATACCAGGAATGATCGCTGGTGCAATTTGGGTCGTTTTCGTTGCTTACTATCTTGGAACAAAAGAAAGAAAACGATTAGGAATTATGGATGTACAATATTTAAAGCAAATGCAAACGATGGATGAGCAAGCTGCAACAGTAGAAGCTGCCGTTCATAAACGCCCTAAGCTTCTATGGATTAACTTTTTATTAACTGTTACCTTACTTGTCTGCCTTATACTAGAAGTTATGCCGTTACCTGTTTTATTTACAATTGCTTTCGCGATTGCTGTTATGCTTAACTATCCGAACTTAGAACAACAGAAAGAACGTATTGCTTCTCACGCAGGAAACGTATTAGCAGTTGTTTCTCTCGTATTTGCCGCTGGAATTTTCACTGGGATTCTATCAGGAACAAAAATGGTAGATGCAATGGCTCAAAGTGTAGTCACTCTTATACCAGACGCTCTTGGACCACAACTACCAATTATTACAGCTCTTCTTAGTATGCCGTTCACATTTTTCATGTCCAATGATGCATTTTACTTCGGAGTATTACCTATTTTAACGAAAGCTGCCGCTGCTTACGGAATTAGTGCAGCTGAAATGGGACGTGCTTCATTACTTGGGCAACCTGTTCACTTATTAAGTCCTCTTGTCGCTTCCACTTATTTATTAGTCGGAATGGCCAAAGTTGATTTTGGTGAACATCAACGCTTCACTTTATTGTGGGCAGTTGGAACGACAATGGTGATGTTGATTACTGGAATTGTAATTGGGATTATTCCAATATAAGACGCAAAAAAACAGTAGAAGAAATGTAATTCTCTACTGTTTTTTGTTATGAAGAAACAAGAAAATACCGTCTCTCTGGTCTCCCTACACTCCCATATGTAAGCTCCGCATGAACTTTCTTTCCAGATATTAAATACTCTAAATAGCGCCTCGCTGTTGACCGGCTTACTCCTACCATTGTACTTAACACTTCTGCTGTAATTCCTTCTTCATTCACTATTAACATATGCTTTTTTATTTTTGCTAAAGTTAAAGGATCGATCCCTTTCGGCGCATATTCTATTTCATTTCCCTTTACGCCTCTTTGAGACCATAAATGTTCTATTTGTTCTGTAGATAATTGATTATTTTTCTTCAGCTGCACAATCTTTTTTTGATAACCTTCCAAACTTGCTTTAAATCGATCAAACATAAGTGGCTTTACGATATAATCTGTTACTCCGCCTCGTAAAGCATGCCTCACTACATCTGTTTCCGATGCAGCTGTAATCATAATAATATCTGTATCATGTAAATTATGCCTAATATATGTAACAAGTTCCGTTCCTTGCATATCAGGTAAATACACGTCTAATAAAACGAGCTGCGGCTTCACAAGATCTAGCCATTCTTTCGCTTGTTCTCCAGTCGTCGCTGTTCCAATTACTTTAAATCCCTCAACTTTTTCAGTAAAACGACGATGAATGTCCGCAATTCGAATATCATCTTCTACAATCAATACTTCAATCTCCTCACCCATTACAATTCGCCTCTCTCTTTTGGTAATGCGATAATAAATAATGCACCACCTAAATCCCCTTTTTCGATTGCAATACTTCCATTTAAATCTTCTACTAACTCTTTCACTTTTGCTAATCCATATCCTCGCTTCCCGCCCTCTTTCGTCGAAAAGCCTTTATAGAATATACTAGTAATGACTTCATCATGAATCCCTTGTCCTGAATCTTCCACTTCAATTACTATTTCTTCTCCGATATCAGTTACAAACATTCTTACCTTCTTATCATTCTCTTCATTTCTTTCAATCGCTTCAAATGCATTCGTAATTAAATTTCCTAAAATAGAAACGACATAATTACTCTCAATGTGCGGGCTTAATTTGTCTAAGCTACTTTCTCGATCTAGCATAAAATCAATCTTCAACTCTCTTGCTCTGTTATATAATCCAATTAAAATCCCACCTAACCATGGATTTTGAATTCGCTTCATAATAAATTGAACAAAATCTTGATATACCGCTGTTTCCTTATGAATAAGCTCTAAAGCATCCTCATATGATTCTAACTGAATAAGCCCTGAAAGCGTATACAATAAATTGTTATATTCATGTGTTTGCGCTCGTAATGCCTCTGTATATTGCTTCGTCTGAGATAATTCTGCTGTTAATTGATCCATTTCAGATTTCAAACGCAAGCTCGATACAACGCCAGTTACTTTATTCTTTACTTTAATAGGTAGACGGTTCGCAATCACAGCCTGCCCTTTTATATTTAATTGACGATCAAACTGTTCTTCACCAGTTTGAAATACATCTAGTATTGTTGAATTAGGAATTACATTTAAAATAAATTCTCCAATAATATTTCGTTGTCTATCTAGCGAAAGAATATCATAAGCCGCTTGATTGACTAAACTAATCATGCCATGTTGATCAATAACAATAATCCCTTCACGTACAGATTGAATTACTGTACTATGCTCTTCATATAAAGATGAAATTTCTTCTGGCTCCATCCCAAACATCATTCTTTTTATACTTCCCGCTAAATATATAGAGCCAATTATTCCAATTAAAAGACCGATTATTGTAATCCAAAATACACGCTTTCCATACACTTCTACGGCACCATGAATATCATCCATTGAAAATCCAACAGACACCACGCCAATAATTTCATTTTCCTGATTACGGATTGGAACTTTGCCACGTAATGAAGGGCCTAATGATCCAGTTGCTCTCGAAACATATGATTTTCCTTCTAATAGAACCCCTTCGTTATCTCCACCAACCATTTCTTCTCCTATTTTATCTCGCTTAGGATGTGCATATCGAATCCCCTCTTTGTTTCCAACTACAATAAAATCAGCATCTGTATCAATTCGAATTTTTTCTGCAATTGGCTGAATAATAGAAGCTGGATCTTCTTTTTGAAAAGCTTCCGTTATTTCAGGTATAGCAGCAACTGTTTTCGCAACATGCAAAGCCCGTTTCCCAATTTGCTCTTCTACCGTTTCAGACAATATGTAATAAAATAAATAACTTGTTAATAGAAGTACGACTAGAATAAGTGTACTAATTGTTATCGTAATTCTCGGTTGTAGTTTTAACTTTTTAAATTTCAAAACCATTCCCCTAACATGATTAAAGATAGAATTTAACGAATTTACAGTCTTTTATAATTACACCTAATCATAACACGGTTACTCTATATTTCTTTATTTTTTATCTTCATAAAGCGAAACTTTAATCACCCCACAAATAGCGGAATAAAAAAAGAAACGAAGTACAATTACTACCTCGTTTCTTAACATTTTTTATTACACTTTAAATTTCCCAATCATCTCTTGTAATTCTTCTGCCATTTGCGATAAATGAACTGCTGCTGCATTGATTTCATCTACTGAAGCTAATTGTTCTTCTGAAGAACCAGCAATATTTTGAACACTTGCTGCATTTTCTTCAATCGTAGCTGCAATTTCATTAATAGATGCACTAACTTGTTTTGCATCTACTGTCATTTGTTTCGCTACTTCTACCATACTATCAATTTGTACAACTGTATCATCTGTAGACTTCAATATTTCAGCAAAGCTTTGCTTCGTTTCATTTGCAACTACAAGTCCTGATTGTACTTCTGTTCCAACTTGCTTCATAGAACTTACTGTCTCTTTTATGTCAAATTGTATCTCTTTTACTAGTTTTCCAATTTCCGTAGAAGACTGTCCTGATTGTTCTGCTAACTTTCGCACTTCATCTGCTACAATTGCAAATCCTCTTCCTTGCTCTCCAGCTCTCGCAGCCTCAATGGCAGCATTTAATGCTAATAAATTTGTCTGCTCTGCAATATGTTGGATCACCTCAAGGATTGCTCCAATTTGTTTCGATTTATCATCTAACAACACAATCACTTTATCTGATTGTGAAACAGACTCATGGATTAATTGCATTTGATTCACAGTTTGTTCAACTAACTTCCCACCATCTTCAGCCTTTTTCTTCGTATACATAGATGCTGTGGATACTAATGAAGAACTATCTGCAACACGCTGAATTCCTTCTGTAACTTCTTCTAATAATGTTGCGCCTTCTTCAACTTCTTTCGTTTGTATTTCCGCTCCACTCGACACTTGTTCTATCGCTTGTGTAATTTGTTCCGTCGCTTCACTCGTCTGCTTCATACTAGCTGTTAATTCTTCTGAAGATGCCGCTACATGACTTGCTGAAGTATTTATATTGGAAATAACCTTCTGTAATGATGCTGCCATCTCGTTAAAACTTTCTCCTAGCTGTCCAATTTCATCCCTAGAATGAACTGTAATGGATTCTGTTAAATCGCCTTCACTAATTTTTTTCGATGATATAACAAGTTGTTTTAACGGATTAATAATAGAAGCAATGATGAAGTAAATTAAAATCCCACCAATTATTAATGAAATACCAATAACAGTTATCGTTTTATAGAAAATAGGTTCAGCTGCTTCAATAATTTCTTTTGAAGGCATAATTCCTGCTATTTTCCATCCAGTTATCTTATTTGTTTTAAAAGTGATATGGCGCTCTTCACCATCTAATGTGAAATTAAAATCACCTATTTCTTGTTTATACAACTTTTTTTCAAGCTTCTCTTCTACCTTATCCCCTGGCTTCATCGTTGGATGCGCTACTACATTTTTATCTTGATCAAAAATTGCTACATATCCACTTTTACCGATATTAACCATCTTCGAAGTGTTTACGATATCATTAATAATTAAATCAATACCGAGAACACCGCTCTTATCCTCATTTTGTTTCGCTATTGTAATAACAATATTTCCTGTCGTTTTTGATTTATATGGAGCTGTAATAATTACTTCTCCACTTTTTTTCGCTGCCTCTTTATACCAATCTCTTTCTGTAGGATTATATCCTTCTGGCATTTGAATAGACGGTGATTGAATAAACTGCCCATTGCTGGTTCCAGTATAGATGGCTTCCAGTTCTGGATGTAACTTATTATATTCTTCTAGTTTATTTTGGATATTTTGTATTTGATCCGCTTGGTAACTTGATTGTGTAAATAACTTCGTAAAATAAACTGCATCTACTTTTTTACTATCCAATTCTTTATTAATTACATTATCCAAAATTTTTATATTGTCTTTCGCCGATTGTGAAATCGTTTCATTAAAATTTGTCTTCGCTTGTTGATAAGACGTCCAACCAATTACAATACTTGGAAGAATTAAAATGATAACAAATGATACAAGTAACTTTGCTTTTAAGCTACTACTCCTTAATTTTCCTTGAAACATGTTTCTACCCCTCCATACCGTTTTAAATGTAATTACCTTACATTTAATTTCTTTATATAAATCTTACGATTAAAATGTATCAATGTGACTCTCTATATCTTTCTCTATTGAAGAGTTGATACATACCTTTTTCATTCTATATAATTTATATAATTAAAACAATATATAAAAATGTATATTATTCGAAATATTATAATTCACAGAAGAACCTCTAGTATCTCACTTACTAGAGGTTCCTCACTTTGCTATTCTTTATCTTTTGCTACTTCTTTTTTCTCATCTTCTACTACAGATACAACAGGTTTATCGTTTGATAATTGTTGTACTGCTCCTTTTCCAGCAAATCCTTCTAATAACTCTTTTAAGTCAATGCCAGAAGAAGCTTTTAATGTTTCTTGCATCGTTGCCATTAAATCAGTCGCATAACCTGCAACTTTTCCGGCGCCGCTATTTTTACCACCGCCGCCTGTATCGACAACTGTAATTTTATCAATGTTGCTAAGTGGGCTTGCAACTTCCTTCGCATAACTTGGAAGCATGTTAAGAACCATATCCATAATTGCCGCTTGGCCATATAACTCAAATGCCTCTGCAATTTTTTGTTTCGCTTCTGCTTCCGCTAAACCTTTTAACCTAATAACATCTGCTTCCGCTGTACCTTGTGCTTTTTGTACTTCTGCTTTTGCTTGACCTTGCGCTTTTTCGATTTCCGCTTTCGCTAAACCTTCTACACGTACTTCTTCTGCACGAGCTCTCGCTTCAGCTTCAATCTTATATTGATCCGCATCTGCCTTTTTAATTTGTTTTACTTTCTCTGCTTCCGCTGATTGCTCAACAGCATAGCGATCTGCATCTGCTTTTTTCTTTACTTCTGCATCGTATTGCTTTTCACGACGCGCAATCTCTTTTTCTTCTAATTCAATTTGTTTCTCACGCTCAATGATTTTAACGCGCATTTGCTCTTCTGTAACACCTTGTTGCGCTTTCGCTTGTTGTAATTCGTAAGAAAGATCCGCATCTGCACGAGCTTGTTCTTGCTCTCTCTTATAAGATTGTACTTTTAACTCTTTATGTTTTTCAGCTTCAGCGATTTGGGCATCACGTTGGTATTCAGCTTCTTTCGCTTCTTTCTCAGCACGAGCTTTTTCAATACGAGCTTCTTTTTCACGCTCTGCATTCGCAATTGTTGCATCACGCTTAACTGTCGCAATTTGCGGCTGACCAAGTGCATCTAAATAACCGTTCTTATCCATGATTTCTTTAATTGTAAAGGAAACGATGCGAAGTCCCATCTTCTTTAAATCTGTAGAAGCTACTTCATGCACCTTTTGAGCAAATTGCTCTCTATTACTATACGCATCTTCTACTGTCATAGAAGATAAGATAGCACGTAGATGCCCTTCTAAAACCTCTTTTGCTTCTATTTTCAACTCTTCTGTTTCTTTTCCTAAATATTGTTCAGCTGCTGTAGAAACTTCTTCAATGGTAGATCCTACTTTAATAATAGAAACACCGTTTACTGTAATCGGTACACCTTGTTTCGTATACGTATCACGTGTTCCCACTTCTAATTTGTAGTTTAATAGACTTAAGGGCTCTGCTCTTTGCATAATCGGAACTACGAAAGTACCGCCACCACGAATAATCTTAATCTTCTTTCCATCATCAGTGGTAACTACATTTTTCCCGCCGCCAAGCCAGTTTCCTGTAACAATTAATGCTTCATCTGGTCCAACTGTTCGATACTTTGTAATGAATACTAAAATGAGTAGAATTAAAATTGCGAGTAATACTCCACCGATAATTAATGGAATCGTCATGTAAATTCCCCCTTATAATTTTGGTTTCTTTAAAGAATAAGCGATGTTCTGTACAAGCAAAACACCATCTTGGACTCCCTCAATAATAACTTCAGTTCCTTGTGAAATATCTTTTTTCCCAATTGTTTTAGCTGGAATTGCATTACTTCCAAATTGGGAGGAGATTAATACTTCACCAAATCCTTCTGTAGGAATTGTTGTAATGACTTCTCCTTTGCAACCTATAAATTCATCCATACGTTGCACAGTATTTTGTTCTGCTTCTGCAATCGGCTTTAAAATTAGTATTTTCATTATGAATACACCAATAAAGGATATAGCACATGCAGCTCCAAAAATAAGAATGCTATTAAAGGAAAATAAATATTCTCCTATATAACTAAGTCCACATAACATGGCGAAAAAACTAAGTAATAAAGTAACAACGGATACAGATCCGCCTCCAAAACTAAATATGGATTCAAATATATCTCCAAAAAAGATATAAATAACAGTGAGTATAGTAGCAATAATAAATCCATATAAATAAATTATTTCAAGTGGATAACCAAACAAAACCATTTCTTATCCCCCTCTCTTAAACAATCCTTTTTTGTTATGTGTATGCCCCACCTCTTTCAAAGATTATCGTTCTTAATTTTCAGTTATTTACTCTTTAAAGAAAAGCCTGTAAAACAGGTCTCTAAAAAAGAACAGGAGAAACCTATTGTGACAGGCTCCTCCTAGTAAATAACCGATATATTATATATCTATATAATATACTATTTTCCACAAAAAGTAAAGTTAAACATACATTGGAAAAGTATTTATTTTACTGATAATTCGTACGTTCCATCGCCATTATCATATTTATATACATACAAATAATACTTACCTGGTTTTGCATTAAATTTTGCCTCTATATGATTTCCATTAGCTTGACCGAAAGCGGCATAATTTTGCATATCTGATTCATGGTGAAGTACCCATGTCATCCCAATTCCATACTTATTTAAAACGGAAATATCGATATCTTTCGCTGATGCAACATTAAATGTATAAACATCGGTGTGATCCCCACCTATAAGACTGCCTTTTATAGTAGTGTTTAGCCCAATACGATTTGCTTCCTCTGGACGATTATTTGGTTCTGATTCTGTTAAACTTCCATCTTTAATCGTAACAGTTGTTTCGCTTCTGCTCTCTTTACCTTTATCATCTTTTACTCTTAACGCCACTTTATAAGTTCCTTCTCTTTCATATGCATGTACTGGATTAACCTCTGCACTTGTGCTTCCATCTCCAAATTCCCATAAATAAGAGACTATTTTTCCATCTTCATCGTTTGAGCCATCACCGGTAAATTGAATACCTTCTTTTACAAGCCCATTATAAGGCCCATTTATATTAACTGTTGGGGCTTTATTTTCTCCGTCATCTTTTGCGATACCGTGGAAGACTACATCATATTCAAATTGCTTTGAGCTATTCACGCGATAATTGACGAAGTATGCTGTAATCGTTTTGTAGCCACTCCACTCTTTTTGTGCCAGTTGTTCTAGCGCTTCATTTACTTTCTTACTCATTGCATTCCAATCTTCTGCCTCACCTTTTGTTGCACTACCCGTATACGTACCTTCTAATGTAAATGTATTAAAGAATTGTGAGCTATGTTTTGTCATTTTCCCATCTTTCATAGGCATCGTATCACTAATTTCTTTCTCTACTGCTGTTAACGATTTTGGTGCATGTTCAGCTAAATAATCATCTGCTACTTCCGGTACATTATATTTATCTTGATTATCGATTAGCTGCTGCATATAATCTTGATACTCTTTATTTAGTTTAGAATCTTTACTTAAATTCTCACGATAAGCATCATAATTTTTCACATCATTTGCACGAATTAAGTCTTGAATTTTATCAAACGTTTCAAATTGATGTGTATATAAATAAGACTGCAATGCGAATGAGTAATTATAGAAATCCCAAGAACCATATTTAGCAAATAATGTGCGCTCTGCTGTATAACGGCTTGCAGGATCAGATGATAATCCACTAATAATGCTCTTTCTCGGTACTACATTATTTGTACGAGTAGATCCTGCGAAAAATTCTGCATTTCCTTCTTGGAACCAAGTTAATCTTTCATTTTGATACATATCCCCTCTTCCGAATAAACCTGGCACTTCATATCTCCCTTGAAGATAATGAGTAAACTCATGACGGAATAACTCTTCTAAACTATAAATACTTTGCTCTGGCGTACGCTCATATGTAAAGAATGTTCCTGTTTCTTCAATATAAATTCCACCGTTGTTTGTTTCATATCCATACAGTTGTCTATTTAACTGATACTCCTCTGGACTGTTATAAATTACTATCGTTAATACATCATCTGCATTGCCTGGCTCTAACGCTTTGTCATTTCCAATTACACGATGATACTGTGCTTTTACTTCCTTTGCAGCCCAGTATAGTCTCTTAATTTTTTCTTCTGATACTTTATCCCCTGTTTTAAACACAATAGATCCATCATCGAATGTGTACGTTTTTGGTAAGTACTGTTCTTTTCCTTCTTTACGTATTTTCTCTAAATCTACTGTATTCCCGCTATAATCTTTCCCGTTATAATTTGTTGTAATTTGTTCTACTGCAACAAAATATGGCTCACTTAGACGCGGGTACATATGCATTGCTTGTGTAACAACCTCTAATCCTTTATTAGGATTACTATGAAACTTCCCTAAACGACTAGCGAAATAAATTCCATTATTAACGAGCCACTTGTTTTCTGGTGTTACTTCATTTAGAAGAGCGATACGATTTATTTCATTAATAAACCCATCTACTTTCCCATACCACATTGTATCTTTTGCCTCTTTACGGGTTTCAAATAAATAAGATTGCATATCATAATCAATACCTTGCATCATATCGTATACAGCTTGTCCTTTCATACGATCGTCTACATACGTACGAAGATTATCATTGTATTGTTTTAAAATATTAGCTGCGTATTGAACCGTTTCTACATCACTTGAAGCATTGCTGATTAATTTACCGTATGCAGATACGACTGAATCTTGCTCATATGTACCTAGCTTAAAGTTTGGATTTGTTGCGATTGCTTTTAAAGCAGGTAAACATTTATCCTGGAAGCTTCTCTCATTTAAATCGCTTAATTCATTATTGTAAAATGCAAGATAAAAAGCTGAACGTAACACTTCCGTAAACGTTTGAATTCCTTTTGAATCATCTTTCGTAAATGTACTACCTCGATGAGCTAATTCATCTATAATCACTTGCATTTTTCCTTTGTCTTTATAAAAAGCCTTTGCATCTTCATTGAACTGGAATAAGTCTGTAATTTGATTCCACTTAATACCCCCTAGTGTTTCAACTAATTCTTGATCATTCATTTTATTTAAATCAGCCATTGAATAGCTTTCTTTCATTTGCTTTACTTCTGAGCTCTTCATAATAGATGCTGGTCGCTGCGAGAAGTCTCCTACTTGTAACCGTTCTTTAAACGATAATGTCTCCTCTGCTTTAGAAACGTGCCCAATCTCATCTACTGGCTTTTCGATTCCAACCGGTTTCGAATGCAATACATTATATGGCACCTTTTCTTCTGCTGATACATGAGTTTGAATTGCCCCCAGTGATAGAGCCATTGTACTAATGCTAAGCATTATTTTATTAATTTTTGATTTCTTGTTCATATCCTTGCCCCCTATTTAAATATTCCATCCAAGAATTTAACATAAAATCTAGATATAAAAATATAAAATGCAATATTTCATATTATTTCTTCTTACATTTTGTACATATCGTGAACAACCTCTCCTTTATCTAACCTCCAATAGGTATGAATCTATAGCGATTAAACAGTCCTTTTCCATGCATTAAAAAGGGAATCTTTTGACAATTCAACTTTTAATTGTTATGATTAATATAATTGTTAACTTTATTAAACAAGGGTGGGATTCTATGATAAAAAAAGAGAACAGTGTATTTTATATCTCCATCTTGCTAACAACATTATTCATCATATGGGGAATTACCCCGGCAAGTTGGATACAAGGCTATGATTTACAAAGTGTTACATCTTCCTTAAATTCATTTATCCTCAATAAATTTGGATGGTTTTACTCTCTACTTATGACCGCAATGATTATTTTAGCCACTTATTTAGCATTTTCTAAGTACGGTTCTATTCGTCTTGGTAAAGATGAAGAAAAACCAAAGTATAGTTATCCATCTTGGCTATCCATGTTGTTTGGAGCAGGAATGGGAATTGGACTCCTCTTTTATGGAATCGCTGAACCAATTTCACATTTTACAAATCCATTAACAGGAAAAGCAGGTACAGAGGAAAGCGCCAAGCTCGCTATGCAATATTCATTTTTCCACTGGGGTCTCTTTCCATGGTCACTATACGCAATGGTTGCTTTAACAATTGCATATTTCACATTCCGCAAACAAAAAGGTAGCACAATTGGGGCTACAGTTACTCCATTATTTAATCGATCGAAAAATTCTCCTATCGGAAAAACAGTCGATATTTTAGCTGTTTTAGCTACAGTATTCGGTATTGTGCCATCTGTTGGGATTGGTGCTCAACAAATCGCCGGAGGATTAAGCTATTTATTCCCTTCTATTCATAACACTTTACTTACACAGCTCGTACTTATCGCCATCTTCGCTGTTTTATATTTAACAAGCGCACAAACGGGCTTAGATCGTGGGATTAAATATTTGAGTAACTTAAATTTCTCTCTTGCAGGTATATTACTCATCTCCTTTTTACTTTTAGGACCAACTGTATTTATTATGAAATATTTCACATCTACACTCGGTTCTTATATCGGAGCTTTACCTAGTATGGGATTAAATTTAGGAGCATTTAATGAAAAATCTTCTTCTTGGATTGAAAACTGGACTATTTTCTATTGGGGATGGTGGATCTCTTGGTCTCCATTCGTCGGTACATTCATCGCTCGTATTTCTAAAGGGCGCACAATAAAAGAATTTATTATTGGAGTTGTATTAGTCCCAACTCTTATCTGTACATTTTGGTTTGCAGTATTTGGCGGTACCGCTATCCATATGGAAATGTTCCAATCGCTTGGAATAGCTGATGAAATCGCAAAAAACGGTACAGAGATTGGATTATTTGCTGTTATTTCACACCTACCATTCTCTACATTTTTAACGGTTATCGGGTTAATTTTAGTAGCCACATTTTTCGTTACTTCTGCCGACTCGGCAACGTTTGTTGTTTCAATGCAAACGAGTAACGGAAGCTTATCACCGAAAAATAGTTTAAAACTTATATGGGGATTAACAATCGCGATCATTGCAGCTCTTTTATTACAAGCTGGAGGATTAAATGCACTACAAATTGCAGCTATAATCGCAGCACTACCATTTTCTATCGTAGTTGTTCTTATGGTTACTTCGCTCTTTAAAGAGCTGCGAAAAGAAGATGTTAATTCGCAAACGAAAGAAGTTCCGAAAAAAATAAAAAAAGTTATGTAAAGATTAGCACCCGAATCCATTATTACTGAGGGCGGCAAAGTAAATTAAATAAAACCCATTCGTATGAATTATACTCTTCATACGAATGGGTTTTTACTCTATTATATAGTGTTGTAAACATGCTTTCTCCTCAAAACCTACTTTCTTGTACAACTTCATCGCACGATCATTATTCGTATTCAAACATAACTCTATCTCTCTCATCCCGTGGAACGAGAAAATATACCGAATAGCAGCTTGTAATAACCGCTCTCCGACACCTTTTCTTCTACTATTTTCAGCAGTTGCAATAAATTCGATATTCGCTTCTTGAAACTCCGGATTTACTTCAACATATACGTAACCTTCTAACTTATCATTCTTCATACTTACAAATAATTTATTCGTATCACTTAAACGTTCGATAATTTCATTTCCTTCATAATATGTATTAGGAAAAGTATTCTTGTGTAAAGAGATAAACTGCTCAAATACCTTTGGTAAAGCTTCTTCTACATTACATATACTACGTTCTTCTACAATACTATGGCTTAAACTGAAAATACTATGTCGATCTTGTTCTTTTGCATATAACTCCTTCATTAAGCGGGCACAATTATTATTTTCCACATGATAAAAACCATAAAACTTTTCAATATGAAAAGGCACCTTTTCGATAAGTTCCTTCCACATATGTAAAGCAACTTCTTCCCAATTCGCTGAAAGAATAAACGGTCCCCAAATCTCTGCACATTTTTTTACTTCATCCACATCAAATCCTAATACACCTATTAAATTATTATTCTCATAAGTAGCAACAAAAGATTGTTCCCATCCTATATCCGAAAAATCATGAATAATTGTCTGTAACAACTCCTCTTTCTCATCTCCACAATAACCAACATGATGAGTAGCATCTTTATTCATATTCGCAATACATGCTGCCACCTCTTCAATTTTCAAAATAGAACTAACATGCATAACCTCTCCTCCTTCTCTAATACATTTACACTTTTTCCATTTATATCCTTCAAAAAAAAAGACATTATCATAAGCATATTTCAAAATGAAATCGCCATAATAATGTCTTCTCAAAAAATCATATAATTATTTTGCGTTATAGTAAGATAAAACGTTTTTATTTCTTAAATAATTTCTTTCTAAATACAAACATACTTAATGCTGAAAGAACTAATGCTAAGCCACCAAATAAAGATACATTATTTTCTTGCCCACCTGTTGCTCCTAATGATTTCTTACTTTCTTCTTGTTTATTAACAGCTGGTTTACTTTCTTTCATTTTTTGATTCTCTACTACTTTTTCTTTCACAACTTGATTATTCACGTTTTGTTCTTGAACTACTGCTGATTGATTTACTGCGTCTTTCGATCCTTCAACTTCTTTTGCCGGTTCTTTTACCTCGACTTTCGATCCTTCAACTCCTGTTGTTGGTTCTTTCACTTCTTCTTTTGGTTCTTCAACTTCCGCTGTTGGTTCTTTTACTTCTTCTTTCGATTCTTCAACTTCTTTTGCTGGTTCTTTTACTTCTTCTTTCGGTTCTTCAACTTCTTTTGTTGGTTCTTTTACTTCTTCTTTCGGTTCTTCAACTTCTTTTGTTGGTTCTTTTGGCTCTTCTTTCGGTTTTTCAACTTCTTTTGTTGGTTCTTTTGGCTCTTCTTTTGGTTTTTCAACTTCTTTCGTTGGTTCTTTTGGCTCTTCTTTCGGTTCTTCAACTTCTTTTACTGATTCTTTTACTTCTTCTTTCGATTCTTCAACTTCTTTTGCTGGCTCTTTTACTTCTTCTTTCGGACCTTCAACTTCTTTTGTTGGTTCTTTTGGCTCTTCTTTCGGTTCTTCAACTTCTTTTACTGGTTCTTTTACTCCTTCTTTCGGTTCTTCAACTTCTTTTGCTGGTTCTTTTACTTCTTCTTTTGTTGGTTCTTTTGGCTCTTCTTTCGGACCTTCAACTTCTGGTGTTGGTTCTTTCGGTTCTTCTTTCGCTACTATATTTTGCATAACTGTACCATTGAATAATAGAGATAGACCGTGATAATTTCCATTTAAGGAGAATGCATAAACTTTTTCTCCTGGGGTTTTCCATACGACTGTTCCTCTATCGGTAACGATACCGTCTTCAATCTTCAGTTCAATATCTTCGAAGATTTCTCCCTCTAAATCGTAGATAGGAATTTGGATTTCTTGATTCATTTGTCCATCTTCTAAAACAATTTTTTGGTTTTTAATATCAACTGTTATCCATTGAGCCAATTGAATAATCGGTCTTACATCACGGATCTCATTTCCAGCTAATTTCAAGCTAAGTAAATCAAGCATAGAAGATAAAGTAGAGATATCTTTAATCTTATTATCAGATAAATTTAACCACTGTAAGTTTTTCAAGCTAGCTAATGGAGAAATATCTCGTACTTTATTGCCCATCATTTCAAGCTTATTCAATTTGCTAACTTTGCTAATCTCATCTAAATTATTGATTTCATTATTATTTACTAACAATGCATCTAGATTTTCCAATTGATAAATTCCATCCAAAGCAGCATTATCCAGTTTATTATTTGAGAGGTCTAGAGTTTTTAATTTCTGCATCTTAAATAGTTCGGGAACATTTTTTATACCGTTATTGTTAATATTTAATTTTTCAAGATTCTCTAATGAATGAAGTGGTTTAATATCTTCAATTTGATTATAGGACAAATCTACTGACTTCAAATTTCTCAAACCTGAGATAAATTCCACATTTTCCATATTAACATTTTGTAATGTCAATTCTTCCATATTTGTCATGAATTCTAATCCAGAAAAATCTGTTATGCCCTCTTTTTTCCCATCCGTAATTTTCAAAGCCTTAACTGTTAATAAATCTTCTTTCGTTATAGGTGTATTTACATTTTTACGTTCAAAATTATGTTTATTCATGTATTGTCTTAGTTTCATATCTTGAATTACGTTCGAACTCTCTTCTCGTTTTTCAACGATATTTTGTATTATCCTTCCTTGGAACCTTATCTTACTTTCGCCAGTATCCATCTTAAATTCATACGTTTTTTCTCCAAGGCTATTCCACTTTATTGCTCCGTTCGTAATACTTCCGCCTTCACTCTTCCACTCAATATTTTGAAGCGCTGTCCCATTTAAATCATATACAGGAATTTTCACTTCTTCATTCATGTAGGCTTCATCTAAAAAGACTTTTTGTCTTTGAGCATCAATCTTAATTCGTTTTCCTAATTCATGAATAGGTCTTATATCACGAATCTCATTTGTCGCAAGTTTTAAATCATATAAATTGTTCAAATTACTAAGTGGTGATACATCCGAAACATAGTTTTCTTCTAAGTTAAGTGATTGTAAGCCAGCTAGTTTAGATAATGATGTAATATCTTTAATATCATTTTTTTGAAGATCAAGTTCCACAATGCCACTCATCTTACTAATTGGTTCAATATTTACAAGCCCATTACTTCCTACCCCTAATGTCCCTAACTTATTCATTTGCTCAATGCCTGTAAGATCAGTAATCTTATTATTACTTACATATAGCTTTCTTAAAGAAGAAACATTATATAAAGGCTTTATATCACTAATTTTATTACCTGATAAGTTAATTGTTCTAACCTTTTTAAGTTGACTCAGTGGAGTAATGTCAGCAATTCTATTATTTTGTAGCTCTAATATATCCAGTCTTTCTAAGTTTACAAGCGGCTCAACATTTTCTATTTTATTAAAAGATAGATCAACTACTTTTAAACGTTTTAGCTGTGAAATAGGAGCTATATTTCGTACATCAGACCCTTGTATTATTAGTCTTTCTAGATTTTCCATATACTCTAATCCTTTTAGACTCTCAATTCCTTGACCTGCATATATATTTAACTCTTTAATTTCTTTTAAATCTTCTTCAAATATATGTTCATTTACATCTTTTCTATTTAATACATTTTTATTAATTACTTGTTGTAATCGTTTATCACGTATGATATTTTGTGTATCTTCAATTTGTTCTTCTTCATCCTCTTCTATATCGCTTTCTACAAATGTACGCATATTTACTTCAAACTGAATTTTGAATTCCTTATCGTACCCTAAAGTGGGAATTAAAATATGCATTTGCATATTATATCTTTTTCCTAACTCACCTACTTCGAATTGTATAACTTTCGTTCCATGTTTTCTTTTATCTTCTGAAAGCACCTTTACATCATGGAAGACACCTGGCTCTTTACTATCTTCGACTTTCAGATAGTCAAAGAAATCACTATCTTTTAATGTTGCTGTAATTATTCTTTTCCCATTTTCAATCGTCAGCTTTGGATCTTTTATATATACAGTTGCATATGACTCTTCATTTGAGTTCTCTTTATAAGCCTTAATTACCGCATCAAAAACATGCTTTTTTGGACTTTGTGCAGCCATACTCTCTGTAGCAGCAGTAGTCGCTAAGACAGGTGTCGCATAAACCGCAAACGGCAACGATAATGTCGCAGCCACTAACATTGCATTTATATGTTTTCTTTTATTTTTTTCAACTTTACATCTCCTCCAAAATATATAAATCTAAATGTAATCATATCTCGAATAAATGATAATGATTTTCATTTTCATTGTCAACTAGGAAAATAAAAAGTTTACAAAAAAATAACCCCTTTTTAAAGGGGTTATGCCATTTTCTCTCCTGATTCTTCTCTAAAGAAGCTCTTCATTGCGTGGAATACATCTGCTTTTTGCTTTAAAATATAATATCTGAAATTCTCATCTTTAATATTTTTATAGGCTGACATGAGGGTACTGTGGCGGTTGTATTGGTTCACTTCCCCATATCCAAACATGTTACACTTCTTCATCAACTCTTCAACAAGCTTTACACATCTAGCATTATCTGATGTTAAATTATCACCGTCTGAAAAATGGAATGGATAAATATTATAGCGGTCTGGTGAATATTTATTATCGATTAACTCAAGTGCTTTTTTGTATACAGAAGAACAGATTGTTCCGCCACTTTCTCCTTTTGAAAAGAACTCTTCCTCTGTAACGACTTTTGCCTCCGTATGATGGGCAATAAACTCAATATCTACTGTTTCATACTTCGTTCGTAAAAATCTTGTCATCCAGAAAAAGAAGCTACGTGCCATATACTTCTCCCATATTCCCATCGATCCACTTGTATCCATCATCGCTAATACAACTGCTTTTGAATCTGGTTTTAATACTTCATTCCAAGTACGGAATTTTAAATCTTCTTGGTGAATTGGATGGAAGGATGCTTTACCACGCATTGCATTTCGTTTATATGCAGATATCATCGTTCGTTTCTTATCAATATTTCCCCATAATCCAGTTTTTCTAATATCATTAAATTCAACATGTTCAATCCGGTTTTCATCCATTTCTTTTCTCTTTAAATTAGGCAGCTCTAACTCTTTGAAAAACGCTTGCTCTAATTCTAAAATAGAGACTTCAGCTTCATAATAATCCTCTCCAGCCGCGTCTCCTGCTCCTTGCCCTTTTCCTGGTCCTTTTTGCTTTTGACCACCTGATCCATCTCTCGCAACGACATCACCAACTTTGCTGTCACCATTTCCTTGCCCAACGTGTTTGTTTTTATCATAATTGTATCTAATCTTATATTCATCTAGAGAACGAATTGGTATTTTTACAACATCCTTGCCATTAGACATAACTATACTTTCTTCTGTTACAAGATCGGGTAAATTATTCTTAATTGCCTCTTGTACTTTTTCTTGATGGCGTTGTTGGTCGTCATATCCTTTGCGATGGAGGGACCAGTTTTCCTGTGAAATCGTATAATTTGGTTGGTTTTCTTCACCCATTTCTTTCCCTCCTTACTGTAATTGTCTTCCTATATGAACAGCAAGCTAGAAATTTTATTTTATACTGTGCAAGCAAGAATGAAAGGTAACTGCCCATCGAAATTCATCCCATAAACATATATAACGTTTTTCATATAATACCCCGAGCATTCTAAACAAAATTTTGCCACTCATATACTAGAAAGAAACATTCAGCCGTTGATAAGAAAGAAACACAATGCATAGTTGCACACATTTACACTTTGCAACATATTGTATTGTGTTGGCTTTTTTCGTATGAATGGTTGGTTACTCTATCATATGCATATTGTAAAAATAATTGACAATAAATTCATGAAATTGCATCTTAATTTATTATATTTGGACAAGGTATGACACTTTACACATATGAATGGATAATAAAACGCTGTCCCGCAAAATACAAGAGACAGCGTTTTGTTATCAAACTATCGGTTTAGCAGGCTACCTACATAGCGTAATAATTCATTCGCAGATGAAGAATTATAGCCGTGCTCATCAATTAAGCGTGCAACAACATCATTGATTTTCTTAAGCTGATTTTCGTCTGGCGTTTTCGTTGATGTTGTAATTTTCACTATATCTTTTAAATCAGCAAATAGTTTTTTCTGAATCGCTTCGCGAAGACGCTCGTGTGAATTATAATCAAAGCGTTTTCCTTTACGCGCATAAGCAGAAATGCGAATTAAAATTTCTTCACGGAATGCTTTCTTAGCATTTTCTGAAATTCCAATTTGCTCTTCAATTGAGCGCATTAGCTTTTCATCTGGACTCATTTCTTCACCTGTTAATGGATCACGTAATTTCGACTTATTGCAATATGCTTCAACATTATCTAAGTAATTATCCATAAGTGTCTTCGCTGATTCTTCATATGAATATACAAATGCTTTTTGTACTTCTTTCTTCGCAATTTCATCATATTCTTTTCTCGCTAATGAAATGAAATTCATATAACGCTCTCGATCTTCATTACTAATTGACGGATGCTGATCCAACCCGTCTTTTAGCGACCTAAGTACATCTAATGCGTTAATAGATGGTACCTCTTTTCGAATAATTGTAGAAGAGATTCGGTTAATAACATAACGAGGATCGATACCTTTCATACCTTCATCTTGATATTCACGTTGTAGCTCCTCTACATCAATCGCATTATAACCTTCTACTGTTTCTCCATCATATAAACGCATCTTTTTAATTAAATCAATATCTGGACGCTTCGGATCTTTTAAACGAGTTAAAATCGTAAACATTGCTGCAACGCGAAGTGTGTGTGGTGCAATATGCACATTGGATACATCACTTTCACGAATCATTTTTTCATAAATATGTTCCTCTTCACTCACTCGTAAATTGTATGGAACTGGCATTACAATAATTCTTGAGTGCAATGCTTCATTTTTCTTGTTTGCTATGAAGGAACGATACTCCGTTTCATTCGTATGCGCTACAATTAATTCATCTGCTGAGATAAGCGCAAATCTTCCCGCTTTGAAATTCCCTTCTTGCGTAAGCGATAATAAATGCCATAAAAACTTCTCGTCGCATTTTAACATCTCTTGGAATTCCATCATCCCACGGTTTGCCTTATTCAATTCTCCATCGAAGCGATACGCTCGTGGATCTGATTCTGAACCATATTCTGCGATTGTTGAAAAGTCCAGACTACCTGTTAAATCGGCGATATCTTGTGATTTAGGATCAGACGGGCTAAATGTACCAATCCCTGTACGGCGATCTTCCGAGAAGAAAATACGCTCTACAACTACATCCTCAATTCTTGAACCATATTCTTGCTCTAGGCGCATAACGTTTAGTGGTGATAAATTCCCTTCAATTCTAACTCCATACTCATCAAAGAATTCATCTCGTAAATGATGCGGAATTAAATGAAGTGGATCTTCATGCATTGGACAACCTTTAATTGCAAAAATTGCTCCTCGATCTGTTCGGGAATATGTTTCTAATCCTCGTTTCAACATCGTAACTAATGTTGATTTCCCCCCACTAACAGGACCCATTAATAATAAAATACGTTTTCTAACATCTAATCGTTTTGCAGATGGATGAAAATATTCTTCTACAAGACGTTCTAAAGCATCCTCTAATCCAAATAGCTGATTACTAAAGAAGTTATACTTTCTTCTACCATCTACCTCTTCAATTCCAGCATCTTTTATCATATTGTAAATGCGAGAGTGTGCTGTTTGAGCCACCCATGGTCTTTCCTTCACAAGCTCTAAATACTCCGCAAACGTACCTTCCCATTGTAAGCGTTCTTCTGCTTCTCGATGCTGTTCAATTTTTTTTAGAATATCCATTATAGCTCCTCCCCCATCTCCTTGTTCAATCGGATTATTATAAAAGGTATGCTAGGATGTCCTCAAACATTCTTTAAATCAAAATGAAATATACAGTAGTGCAATAAAATTCTCTCCAAAATTCAAAGAAAATTCTGTATAATATAGGTATTAAAGATTTTACACCGCTATTCATTTTAAATAAATTCTTTTCTTCCAAGAACCTTACATACATTTCGATTCATATTTAAGATTCATAAACTGAAAAATTAGGAGGGATATTAGTATGAAATTATTATTAATTTTAGGTGTATCACTCACATTTCTTACAGCTATTTTTACATCCGGTTACAATGATAAACCCGGTACACATAAAAAGTGATGTGCTTCTTAGCACATCACTTTTTTTATTAATTATTTATAATACACATTTTCCACGTCGTATTTTGATAGTGGTTTGCTATAATAATAACCTTGTACAAACTTCACATTCTTTTCCTTCAAAAATTGTATTTGTTCTGCCTTTTCTACTCCTTCTGCAATTACATTCAATTCCAAAGTATGAGCTAAATGAATAATCGCAGCCGTAATATTCGTATCACGCTCATCTACATGTATACCTTCCATAAAGGAACGATCGATTTTCAAAGTATCAATTGGATACGTTTTTAAATAACTTAAAGATGAATATCCCGTCCCAAAATCATCTAAATGAATCTTTAAATTTTGTTCTTTTAATTGTAGCAATACTCTTTTCGATATGTCTTTATGTATAAGGGCTCCTTCTGTAACCTCTATCGCTAATAGATGAGCTGGTACATTGTACTTATGTAACGCTCGTGTAATCATCTCTATTAGTGTAATAGAACGAAAGTGCCTGGCTGAAATATTAACTGCAATCGGGACCACTTCATATCCTTTATTTAACCATTCACGTATTTGCTGACACACTTCATTTACTACCCATTCATCAAGCTTAATAATAAATCCTGTTCTTTCTGCTAACGGAATAAATTGATTGGGGGAGACAAATCCTAATTCTTTATTCTCCCACCTTATTAAAGCTTCCATACTAACTATTTTTTTCGTTTCAATATTCATTTGTGGCTGATAATATAAGAAGAATTCGTTTTTTTCTATAGCACGATGTAATTGGTTTTCTATTATAAATCTTTGTTCACGTTCACAATCTAATCCATTGCAATAAAAATGATAATACCCTTTTCCTTTTTCTTTTGCTTTTTCCAAAGCAGCATCAACTCTTTGGAATAATATTTTTTCATCCTCTCCATCTGTTGGAGCCATTACAATTCCGATTGACGCACTTAAATACACGTCTTCTTCTTCGATTACAAAATGTTCACTAATCTTTTTTAGTATGTTTTTTGCAACTATCTCTACACGTTCTTTCGTTATATTTTCTATTAACATAACAAATTGATCATCGTGTTCTCTAAATAAGTGCATACCGTCTATTTTAAAACTGCTTAAACATTCTGTAACTTTTTGTAATACTTTATCTCCTTCTTTATGGCCAAAAGTATCATTAATAAGATGAAATTCATCTAAATCTATAAAAATAAACGCAAAATCTATCTTCTTATTTAAAAAACCATTTAACTTATTTGTACATGAAATTCTATTCATTAATCCTGTTAACTGGTCATAATAAGCTAAATATTCCGTTCTCATCTCATTTAATACTTGCCTTGTAACATCCCTCGTAACAATATATATCCCGACAATTTCCCCGTTCACAATAATTGGAATAGTTCTCAAAGAAATATAGAGCTCGTACCCTTCTTTATGAACATATTTCTTTGAAACAATTTGCTTCGCTTTTCCTTGCATGGATCCTTTAAATATAATTTGGAAATCTTTTTCATATTCTTTATTAATAAATTCAAAAATAAATTTATTGTTTAATTCTTCATATCGGTACCCAAATATTTCATACGTCGCTGGGTTTGCATATGTAATTCTACCTATAGAATCTATAGATATAATGGAGTCATTATTATATTCTAGTAATGACTTAAATAGCATTTGTTTTTCCTCTATTTCAATCTTCTCCTCAATTTGAGCTGTAATATCTCTTGTAATACAAATAATAAACTGACATACTCCTTCTTCATCAAATACAGGATTAAGTGAAGATTCATAATGTAAATTACCAGTTGGTAAACTAACTACATCACAAAAGGTATGTGCTTTCGCTTCGCTCGCTACTTTTGCATATTGCACTTGTAATATTTCCGCCGTATCTTCCGGTAATACTTCAGCGAACGTTTTTCCATAACATTCTTCGCTTAGCTTCGCATAATCCATACCTATCTTATTTACATAAATATATTTAAAGGTTTCATCATCCATAACTTTCACAATAAATACTAAATCTTGAATAGCATGTAATAA
This sequence comes from Bacillus cereus group sp. BfR-BA-01309, assembly GCF_022664315.1. NCBI lineage: Bacteria > Bacillati > Bacillota > Bacilli > Caryophanales > Bacillaceae > Bacillus > Bacillus cereus group sp. BfR-BA-01309. Next base: position 209,920 of record NZ_JAKUHE010000011.1, read on the forward strand.
TCCTCTTCTTATTAAATCCATATCTATCATACTTAAAAAGGTATTTTGATTACTATATCGTTCCTTCATATTTATCTCAACCCGTCTAATCTATTTTTATTCATATATCCCCATTCTATATGAATATGTACCCTTTTTTAAATGTATGATTATATATTATTTTTATTTTTAGAAAAAAAGTCGCCATATGGCGACTTTTAATAAACAATTTCTAAATCTAATCCTGGATAATTTTGCTGACGGAATGCTTCATAAATTAAAATAGCTGCTGTATTAGATAAATTTAATGAGCGCACTTTATCAGTCATTGGAATACGTAAACAGTGATCGAAATTTTCTTCGATTACATTAGCTGGTAAACCGTTTGTTTCTCTTCCAAATACAAAATAGTAATCCTTCTCACGTTTGCTATAATCAAACGCTGTATGAGCTTTCTCGCCATACTTTGTTAAATAGAAGAATTCACCGTCGTTATTTTTCTCATAAAATTCTTCAATTGAATCATAATACGTAACTTTCACGTGCTGCCAATAATCTAGTCCTGCACGCTTTAACATTTTATCATCCGTTGAAAATCCAAGCGGTCTAATCAAATGTAATTCTGTTCCAGTTGCTGCACAAGTACGAGCAATATTCCCTGTATTTGCTGGAATTTCTGGTTGATATAAAACAACATGTACTCCCACGCGATATTCACCTCTATTTTTTGTCTACTACGTATTATACCACTTGAGCGAAAAATCTCTACCCATTAATAATGTGAAAGAATTTATATTTCATTTGTGGTGTATATTTACTAGAATCTTCATAGTTCCAATAACGCCGACGGCTATTCGCTGAATGTGCATTTACAAGTGGCATACCATCTGCGTCTTTTGCTACTACAATCGTCGTATGATTCCACCTACCATCATCCTCGAAATCATAAGCAATGACATCACCAAGAATAAGATCTTCTGGCCTTTCTACCGCTTCTGCCCGAAGCCCTGTTGTAGCACCTGATAAATACCAATAAAAAGAGTGTGCGACAGCCCAGCTCCAACTCCACTGATTCTCCCTTTGCCACCATCCTTTACGAATATTAGGATATCCATTCATTGGTACTTCTCCAGTATGAAGACATTGAGAAATAAAATTCGTACAATTATCAGGGAAATTACGATATACAGGGTTTCGATCATCCCACCAACGCTCTGCATATTTAACTGCCTCTAAACGATTATACTGATAAGAACCATACTTCTCTTTTATAACTTCTCTTTCTAATGTCTCACTCATGCCAACTGCTTCCGGCACTTCAATAGCATAATCACCTATTATCCGGCTATTATTTAAACAAACTCTTCGTTTTAGTTGTTCCTCTTCGATATAAAATAATTCTTTATGCTTAATTAAATATTTAAAATGTATTTGATAATCAATTTCTTGATGATTGCTATTATTTAATTGTCTCATGAAAGAAACGTCCGCAGTTGCTTTCACTATATGTGCATTACGCTTTTGAAACAATTGTTTCTTTCTCTGTGCTATCTGGAATAAATCTTCAGCAATCTCCTCTACATTTGTTCTTTTTTCTGTTATATAGGCTAAAAATTGTTGTACTTGCTTTTCAATATTTATTTTTACAACCATTTCGTCTCCCTCCCATATTACAATATGAAAAAGGGAGATATTATCTACTCTTTTTTCTGCGCTAACAATTCAAGTCCGCGATTCATTTCATGAAGAACCTCTTCATCTTTCTCACGCTGCATTGCTTTTTCAATGGCTTCGCCCACGCCATCTCCACCAATTTTCCCAAGTGCCCATGCTGCCGTTCCGCGAAGTACTGGTCTTGGGTCATCTTTCATAACACCTATTAAATCAGGAATTGCTGATGCCTCTTTAAAATGAGCAAGTGCCAAAATTGCATTTCGTTGCAACGGCTTTTTACCTCTCCATGAACCAGACATAATTCCATATTTCTCTTTAAAATCACGATTACTAATTGTTAAAAGTGGTGTTAATAGCGGCTTAACTAACTCAGGATCCGGTTCCATCTCAGGGTGGTTATGAAAATCCATTCCTTTGTTTTTTGGACAAACAGTCTGACATGTATCACATCCATATATACGGTTTCCTATTTTGTCACGATATTCTTCCGGTAGGAATCCTTTCGTCTGTGTTAAAAATGCAATACATTTCTTCGAGTCTAACTGTCCTCCTTGTATTAAAGCACCTGTAGGACAAATATCAATACATTTCGTGCAGCTCCCGCATTGATCTTCTATTGGCTGATCTGGTGGGAATGGAACGTTTGTAATCATTTCTCCTAAATATACATACGAACCAAATTCGGGTGTAATAATAGCGCAATTCTTACCGCTCCACCCAATACCGGCACGCTCCGAAACAGCTCGATCACTTAACTCTCCCGTATCAACCATTGACTTAACTTCTATATCGGGAAGTTTTTCGATTAAATATGCTTCTAATTTTTGCAAACGATCTCGTAAAACAAGATGATAATCTTGTCCCCAAGAAGCACGACAAAAAATCCCGCGGCGTTCTCCACGCTTACTTAATGGTGCATTTTTTAATTTTGAAGGATACGCTAATGCAATCGCAATAATTGATTTTGCACCAGGTAGTAAAAGTTGTGGGTTCGTTCTTTTTTCTATATCAGGCTCTTCAAATCCAGATTGATAATTTAATTGTTGCTGTTGGATTAAGCGCTGCTTTAATTCCTCAAATGGTGAAGCACTAGCAAAGCCTATTTTATCTATACCAATTGTTTTACTATACGCAATTACATCTTGCTTTAATTGTTCAAAATCCATTCCTAATCGCCTCCTCAGATGAATTCACCCTTTATGTAACGTCTATATTAGTTAGCAATTCACTTTTGGAATACTATTCTTTACTTCTATTTTCGCATACAATTATCTTTTTCAAACATTAAAAAACGCAATGCCTCGTTTATCTTAGAAACGAAACACTGCGTTGATCACAATTTATAGAAAAATATTTAATAAAATTTGGAGCGGGTGAAGAGAATCGAACTCTCGACCAGAGCTTGGAAGGCTCTTGTTTTACCACTAAACTACACCCGCAAATATGAAATAAATATAAGATATTAGAATAACTTATGTAAAGTAGTATAGCATGTTAAAAAAACGGAAGCAAGAATTTTATCGAAAAAAGTCGAAAAAGTGATGAGTAGCTCATCACTTTTTCAATTCTTTATCAATCGCCTTCTTCATACTATCGAAATCAGGGTTTGCAAGATTTCCGTTTATGTATACTGAAGGAGCACCTTGAACTTTTAATTTTTGAGCACGATCTGAATCTTTACGTACTTTTTCTTTTATTTCTTTACTGTGTAAATCTTTCTTAAATTGTTCTACATCAACTTTCGGAAGCTTCTCTTTCACAATGTTAAGAAGTAATTCTTCTGTAATCCATTCTTCCGTGTCTTTCTTTTGACTTTGATAAATCTCATCATAGAAAGTCCAGAATGAATCTTGATCTTGTTTATAAATTGCTTCACCAGCTGCTGCACCTAAATCAGAGTCTTTTCCAATAAACGGGAAGTTAATAAAATATAACTGCACTTTACCTTTATCAATATACTCTTCTTTTAATCGTGGTAATACTGTTACATCCCAAGTACGACAAGCAGGACATTTGAAGTCTCCAAATTCAACTACCTTAACTGGTGCATCATCTTTCCCTAAAGATTGTTGTGTGGAATAAGCAAACATCTCATTCCCTTTATCTTTTTTGTCATTTATGATGCTATACGCAATTGTTCCAATTACAATCAATACTGCGATAGAAAAAACTATACCAAGAGCCATGAGTTTGTTTGATTTCATATACATTCCTCTTTAAATTCATATTCTGTATACAGCATTGTACACAATACACATAATATCAACACTTATATGCGTCACGCAATGAACACGCTCACATAAATTACAAAAACAGAACATTTGTGACAATATTGTGTCGCCTTTTGTCACAATTTATTCAAAAAAGAAGCTCCTATGTAGGAACTTCCTTTAGCTTACTGCTTTTTCACGCGCATTATTTAACATCGACTGCTCTGTTGTGATATCATGACGAATGACTAACTTCTCACTAACTGCTTGCACATACTCATCATGATTGATATAGCCTTCTTTCTCCATCAATCTCAAAACGACATTTCGTCTCTCTACGGCCTTATCATAATTTTGTGCAGGCGAGTAATAAGCAGGTGCCTTTACTACAGCAGCCATCATTGCACTTTCAGCCAGCGTTAATTGGCTTACTTTTTTACCGAAGTAAAGGTTTGCCGCTTTTTCAATTCCCCATGCTCCTTCTCCGTAATAAATATTGCTTACATACAATTTTAAAATTTCATCCTTCGTAAATGTGCGTTCAATTTTTTTCGTATAGAAAATCTCTTTCCACTTACGAGAAAATGTACGTTCATTTGTTAAAAAAGCATTTTTGGATAACTGCTGTGTAATTGTGCTTCCGCCTTGCACAACACCACCAGCCTTTATATTCTCAACAGAGGCTCTGACAATCGCTATATAATCTAAACCGTTATGATGATAAAACCTTTTATCTTCTGTCGCAATAAATGCATATGTTAATGATTCTGGCACCTCTAACTTAGCCGGTACATGTAATTTACTAATATCACTTTGCTCAATCATTACATTTCCAATGAATAATAACGTACAACTTAACAATAATAATAAAATAATGGCTTTATAAAAGAATTTAGTCATTGGATTTAATGCAACTTTTTGATGATAGTTCACCCTAGATAATACTCGTTCTTTCATCTTGAACACCTCTTTTCCACACAGCGTATAACTCTTACTTTAAGAATACCTTGTTGTAAAAAAACATCCCATCGATTTCTCTTACACGTACCTTACATCATTGTAAGGTATAAAGTGAAACTTTAATCAGCCCTCCCCAATCGGGCTGTCCGGCAAATAACGGGGTAAAAAAGTATTGTATCACAGTCTTTTTTTATCTACTATTCATCTGAAATATTGAATATAGAGTATGCTAAACCAATAGTAGAGTATACCTTAAGCCTATACTTCCCTATTAAAACACCCTATTTTCATTATATCATCTACAAATATATATATTTGTAAGTATCTAGTAATCTAAATGTATACAATATATCATACATTATACAGAACAAACGTTCTCAAAATCAATACTAGCACTATTATTATTTTGACCTTTTTCTTAAACAGTATACAAAAAAGAGTAGTGATCTGATTGTATCTCAAACCAGCTACCCTTTTCTTTATAATCTAGCTATTAAATTATACGGCTGCACTTCCCACGTTTCGTATGGAATAAAATGTGTCGCTCTCATCGCATCAATCGTTCTGGATTTCATATGAGGACGCGTTATGTACTCATCTATGTTCTCTTCATTTAAAGCAACAAATTTAGCCTCTTGTATTTCTTCAGGCTGAATTTGTATTTCACCGCTCACATATGCGACTTTAAAAACAACAGATAAAATATGCATAGAAGCATTATAGTAAACACCTGTAACTCCAAGCGGCTTCACAGTCAAACCCGTCTCCTCAAACATTTCCCTACAAACTGCTTTATCGAGCGCTTCTCCTTCTTCCACCTGTCCTCCTGGCAACTTCCCACGTATCCGCTCGCCAATGTACTTTAGCCAATAACACTTCACCTTTTTCATTTGTTAAATAGCCTGCTACGGCAACGATATGCTTTGGTGTTTTATGTTCCATATTAAGCCTCCTAGCAATAATGATTATTTCACATATCCCTATAAGCATATTCCCTGTCTACAACAAAATACCTTTACTAATTCATCAACTTAATTAACCTCATAAAAAAAGCCCCCTATCCGTTAAACGAACAGGGGGCTTCTATCGGATTATTCTCCTAAGTCTACGTTGTGGTAAACTTGTTGCACATCTTCTAGATCTTCTAATGCATCAACCATTTTTTCAAATTGTACTTGAGCATCTTCAGGAAGTTCTACATCACTTTGTGCAAGCATTGTTAATTCTGCAACTGTGAATTCTTCAACACCAGCATCTTTAAGTGCAGATTGTACAGAATGGAATTGATCAGGTTCAGCATACACGATAACAGCATCTTCTTCTTCAAGAATATCACGTGCATCTACATCTGCTTCCATTAAAATTTCAAGAACTTCATCTGATGTTTTACCTTCAAGACCGATAACAGCTGTCGCATCAAACATGTACGCTACAGAACCGTTTACACCCATGTTACCACTGTTTTTGCTAAATGCAGCTCGTACATCTGCTGCAGTACGGTTTACGTTATTTGTAAGTGTATCTACAATTACCATAGATCCATTTGGTCCGAATCCTTCATAACGAAGCTCGTCATAATTTTCTTCTGAACCGCCTTTTGCTTTTTCAACTGCACGATCAATAATTGTTCTTGGTACATTGTATGTTTTCGCACGTTCTAATACGACTCTAAGCGCTTGGTTTGATTCTGGATCTGGCTCACCTTGCTTTGCTGCCACATAAATTTCACGTCCAAATTTCGCGTATATACGGCTTGTATTTGCATCTTTTGATGCTTTTTTATCCTTAATATTATTCCATTTACGACCCATACTTTCCACTCTCTTTCCCGTTTTAAATCTACATAAAAATATTAATATGAAATATAATGTGTATTCAACACATTTTTAAAAGAAATATAAAAAGTTCATTTTTGATTCATATTACAGACATAATATAAATCACTATCATTTTGTTCTTTCGACAAGTTATATTATACATGAATTCCTACGTTTATTACGAATTTTAGAAGCACATAGCACAATTTAACAAAAAAACTCTAACATTTCTGTTAGAGTTTTTTTATATCTTCGATAACAATTTCCATAATATTACCATAATTACTTTCTATCGTTGTATAATAAAAACAGGAAAAAATTTGAAGGGAAGATGGGGGGAGAATTATGACACATTCAAATGAGAAAAAAGCACATGGTCTTAAAGGAATTGGCGAGAAGTTAAACCCAACTATCTATCAAGTAAGATTTATGAAATTAGATGAACCAATTCAATTTGAGTCGTTTCCTGAATTAAAGGAATTAGGGGACTGGTTGAGTACTTCAACGCACATGTGGGCGTGCCACTCAACCATGTATAAGTACAACAGAGAAGAGTTTAAAAAGAAGTTTTTAGAAATTACAAAATTAACAGCTGATAATGTGCTAATATCTACTGGTGGTGTCGGATTTAACTTCATGTCACCGGGCTGGAGAAATTCTCTCTAGAGTACTCAAAGAGAATATTGTATAGAATACCGGAATTAAAAGGATAAAAATGAATGTTTGTTTTTATCCTTTTAATTTTTCCGCACACTTTTTGTGCTTATTTTGTCACGTGAAGAAAACAAAAAATCTCTATACAGTTAGTATAGAGCTTTTTTACGCCGTTCATGATACCGATGGTCGGGGTCGAACCGACACTCCCGAAGGAACACGATTTTGAGTCGTGCGCGTCTGCCAATTCCGCCACATCGGCACAAAAGAAAAGGCGGCAACCGGATTTGAACCGGTGATAAAGGTTTTGCAGACCTCTGCCTTACCACTTGGCTATGCCGCCATATTAAATTTTATTGGAGCGGAAGACGGGATTCGAACCCGCGACCCCAACCTTGGCAAGGTTGTATTCTACCACTGAACTACTTCCGCAAAAATGGCTGGGCTAGCTGGATTCGAACCAGCGCATGACGGAGTCAAAGTCCGTTGCCTTACCGCTTGGCTATAGCCCATCGATTTCTTACTTAATTATATGTAAGTATCCATTAGATTATTTGTAATTTTAAAAATAAAAATGGGGCGACTGATGGGAATCGAACCCACGAATGCCGGAGCCACAATCCGGTGCGTTAACCACTTCGCCACAACCGCCATGTTGTGTAAATATATTTGGCAGGGGCAGTAGGAATCGAACCCACACTGGAGGTTTTGGAGACCTCAGTTCTACCTTTAAACTATGCCCCTATGTAAATGGTGGAGGGGGGCAGATTCGAACTGCCGAACCCGAAGGAGCGGATTTACAGTCCGCCGCGTTTAGCCACTTCGCTACCCCTCCGAAACTTACATGGTGCCGGCTAGAGGACTTGAACCCCCAACCTACTGATTACAAGTCAGTTGCTCTACCAATTGAGCTAAGCCGGCGTATATTATTAAGATAAATGGTGGCTCGGGACGGAATCGAACCGCCGACACGAGGATTTTCAGTCCTCTGCTCTACCGACTGAGCTACCGAGCCTTATTAAAATGGCGGTCCCGACCGGGGTCGAACCGGCGATCTCCTGCGTGACAGGCAGGCATGTTAACCACTACACCACGGGACCATTTGGTTGCGGGGACAGGATTTGAACCTGCGACCTTCGGGTTATGAGCCCGACGAGCTACCGTGCTGCTCCACCCCGCGATAATACTATTTATATAATTTATATGGTGGAGGATGACGGGATCGAACCGCCGACCCCCTGCTTGTAAGGCAGGTGCTCTCCCAGCTGAGCTAATCCTCCAAAGTGGTGACCCGTACGGGATTCGAACCCGTGTTACCGCCGTGAAAGGGCGGTGTCTTAACCACTTGACCAACGGGCCAAATATTATAAATCCTATGGCGGAGAGCAAGGGATTCGAACCCTTGATACGCTTGTGACGTATACACGATTTCCAATCGTGCTCCTTCGGCCAGCTCGGACAGCTCTCCAATGGCTCCGCAGGTAGGAATCGAACCTACGACCGATCGGTTAACAGCCGATAGCTCTACCGCTGAGCTACTGCGGAATAATATTGCCTGGCAACGTCCTACTCTCACAGGGACAAGGTCCCAACTACCATCGGCGCTAGAGAGCTTAACTTCCGTGTTCGGTATGGGAACGGGTGTGACCTCTCTGCCATCATTACCAGACATTATTCTTTTGAGACAATCATTATTATAACTTATTCACTTTAAAAGTCAATAAGTTTTTTATGTTCTCTCAAAACTAGATAACATTTGCTTCATATTATATGGTTAAGTCCTCGATCTATTAGTATTCGTCAGCTCCACATGTCACCACGCTTCCACCTCGAACCTATCAACCTGATCATCTTTCAGGGATCTTACTAGCTTACGCTATGGGAAATCTCATCTTGAGGGGGGCTTCATGC
>NZ_JAKUHE010000012.1:0-122628 GCF_022664315.1 Bacillus cereus group sp. BfR-BA-01309
ACAAGCTTACGAGTAAGAAGTGCGGCGAATACAAGTAGCTCGGTTCTAGGAAACTTAAAAAATGGAGAAAAAGTAACAGTACTAGGAAAAGCAAACGGCTGGGCGAAAATAAGCTATCAAGGAAAAGAAGGGTATGTGTCGTTAGAGTTTATAACGATTGGTAAAGATTCCATAGATCCAACAACCCCTGGACAGGTAATAGAAGAACGAGCCGTTGTAAATGCGTCTTTATTAAATGTACGTAAAGGTCCATCAACAGGTGCGGCAGCTGTCGGTCATTTGAAAAATGGAGAGACTGTTACGATCATAGGAAAAGAAAATGGCTGGGCAAAAATCCGTTTTAATGGCGGAGAGGGTTATGTTTCGTTACAGTTCTTAAAAGTTAAACAAGGTTCGTCTTCTTATGAAATTGTTACCTCATCACAAAAGGTTCAAAAACCAAATGAAGCGGAAGCAACACAAATTATGCAGAATATGAAAGAAGATGCTTACATTAAAAGTGACGGTAAAGTTGTAAATATGAAGCAAGGTTTCGTTCGTGCAAATGGTGTTATTAATATTTATGATATTACGACGGGTAAAAAGCTCACATATGTAAAGGGTGGAGCTGACCTGAAATTTGTAAAAGCTGTTGATGATCGTATTCATGTCCAAATTGATGGTATGACAGGTTATGTGAATATAAATGATGTTACATTACATCCGACAATGACTGGTGAGAAAACGTCGTATTATGCGACTAAAAATGGCAAGTTATATCATTATGTATACAATCCGGAAAATGGTAAACATGCAACGTATCAAATTGGTAATGCTCCGAAACATTTAAAAGAAGGAGAGCGTTACGAGGCTTTTGATAAGAAGCAAATTGGAGGACAAGATAGTTATCAATACTTTGAGTATATGCCACTTCGTGCAACATCTACTTATACAGGAGATGAAATTGATAATTTCTTACGTAAATCGAATGCAAAGAGTCCACTTATTGGATTAGGAAAATATTTTGTAAGTGCAGCAGAGAAATATAAGATGAATGCTGGTTACTTAGTGTCACATGCAATTTTAGAATCAGGATGGGGAACAAGTCGTATCGCGCAAGATAAGAAAAATTTATTTGGCTTTAGAGCGGTAGATTCAGATCCATACAATGGTGCAACTGGATTCAAAACATGGGAAGAAGGTATTGATTTTTGTGCGGCATATATAGATAAGCATTACTTAAATCCAAGTGGAAATACATATAATGGTGGAAACTTAGGAGATAAGGCACAAGGAATGAACGTCATGTATGCAAGTGATGAAAATTGGGGACAGCAAATTGCCTCGCTTATGTATAGAATTGATGCAATGAATGGAAGTAAAGATTTAAATAAATATCGACTTGGAACGTTAACGGCAGGTTCTCCGATATTCAAAAGTATGGCTGAAGGTCAGACTGGAATGACATCTCGCAACATTATGGTAGCCATTAAGAAAACAGTTAATACACCACAAGGATCGTATTATGAAATTGTCTCGGATAATAAAGAATACAACAGTGTCTACGTAAAAGCTGGATCTGTAAATCTTGTGAACTCTTATTAAAGGAAAACATCATCATTTCAATGCAGAAAAGTGAAGTTCATAATGTTAGAGGAAGTGACAGTGTGAAAAAATATATCGCATTTGATATTGGTGGCACACAGATTAAATATGGGATTATTTCAAAATCTGGGATATTACTAAATCACGAAACTACATTAACAGAGGCCCATTTAGGTGGGGAACAAATCGTTCAAAAGATTATTAGCTTGGCGGTGCAATTAATGAATGAACATGTTGTTTCTGGAATCGGTATTAGTACAGCTGGAATTGTAGATATTCATAGAGGAATCATAACTGGCGGCGTGGATCATATTCCACGCTATGCTGGTATTCCTATTATTGATAGATTACAAGCTGTATTAAAAGTTCCTATATCCATTGAAAATGATGTCAATTGTGCTTTGTTTGGAGAGATGTGGCAAGGTGTTGGAAGAGATGAAAATAATTGTATTATGCTTACCCTTGGAACGGGAATAGGGGGAGCTATTGTTATTAATAAAAAACTGTACAGAGGTCATTCATTTAGTGCTGGTGAATGGGGCAATATGTTGATCGAAGGGAAACAATTTGAAGAGGTTGCCTCGATTTCAGGGTTAATTTCTCTTGTGCGGAAGTATAAAGGTAGCGGGAATTGGAACGGTGAAAAAATTTTTGAATTATATAATCAGAAGGATAAAGAAGTTATACATGCCGTTCGAATATTCTTTAAACATTTAGCCATTGGAATTAGTAATCTTGCTTATATCTTCAATCCAAAAGTAATTATTATTGGTGGAGGGATTACTAATAGAGGTAATCGATTTTTAGAAGAAGTAAAGGAAGAGGTACGAAAATATTTAAATCCTAAGATTTATAGTAATTGCGAGATTAAAATCGCACAAAATCGTAATCACGCAGGAATGATTGGTTCGATTTACCACTTCTTACATCAATATAAATAAATGATATAGGTGTTTTCATATAATTGAGAATTTATTCTTTTTCTCAATAGATAAATAATGCTACAATATAAGGGAAGAATACAATATTTTCCGCCTTGGAAAATGCTTTGTAGAAAGGAAGAAACTGCATGCCTATTATTTTAGAAAAAGGTCAAAAGATCGATTTAACGAAAGGACAACCGAAAGTAGCGAAACTACAGGTTGGCTTAGGCTGGGATCCAATTGGGCAATCAGGTGGGTTTCTGTCTTCATTATTTGGAAGTAAACCAAATGTAGATTGTGATGCATCTGTTGTTATGTTAGAAGGGGATCGCTTTTTAAACAAAAACGATTTAGTTTACTTCGGAAACAAGCTTTCTACTTGTGGTAGTATTATTCATTCAGGAGATAATTTAACAGGTGAAGGCGCTGGTGATGACGAAACAATTTTCGTAGAATTACATAAAGTTCCGAGCCGTATTAATCGTTTAGTATTCGTTGTAAATATTTATGACTGTGTAAATCGTCGTCAAGATTTCGGGATGATTCGTAATGCATATATTCGAATTCAAAACCCGCAAACTGGTGAAGAATTAGCACGCTATAATTTATCGGATAATTATGCTGGCAAAACGACTCTAATTGCAGGTGAAATGTATCGTCACGAAAGTGAATGGAAGTTTTCAGCTGTTGGAGAAGGCACACAAGATAAAAACTTAAGTGAGATTGTATCACGTTATCAATAAAATAAACCGAGGAGGAATTGAATATGGCATCAATTTCATTGAAAAAAGGACAAAAGGTAGACTTAACAAAAACGAATCCAGGTCTTTCAAAAGTTCTTGTAGGACTTGGTTGGGATACGAATCGTTATGACGGACAAAACGATTTCGATTTAGATGTTAGTATTTTCTTAGTAGGTGCTAACGGTAAAGTTTCAGGTGCAGAGGATTTTGTCTTCTATAATAACCCAAAAGGTGCGAATGGTGCTGTTGAGCATTTAGGAGATAACCGAACTGGTGAAGGAGAAGGCGATGACGAATCAATTAAAATAGATTTAAAAAATGTACCTGCACATATTGAACGTATTTGCTTCACAATTACAATTTACGATGGAGAAGGACGTAGCCAAAACTTCGGACAAGTTTCTAACTCTTTCGTACGTATTTTAGATGAAGAAAAGAATGCAGAGCTAATTCGTTACGATTTAGGAGAAGATTTCTCTATTGAAACAGCTGTTGTAGTAGGGGAATTATACCGTCATGCAGGTGACTGGAAGTTTAATGCAATCGGAAGTGGATTCCAAGGTGGATTAGCATCTCTATGTAACAATTTCGGTTTAGATGTAGAGTAATAGCTTCGTATATCTATCGGTGAAACAGATATTTACTGATGGATATATTTTTTAAGATTAAAATATAGAGGTGAATATAAATGGTTATTCAATTACAAAAAGGACAGAAGATTGATTTAGGTAAGACAAGTCCTGGTTTAACAAAAGCGGTAATTGGTCTTGGCTGGGATATTAAATCTTACGACGGTGGATCAGATTTCGATTTAGATGCATCTGCCTTTTTATTAGATGAGAACGGAAAATGTACGAAAGAAACTGATTTTATCTTCTATAACAATTTACAGTCTCCTTGTGGATCTGTTCTACATACAGGAGATAACCGTACAGGTGAAGGAGAAGGCGACGATGAGCAACTTGTTGTGGACTTAAAGAAAGTTCCAGCAGATGTGCACAAAATTGCTATTACAGTTACGATTTATGATGCAGAAGGCCGTAGTCAAAACTTTGGACAAGTAGGAAATGCGTTCGTTCGTCTAGCAAATGAAGAGACGAATGAAGAAGTTCTTCGTTTTGATTTAGGGGAAGACTTCTCCATCGAAACAGCGGTTGTATTTTGTGAATTATACCGTCATAATGGACAGTGGAAGTTTAATGCAGTAGGAAGCGGTTTCCAAGGTGGCCTAGGTGCGCTTGTAAGAGCGTATGGCTTGGATGCATAGAAAGGAAACGATATTCGTTTCCTTTTTTTGACCTTTCTATAAATCTAGCAAAGAATAGGGGATAAAGGTAAGATGAGTATTTTGCAAGGAATCCTTGATACGTATGCTCAGTTTTTCGACTTGGACATGTGGATTAAAGTGTTGCAAGATCCAGTATCTTGGGGATTAATAGGTACACTTGTTGTACTTGAAGGTTTGTTATCTGCTGATAATGCACTTGTATTAGCGGTAATGGTAAAACACCTTCCGGAAGAAAAACGTAAAAAGGCATTATTCTATGGACTTATTGGAGCTTATGTATTCCGATTTATTGCGATTGGAATTGGAATGTTCTTAATTAAATTAGCGTGGGTAAAAGTGTTAGGTGCACTTTACTTAGCTTGGCTTTCAGTTAAATACTTCATTGATAAAAGAAAAGGTAATGCAGAAGAAGAGGAAGCTCATGGTATGAACCAAAACAGTATTCTCTTCAGAATATTTGGTGTCTTCTGGGGAACAGTTGCGATGGTTGAATTAATGGATATCGCGTTCTCTGTAGATAGCGTACTTGCTGCATTTGGTGTATCAAATGAAGTTTGGATTCTATTATTAGGTGGAATGCTCGGTATTTTAATGATGCGTGGTATCGCTGGTGTATTCTTAAAATTGTTAGAGCGTATTCCAGAACTTGAAACGACAGCATATATTTTAATCTTAATTATTGCAGTAAAAATGTTACTGTCTGTTATTCATATTGAAATAAGTCATATGCTATTCTTTATCATTTTAGTTGTAGCATTTGGAGCAACATTTATACTTCACTACATGAAGAATTCTGGACAAGCTAAAGAAGAAGTTGCAGCTACTAAAGAAGACAATAAATAATTGAAATGGGTTTGCTCGTTTTACGAGCGCCCATTTTTTATAACCAAAAATAGTTTATAATAGAAGAAAGACTTAGAAAAAACGTAAATGTTTTTGGAGGTGAACTGTTATGTTTTCACGTTTTACACTTCAACCATATGGATTAAAAGATGAATCAGATTTAAAGCAATTTGAAACACTTTTAGAAAAACGCCCACAGTATGAACTGACAGAGAATGAGATGAAATTTAGTTATATAGCATGTCGAATCCTTGGCGTTCCTAATGATGTAGATGAATATTTTAATGAGCTATTTGATTATAGTGAAGCAAAAGGAATCGAAGTTTTACACGAACAAAATTTAAACAAAGTGATTGATTCGGAAAAGCTTCGTCATATTCAAGAAGTGTTCGGATTACATCAAGAAGCACCAAACGGTCTGACAGTAAATAGGCTAGTGGCACACTTATCTGGGAAACAACTTTTACCGAAAGTAGACAATCCTGACTTGCAGCATTATATACATACGACGTTTATTTCTGTATTGAAATTGTATGAGAAACAACATAACCAATCGTTAAAAACAGAGGGATTCCGTCGTTTCTTAATTGATATAATTAAATTAAGTGAAAATTACGTAGCGAAGTGGTTTTCTACGGTTAATTATAAGAAACAAATGCCGCGTATCGTTTGGTACGGTGATGCGACGGAAAGCCGTATATATTTCTTATACTTCCTTATTATGCTCGGCTGTGATGTACTTTATTATCATCCAGAAGGAAAAGATGGATTTGAGAATGTTGATGAGGAAGGAAGAAGTTTTGTTGTGTCTCATTCAGGTCGCATTTCTCTTGAGCCATTTCCAGATCGCCGCCGCGAACGTGTTGCAACAGTAGCGTATCAAGCTTCAAAAGAAATTGAGCAAGTACTTCACCACGATAATTCACTGCTGTACAAGCCGTGGCAATTCCGTTCGTATACGCCTGTAGCTCGTACGCTCAAAACAACGTATGATGAACTCTTTTTAATTACGAAAGAAAAGGCATTTGTACGCCCGACATTCTTTGTTGAGAATAAACACATTTATATCCCTTCTTTATTTGCGAAAATATCAGGTGTTTCAAAAAATGATAAAGAGTATTTTCAGCGATTAAAGGCTGTTACATCATTTGATAACAGTTTATTAATTAATACATTCCCGTTTACAAAAGAACAAAAAGCAAATTTCCAATATCATTACCGAGATGCTTTAGACCGCGGGGGGAAATTACATCCAGATTTAATTATGAACAGTCATTGGTGGCCACATAAACGATTGCCAGAAGGATTACAACATGGTATTGCAGAGGCGATCATTCATGCGTGCGAAAGTGAAATGTGTAAACCAATTGCAAAAGAGACGAAACAAGATGTAGCGCTATATGTTTTCGCACAACTTTCTCAAATACCACCGAACATTTTAGAACAGCTTGAGAAATTTGATTATTCACAAGACGTACCGAAAATTGTTATATTTAATAATGAGAAGAGTGGAGAATTAACTCGTTCTGATGCTGTTTTATTACTATTTTTAAATCAAATAGGAGTAGATGTATTCCACTTCAATCCAACGGGACGAAATGATATTGAACCGTATATTGATGCAGCAGCATTTGATTCACATTGGCTTGAAGAAGTTAATTTCGATCTTGAGTTTCATGGTTCATCAGCCTATAAAAATTTATCACAAACAATAAAAGGACTATTTCGTCCATTTTTATAAGGAAAGGGAGAATACCATATGAATAACCCAGTCGTACTAGATTCGAAAACAGAATTAAATGAGCAAACAGCACAAGATGTTCGCTTGCAACTTAGACAAGATGCAGATGTGCAACGTATTTATAATGCGGTAGATATTAAGGATCAGTTAGAATTAATCGAGCTTGGAAAAGAACCCTCTATGGAAATTTCACGTTTTGCTGATCAAATCTTACATACAATGTCTTTATCAAAAATAGAAGACTCTGGAGAATTATTAAAACAGCTTGGTAAAATTATGGACAGATTCGATAGCAAAGACTTTGCGGAAGAGAAAAGCGGTTTCTTCTCACGTATGTTCAAAAAAGCGGATAAAATGATTGAACAAATCTTTAGCAAGTACCAAACGATGGGCCGCGAAATGGATAAAGTATACGTAGAAATTACAAAGTATCAAGATGAAATGAAAAAATCAATTGGTACGTTAGACGGTTTATATGAGCAAAACTTAAAATATTATTTAGACTTAGAAAAATACGTAGTAGCAGGAGAAATGTTATTAGAGCGTTTAAATACAGAGCTAGTTCCGATGTATGAAGAGCGTGTACGTAACAATGACCAATTAGCAGGTATTGAATTAGAGTCGCTTAAAAACTCTGTTGAAATTTTAGAGCAGCGTATTGATGATTTAGAGAAAGCACGTATGGTTGCGCTACTTACAGCACCACAAATTCGTATGGTTCAACGTGGTAACAATAAATTAATCGGTAAAATTAATACAGCATTTATTACAACGATTCCTATCTTTAAAAATGGTATCATTCAGGCGGTAAATGCGAAGCGTCAAAAGCTTGTTGCAGATTCTATGGCTGAACTGGACCGCCGTACAAATGAATTACTTAAGAAGAATGCACAAAATATCGCAACGCAAAGTGTGGAAGTAGCGAGATTATCGGGTTCTTCTAGTATTAAGATGGAAACACTTGAGGAAACTTGGAACATTATTTCAAGAGGTATGCAAGAAACACAACAAATTGAAGAACAAAATAAACGTGAGCGAGAAGAAAGCCGCAAACGTATGGCTACATTAACAGAGAACATAAAAAAAGAATTACAAGGATAAATGAAAAGGCAATGAGGAGCAGTCCTCATTGCCTTTTAGCTTCTCTTCACTAATTTAATGATCTCATTCACAACAAGCGGGATGATACTTAATAAGAGAACAAATCCCCAATCTCGCATCGTTAATGCATGCACACCGAATATATTTGCAAGAGGTGGGATGGAGATGATACAAACTTGCATAAGAGCACCGATAAGAAGGGAGAATACTAAACATTTATTTGTAAAAATCCCAATTGAAAAAATGGATTTCGTTCTTGAACGCAAGTTAAATGAATGAACGAGCTGAGAAAAACTAAGAACGACAAATGCCATCGTTTGAGCATGTAATAGAGCATCCTCATCAATTCGCTCTGGGAAAAGAGGGAATAAATTTGTATCTCCGGTATAGAATTTTGCTCCGGCGATAAAGGCTATTAGCGTTAACAGTCCAATGACAATCCCATTGAAAATAAGAAAAGGAACGCTACCACTAAATAAACTTTCTTTCGCATGTCGTGGTTTTTCCTTCATCACATCTGGATCTTCAGGATCACCCCCAAGTGACAATGCAGGCAGTGTATCTGTAATTAAATTCACCCACAAAATGTGAATAGGTCGTAGTGGTGTTGCCCAGCCGAGTAAAATGGCTAGAAATAGAGCGATAATTTCTCCGAAGTTACAAGAGAGTAAGAAGAGGATTGATTTTTTTATGTTACGATAAATATTTCTACCTTCCTCAACAGCTTTCACGATAGATGAGAAATTATCATCTGTTAACACGACATCCGCTGCCCCTTTTGCAACGTCTGTTCCTGTAATGCCCATCGCCACACCAACATCTGCTTGTTTTAAAGATGGAGCGTCATTGACGCCATCACCAGTCATAGAAACGATATTTCCTTTTGCACGTAATGCTTTTACGATCTTTACTTTATGTTCTGGAGAGACCCTAGCGAATACATGTAAGTGATCAATTTTGCTTGCTAGTTCTGTATCTGAAATGTTATCTAATTCAGTTCCAATCATAATTTCAGATATTTCTGTAGCAATGCCAAGTTCTTTGGCGATTGCAAAAGCGGTATCTTTATGGTCACCAGTAATCATAACTGTGCGAATACCGGCTTTTTTACATTCCGTAATTGAATCTTTTACTTCAGTTCGCGGTGGATCAATCATACCGACAAGACCGATAAAGATGAGGTTTTCCTCGAGATGATTTATATCCACAGCGTTTAAATTGTATTGTTTAAATGCGAATGAAAGTACTCTTAAAGCTTCTCGAGACATTGCCTCGGCAGCTTCTAATATTTGATTTTTAGCAGGCTCTGTTAGACCCTCTATTTTACCGTTTTTAAATATGTGGGTACATCTAGGTAAGAGCTTATCGATAGCACCTTTCGTCATGCTATAGTAGCTTTTATCGTATGTATGCACGGTTGACATCATTTTACGATCTGAATCGAAAGGCAACTCGTTAACACGCTCATGTATCTTTTCTAAATGATCTTTTTGCATATTAAAAGTGCTTCCAGCAACGAGAAGAGCGATTTCAGTCGGGTCTCCGGTTTGTGATTCGTTATTGTAAGACGCATCGTTACATAGCACCATATTCTCTAACAATAGACGTTGCACATCGTTATTTACATTTAAATTTTCTAAGTGATCGTATGTGTTATCGCTATAAAAGTGAGTAACGGTCATTTTATTTTGTGTTAACGTACCTGTTTTATCTGAGCAAATAATTGTGACAGAACCGAGTGCTTCAACAGCTGGTAGTTTCCGAATGATAACGTTTTGTTTAATCATGCGCTGGACGCCAATTGCAAGAACGATGGAAACGATAGCTGGCAAGCCTTCTGGAATAGCTGCAACGGCTAAACTAATAGCAGTCATAAACATTTCTAACGTATCCCGGCCTTGTAAAAAGCCGATGAAAAACATAACGATACAAATAGCTACAGCGACAAAGCCTAAATACTTTCCGACTTGTGCCAAGCTTTTTTGGAGTGGTGTCATATCATCGTCTGCTTCATGTAAAAGGGTAGCAATCTTGCCAATTTGTGAGTTCATGCCAGTTTCAACAGCAACACCGACGCCTCGGCCATATGTTACAAGAGTAGACATAAAGGCCATGTTTTTTTGATCGCCTAATGGTACTTGCTCATCACTTTGCATGGAAGGGTGGTAGATTGCATCTTTATCAACGGGGACGGATTCACCAGTTAGAGCAGATTCTTCAACTTTTAAATTTGCGGTCTCGATAAGTCGTAAATCGCATGGGATATATCGACCAGCGTCGAGCATAACGATATCACCGGGAACGACGTGCTCAGATGGAATTTCTTTTAGTTCACCATTTCGCTTGACGATTGCTTTAGGGGTCGCCATCTTTTTCAATGCCTCTAAAGCTTGTTCTGCTTTTGATTCTTGGACGACACCAATAACAGCGTTTAAAACTACAACGAGCGCGATAATACTTGCATCAGCCCATTCACCTACAAAGGCTGAAATAAGAGCAGCAATAATAAGGACATATACGAGGACATCATTAATTTGGGCGAAAATCCGCTGCCATAACGTGCGTTTTTGTTTTGTAGCTAATTCATTAGAGCCGTATTGCTTTAAACGTTCATTTACGATTTCATCTGTTAAACCGTGTTGTTCGTTTGTTTCTAGATCAATTAGCGTTTGATCTTTCGTCTTACTGTACCAATTGCTCATAAGTAAGCACCTCCAGTAAAAACAGTTAGCAATGGTAGTGTTGCTATTATTTGTGAGTAGTATGTATGGAGAAAAAATCTAAGGTGAGGTTCTACTTCTATTGTACAATATTTTACAGTTGGTTGAGGGAAAGAGAAGAGTTGTCATGAATTTGTTGGAAATAAAAAAGAGCCTCATAAGTGAGGCTTTTTACTTTTTAATTAATGTACCTAATTCTTCTGTAATAGCTTGCATTTCACTAATGCTGAATGTTTCACGTTTCATAACATGCTCATAAATGTCACGTAAGTCTTCGTACATTTCTTCATTAAAGCTAGCAGCTCTCATCGCTCCAGCATTAACCATACGTAGTTTTTCTTTAATAGCTTCGACCATATATTCAACGTTTTCTTCTGACTTTACGGATAAATCCACCGAAGTGTCCCCCTTTAAAATAACATAAGGCTATCTTAACATTTTTTATCATTTTCGTTAATGAATCTTTTCAATCCTATTAAATTAGTAGGGATTTCCTTTATATTTAATAATTGGTTGTTTATACTATAAGTATATATTAAGAAATGCACCAAGAAGGGAAGAAACAAAAATATGGTTCAAGTATTGTTTGTTTGTCTTGGGAACATTTGCCGTTCTCCGATGGCAGAAGCGATTTTTCGAGATCTTGTCGTAAAAGAGGGACTCGAAGAGAAAATTGTCATTGATTCTGCAGGAACTGGAGATTGGCATGTTGGCCATCCGCCACATAAAGGAACACAAAAAATTTTAAAAGAAAATGCAGTCACTTTTGAAGGAATTAAAGCAAGGCAAGTAGAAAAAGAAGACTTAACAAAGTTTGATTATATTATTGCCATGGACAACAAGAATATAGCAGATTTAAAAAGTTTAGGTAAAACTGGAGGCTATATTGGTAGACTGTCCGATTTTGTTCCAGACGGTGGCTGGACAGACGTTCCCGACCCTTACTATACAGGGAATTTCCAAGAAGTATATGACCTTGTAACAGAAGGGTGTGCAAAGCTATTAGCTTTCATTCGAAATGAACAAGGAATATGAGGAAGCTTAGAAAGAAATACTTTCTAACATAAGAAATGAAAGGGTGAAGGAATATGGCAAAGAAAAATAATATTGCTCGAAATATTGCGATTGGTGTAGCTGCAGGTGTAGCTGTATCTATGTTGAAGAAGGAAAACCGTGAAAAAGTAAAAAATACTGCGGAAAAAGCAAAAACAAAGATGATTGAAATCGGTGAAAATGCAAAAATCAAAGAAAAAGTGCAAACTGTTACAGATAAAGGGCGCGAACTCGCTGACTTCAATGTAGTAAAAGCGAAAGTAGCAGAAATTAAAAAATTGACGCCGTCTGTTGTAGAGACGTTAAAAGAAACGAAAGAAATTTTTAGTAAGAAAAAGGTTGAGCCAGCAGAGAAGCCAGAAACAATTGAAATTCAAGCTGTATCTACAAAGGTAGATGAGCTGAAAGCAGAGGAAGAGCCAATAGTTGCTGAAGATGGCGGTATGAAGGAAGCGCGTGAACTATTTATGAAAGACTCAAATGCAGAGGAAAAAAAAACTGAAGCGTACATTGAGTTGAAGCAAGATAAAGAAGAGAAGAAAAGCGTTTAAACATATATGAGAAAAATTTTAGAAAAGGTGAGAAGAAATCGTACTTATTCGTTTGGTAAGGATTTGTATGACCGGACGATGCGCGATGATGTAGCGGGCTTGGCAGCACAGCTCGCTTATTTCTTCTTGCTTGCGATTTTTCCTGGGCTTGTTTTCTTAATTACGCTTCTTGGATTCATTGACCTTCAAACAGAAAGTGTGCTCAAATTATTAGAACCGTACGTACCGGAAGATGCGATGTCCTTAATTGAAGTAAACGTTGATAAAGTTGTAAATGAACAAAATGGTGGTTTATTATCATTTGGTTTATTATCGATGCTATGGTTTGCTTCAAACGGGGTAAATGCAGTTATGAATGCTTTTAACCGTGCGTATGATGTAACAGAAACACGTTCTTTTATTAAAACGAGAGCTTTATCCATTTTGTTTACGTTAGCTATTATTTTTATGATTGTGTTTGCGCTAATTGTTCCAGTGTTCGGACAAGTCATTGGGGCAGCTGTATTTAAAGCAATTGGTTTATCAGATAGTTTTTCTTACGTGTGGAGCATTACGCGGTTAGTAGCAAGTTTCTTCGTTTTATTCGCATTGTTTAGTTTTTTATATACATTTGCACCAGATCGAAAGTTAAAAAGAAGAGAAGTCATTTCAGGAGCAACATTTGCTACTGTAGGATGGATTGTGGTATCGTACTCATTTGCTTATTATGTAGATAAGTTTGCGAATTACGCCAATACATACGGTGGTCTCGGTGGTATTATTATTCTAATGTTATGGTTTTACTTAACTGGATGGGTAATTTTACTTGGCGGTGAAATTAATGGCTTACTCCATCATTATAGAACGGGTGACAATAATTCCCGTAATGAAAAGTGATCTCTTGTTCCATAATAAAAGGGAACAGGGGGGATATTTCATGAGTAATAATAAAAAGAACCACAACAATAAAAATAACAATAAACAAAAGAGCAGTTCGCATCCAAAGCATAAAACGAGTAGTAGTGCGAACGGGCATAATAGCTATCATTAGAAAAAAACGGGTCCCTCATAGAGGACCCGTTTTTATTAGTTTCCTTTTAATAATCGTAAGCCATTCAAAATGACAAGAATCGTACTTCCTTCATGTCCAATAACACCGAACGGAAGAGCTAAAAATTGCAAGAAGTTTGAACAAATTAGCATTGCAATTACAGCTAGTGAAAAGATTACGTTTTGCTTTACAATACGGTTCATTCGTTTTGATAAGCGGATTGCTTGGGAAAGTCGAGATAATTCGTTTTTCATCAGTACAACGTCTGCAGTTTCTAAAGCTACGTCTGTTCCTTCACCCATCGCTACACCAATGCTAGCGGTAGCGAGTGCAGGGGCATCATTAATACCATCTCCGACCATTGCTACTGTCCCGTATTTTTCTTTTAGCTTCTTAATCGTTTCAACTTTTGTTTCTGGTAAGCATGATGCGTAATATTCCTTTATATTACTTTCAGAGGCAATTGCTTTTGCCGTTTCTTCATTATCACCAGTAATCATAATTGCTTCGACACCAATGCTTTGTAATTCGCGAATAGCAGCTATTGTTTCTTGGCGAAGTGTATCTTTTAAAGCGATAAGTCCAAGGATGCCATCCTCATCACGAATATAAACGACAGTTTTACCTTCTTTTTCAAGTGAGGCAGAAATACCATTATGAAATGTCTTTGTTTCTTCACCGATAAAATCAGCTTTACCTATTTTATAAGCTTTGTTTTCGAGTATTCCTTTTAGCCCAAAACCAGTTACATCTTCAACATTTTCTGGTTTTTGTAATGTAATGTCATGCGCATGTTGTGCATATTTAACAATAGATTCAGCTAAAGGGTGTGTAGAGTGACTTTCAATTGCCGCTGTAATAGAAAGTACTTCTTTTTCTGTCAGATTTTCTCGGACATATACATCTGTTACGGTAGGTTTTCCTTGTGTTAATGTACCTGTTTTATCAAAAGCGATTGCTTTTACTGAAGCGAGGCGTTCTAAATGTATGCCGCCTTTAAAGAGAATTCCATTTCTTGCTCCGTTAGAAATGGCAGATAACGTTGCTGGCGTAATGGCAGCAACGAGTGCACAAGGAGATGCGACTACAAGTAAGATCATAGCGCGATAAAACGTTTCATTCCAGCTCCAGTCCAGTAAGAAATGAGGAACGAACATCATAAGCGCAACAACGAGTAGTACACCTTTTACGTATGTTCCTTCAAACTTTTCGATGAATAGTTGTGATGGTGATTTTTCGCTTTGTGCACTTTGGACAAGACGGATAATCTTTTGGAATAATGTTTGATCGCTCGTCTTCGTAATTTTAACTTCGATAGCACCGCGTAAATTTACAGTACCGGCAAATACTTCATCACCGAATTTTTTCTCATTCGGAATAGGTTCTCCTGTAATAGCAGCTTCATCGATATTTGTTTCACCGTTATGAATTGTACCGTCAGCAGGAACGCGCTCACCTGGCTTAATTAAAATAATGTCGTTAATTTGTAATCGTCCTACAGGAACACGTTCTTCGGTTCCATTAGAAATACGTAGTGCTTCTTCAGGTTGTAAATCAAGAAGCGCTGAAATTTCTTTTTGACTTTTACTTAATGTATAAGATTCCATCGCACCGCTCAGTGCAAAGATAAAGATTAAAATCGCGCCTTCTGCCCAGTAGCCAATGATTGCAGCACCGATAGCAGCAAAGAGCATGAGCATTTCGACATTTAGCTCTTTCTCTTCAATTGTATCTTCAATACCTTCTTTCGCTTTTGCATATCCACCAATTATATAAGCAAGGATATAGCAGGTAATGCCTACATTCATTGCATCGTTCTTTGTGAATAACCAACCAGCTAAAATGAAAATACCAGATGCGATTGCAAAGATAAGTTCATAATGTTTCTTTAATGTATCCCATAAAGAGGGATGAGAAATAGACTTTTGTACTTGTAATGTTTTTACTTCTGAGTTCATTACTACTCGCTCCTTCCAAATTCTTATTGAGAAAAATAATCAAAATCGAAACCCCTATAAAACGACGAAAGCTGCCATCCATAATGGATAGCAGCATTTCTGTTGAATCTGTTTTTAACAGTTATTATGTTGTAATTATTCTATAGTATATCATATCTTTTTATAAGATGGCACAGTTTTGTTTCAAGTATAAACGGAAAACTTGTGTTTTCGCAATACCTTTGGTATATATGAATATTGTTCATAAAAAGATCGGAAAGGAAGACAACAAGTGAAGACAGAGAAATTTTTTACCCATCCGATTGGCGTATTGATTGCTGCAATAGTAGCGACTTTTTTATGGGGGAGCGCATTCCCTTTTATTAAATTAAGTTATGCTGAACTTGGAATTCAGCCACAAGAAGTTGGTGAGCAAATATTATTTGCTGGTTATCGTTTCTTTTTATCTGGAGTCATGCTCTTATTATTCTTTAAAGTGTTAGGAAAAGATATGGGCTTCAAAAAAGGAACGGGGAAGCAGTTAGTACAAATTGGTTTATTTCAAACATTTCTTCAATATATATGTTTTTATATTGGAATGAGTTATAGTTCGGGCATTGAAGGAGCTATTATTTCAGGAACATCATCATTCTTTCAAATTTTACTTGCTCACTTTTTATATAAAGATGACGCTCTCAATATGAGAAAAATAATTGGGGTCTCTATCGGCTTTTGTGGTGTCATTTTAGTAAATGTACCGAGTGATGGTAGTTTGTCATTCCATTTCGGAATCGGTAGCTTATTACTTCTTAGTGCAGCAATGTTGTATTCATATGGAAACATATTGGCGAAAGAAGGTAGCAAAACATTAGATGTTGGATATATGACAGCATACCAAATGATTTTTGGTTCTATCGGGCTATTATGTATAGGGGCTTTGCAAGTTGGAGTCATGCCATTTACATTTAGTGTACATGCAATACTTATGCTTATCTACTTATCTTTCTTATCCGCAGCAGGTTTTTGTATTTGGAATACGATTATGAAGTACAACAAAGTTGGAAAAGTATCAATGTACATGTTCTTTATACCCGTATTTGGTGTGTTATTATCGAGCATGATCTTAGGAGAAGCAATTCATTCATTTGTATTATTTGGTTTAGCGTGTGTAGCTGCGGGAATTATCGTGGTGAATCGTACGCCAGCTAAGCAGAAAATGGAGCAAGAAAAACAAGTAGCATAAATAACAGGAAAACGATTACAATGGAAGAACAGTACTGTTCTTCTTTTTTTTATAGAAAAAGGATAATAGACTAGGTATAACGAAAACAGATACAAAAAGCATTTATTGAGGAGAACATGTTATGAATCTACTTTACATGGTGTTAATTGGACAAATAATTCTTTTTTTAATTGGTGCAATGTACGCAATAGGACAGACAAAAAAGACAAGAAATAATAGGCCGCTACCTTTAGCGGTGCGTCTTATTCTTAGTTTTTCTTTAACAGCAAGTGCAATTTGGATATGGTTACAAGATCCATCAGTAGAGTATAGTACGTGGGTTGCACTAGGTATGACGTTATCAACTGTAGGAGATTTATTTATGGCAGGTTTGATTCCAATTGGTCACAGGTTAATTGGAGGGATGATTACTTTCGCGCTTGCACATTGTTTTTATGTAAAAGCATTTTTGCAAACAGGCATCTCATGGAATGGTTTTTGGATTGGTTTACTCGTATACGGACTTTTTCTCATTATAGGATGGTTCTTCTTTATCCGAAATGAGAAACAAGATAAATTGTTTACGATAGGAGCTCTAATTTACGGACTGTGGGTTGGAGGAATGGCTTGCTTTGCATTCGCCTTATACTATGAGAATACAGGAATATGGTGGATACCGGCTTTTGGTGGTTTACTATTTGTGATTTCTGATTTTATTATAGGCGTGACAGATATTGGAGGGCGCAAATTAAAGTATGAACCACTTTGGATTTGGTTTACATATGTAGCGGCTCAAATGTGTATTGTATATGTGGGAATATAAAAAGATACTCTCAAAATAGTAGATAGACTATTTTGAGGTTATCTTTTTTACTATTTTACTTCAGCCGATTTTTGAGATGGAGTTTTACTGCCGACACATAGTGAGATGAATATAAATTATATAAAATAAGAAGTTTATGGTGATTATTCCAAGTTTACAATATTCTAATTTTCAATTCAGAATTTTGTGGAAATTGAGTAGTTGAAGTCCTTATAATAAAAGTAAAAAGATGATGAGATGGTGGAATGATGCAAAAGAAAAAACGTTGGCGTGAATTCTTTGGAACAATTGCAATTGCATGTTTGTTGGTGTTTTTGGCAAAAATCTTTTTGTTTTTTCCTACGACTGTAAAAGGAGCGTCCATGAAGCCAACGTTACAAGATGGAGATAAGGTGATCGTTAATAAGTTGGCAAAGCAATTTGAAAGTTATGGGCGAGAAGATATTATTGTTGTGAAGACAGATAATTTTTATGTGAAAAGGGTTATTGGTTTGCCTGGTGATGTCATTGAGGTGAGAAATGATCAATTATATGTGAATCATGAAGTGATGCAGGAAGCGTATTTGTATAGTAATAAAAAACAAGCTGAAAAAAAACTTATGAATTTAACAGAGGACTTTGGACCGATTACAATTCCTAAAAATAAGATTTTTGTTATGGGAGATAATCGCTTAATAAGCAGAGATAGTAGAAATGGTTTAGGACTTATTGATAAAGCGGATGTATTAGGAGAATTAGCGGCAATTTATTATCCATTTGAACATATGAAAATAATGAATTAAAGTAAAAAACCAAGCAAATTTCGTTTGCTTGGTTTTTTATGTTAAATCGTAGGAGACTCATTAAATTCATAGACGTCTTCATTGTTTTTGTTCGTACTTAAAACGAATTTGTGCTGCAATAGTTGCAGTTTAAAGAATGCTAACGGATCGTGATAAGTTTCTGGGTTGCTTCTTAACGTTGCTAATGTTTGCTCGTCTTCCTGTATTTCAAGTTGAGCTGATTCTACATTTTGTTTCAGTATGCTAAGTGGATCTTTAAAGAACATCATGATATCTCGTTCTAATGCGCCTTCAAATACTTCAAATTGAAGGAAGAATTGTTTTGAGATTGTTTGAGCAATTTCCGTATAATCTTCCGTTTCAATGTATTGTTTATATTTGTTTGCGAGCATAGATTGATTTTTTTGCATGTTACCAAATAGTTTTCCCGCACTCTTTAAGAAAAATTGTGTTGGTGTAAAGCGTAATAAAATATTGATGTTCGATACTGTAATTCGATTTGTCATACGTACAACATCTCGATGCCAGTCATCTAGTAATTTAAAATCGCAAGGAAGTTTCATGCGTTCTTCTTTATATAATTTATTAAACGTTTCACTCATTTCATCTAAATAAGATTGAGCTTGAATAAATTCATTATGCGCTGTTTCAATCCACTCTTGAATAAATCCAGTAAATTTAGGAAGAAGCACTTGCTGTACATGTTTTTGAATGCGTTCGTTCATCGCAGCATTTAATTCTTCATGAACTAATTTGAAGTCACTATCTTCTTGAACAAGGTCAGAACAGCTCTGTAATAATTCAGGAATTTGAGAATGGATATCTCGTGTGATTTCTTCTTTCGTTAAAAGATAAGATTCTGTAATAGAACGAATTTTATCTTTTTCAAGAGCAGTAAGATTGTTAATAAATCCGTTTAGTTTTACTGAGATATGTTTATTCCAGCGTACGGATTTCACTAATGTATTTTCTAATTCCACACGTTCATTTACAAGGTATGCGATTGTTTTTTGAGTGAACCATATTAGTTTTTTTATACGTTCTTGTTCTATGTCGCGTTCTGCTAGATTAGAAAGAATAGACTCTGTCACGTCTCCAAGTTGCTGGCTACTCTCTTGTGAAGGAGAGTATGGGAAGAACTTTGCATTCGGGAAATGGACTTTAATCTTACTCATTAGTTTTTCATTATTGGCCGCATTATTTGTGTGTAATACGAAATGAATTTGTAAGTTTGGCACTTGTTCACGTAAATAAAGTAATGTATCAAGCTCTTCACCATGCAATGGTGAAGCAGAATTTAATACGTAAATAAGGTTATCTGCTGCTTGTAAGTATTCAAAGTATGAGCTGTTTTTATCCACTTGCCCTTGAACAGATGGCGTAACAAGAAATGCAAATTTATTCTTCCTTAAAAATCTACTTGGTAACTTAATTTCTATACACTTCTTCTCAAGTTCTGACTCGGAATCGGAAGGTGTAGCCATTATTTGATGGAATTCATCAAAGTTCGGTATATTGTGTACATCTAACGCAGTGAATTCTGTTATTTCAGTTTGGCTATCATCTTTAAATAGAATAGGAGTTGTTACAGTCTCAGTTAAGATGTTCTCTCCTAATATTGAATTGATGAATGATGATTTATCATGGTCACTAGTTCCCGCTATTAGTAATTGTGTAACATTTAAATCACATAGTTCATGAACGAGTAACGTAAATTGATGACTTAAATCCACATCATTTTTTTCAGCCCATACAGCAATTGTTTCGAATAAATGAGAAACGGTTTCCATATTTACATTTGTTTCAGCTGTTGAATTAGAGAGTAGGGCTCCCGCACTTTTTACGAGCAATGACTCTAAAGTTGTAGGTGAAACTTCATTCCATGCTAACACTGCAGCAGAGACAAATAGGGCATCTTTTGCTTTCGTTAAACTAAACCAATTTGTTAATAAATCTGGTACAAGTCCCTGCATTTCATGCATGAAATGTTCACCAGTAATTAATTCAAAGTACGTATCTTGGTAGCGTTCAATAATTTCATGCCAATCGTCATTGTTGTCTGTTTCGATATGTAAGAATAAATGATTTATTGTTTGAATCCAAGGTAGATGCAAGTTTTCATTTTGATAGCTGTTCCAAAGAGCAATAACAAGTTCTTTAAATTGGACTTGATCAATTGCATATAAAGCTTTTAAAGATTCATAGAAATATTCTGGTTTGATTTGTTTCGTAAATCCTTGATTCACATAATGGATTAAAGTATCGAACCAGTGTAATGATTGTGTTCGAATTCCTTCTTGAACGGCAAGTTCGATAGCGTTATTCCAATCTTCTTGTTTTTCATAGAATGAGCGAGCAATTGCAGTAATATTTGGATAGTCAGGTTGAAATGCAACAGCCTCACTAATTGTCTTAAATGCTAGACCTAAACGATCTTGTTCGATGTAAAGAGAAAGAAGTTGTAAGGAAACTTCCATTGTAAGAGTTGTATCTTCCGTTTCGATAGATTGATAAATTTCTTCTGCTTTTGGCAAGAATCCTAGTTCAAAATAAGAATCTGCAATATTTTTGGTTGCCCAAAGTGCAAGTTCGTTATTTACTTTCTCCCATTTAAATATCGCGGCTTCAAAGTCTTTATTTTGGTAATAAAATTCACCTTGAGCAAAGCGGATATTAGAAATGTTGGAGAATTCGTTTGTAGATTCATTTATATATGCTTCACCGAGTACTTCCGATACTGGAGTAGAAGTTTCTTCTGTTAAAAATGTTTTATAGTAAACCTTTTGGATAAATTGATTTTCAATGGTCATGTTCGTTCCCCCTGTATAATTTAGAAAAATGATGTTGTATGTAAAGGGTGCATGTTCTTTTTATAGGTAGAAGTTGCATTATATCGACCAAACTACGTTTTTGCTAGATATATCATTTTTCCTGAGAGTTAAACCGTTGCGAAAAGTAACTTTCCTTTATTGTAACAAAAAAACAAGCATATGAATTTTTATTTTTTAATCCGGCTATTTACGGATAATAAGACTAGCACTTCAAAAAGCGGCGAATACAGGGGAAGTAGGCGGGAGTTGGGTGCACGATTAATGACTCACTTTCTTCCTGCTAAAGGAATGGATAGAAGTAGAGTTCATTATAAAAACAATGTATAGTGAATATGTATACCATGTTTGTCTGAAAGATAGAAAGGGCACAATGTGGAATAACGATCGTGCATAGGATGTGTCTTCCGAATGGAACAACATATTGGCGAGTTAATCGCGCATTATGGGTATTTTGGAATTATTATAGCGTTGGCAGGTGGGATTGTCGGATTACCGATACCAGACGAGTTTTTATTGACCTTTGTTGGTTATAACGTTTCAAAAGGAGTTATGTCAGGAACGGCTGCTTTTTTAAGTGGGATGGCTGGTGCGATGTTAGGTATTACATTAAGCTACATATTAGGTTTAAAACTGGGACTTCCTGTTTTAAAAAAATATGGGCCGAAAATTAGAATTAAGGAACATCATATTGAAAAAACGCACATTTTATTTGAAAAATATGGACCATTTCTTTTAATGATTGGTTACTTTATCCCGGGAGTACGTCATTTAACAGCATATTTTGCTGGGGTGTCGAATTTAACACTTTGGCGTTTTTGTTTGTACGCTTACGGTGGTGCACTTATTTGGATAAGTGTTTTTATTGGGCTTGGCTGGAAGTTAGGAGAGAAGTGGCGTTTCGTTGAGTATAGTTTACATCATTATGGAATATGGATTTTATTCATTTCAGTAGTTGTTACAGGTTTTGTATGGTTTTACATAAAGAAAAAGAAAAACCGCTAATAGCGGTTTTTTTAGCTGAAAGCAATAAATAGTACACCAGCTGTAATAAAGACTACACCAACGCCAGTCATAAAGTTTAACTTTTCACCGAGTATAATCATAGCGAGGATGATAGAAAATACGACGCTTAATTTATCGACAGGAGCCACTTGTGAAACTTTTCCTGTTTTGAGGGCAAGAAAATAAAATAGCCATGACGAAGCACCTGCAACCCCACTTAATGTGATAAAGAGCAGTGCTTTTTTATTTAGCAGTACGTCGCCAATATTTTGAAATTTACCTTGTATAATAATAACGCCCACCATAAATAATGCCATAATAATAGAACGAACCGTTGTTGCAACATTGGCATCGATTCCATCTAAACCAATCTTTCCGAAAATAGATACAAGGGCAGCAGCAATTGCTGATAATAGTGCGAATAAGAGCCATGAACTCATAGTAAAATTCCTCCAATCTTACATTATTATACATGAAAATCATTCTCATGTATAAAGCGGAACTTTAATCAGTGGGATTTTACCGCCTTGCAAATAGCTGGATAGATAACGAAATAATCCCACCTTATATTTTTAATAAGGTGGGATTATTATACTACTCTGCAATTTCCTCATATAAAAAGTACGTTACATTATAAATATGTTCTACTTCATCGTCTGTCATAAACAATAATTCGTCACGCTCAATCCCTTTTTTCTTTTCAATAAACTCAATCATGTTTTTGCGTTCTTCTCTTTTCATCAATTTTATTTCTCCTCTCAATCTGTTTTAATACAGTTTATTTAAGTTACTGCTATTATATAACAGAATCTTTAGAAAGTTCCACCTATTTTATTGTTTTTTTCAGAAGAACTTTTCGACAAAACAAGCCCACCTAAAGGGGGCTTGTTTTATTTTATAGTCGTAAAAACTCGGGCTCCGTCGTACCAGCACCATCGATGTAATAAATTGTGTCAGGATTGATTTTAATTAGTACATAATTAGGATCTTCAGGACCGAGTAACCAGCGTTTTAAGCTATTATTCCAAAACTTGTTTTTTAATGTGGAGTCTTCCTCGATGGAGGCTAAGCCCTCAACTTCAATATAATCTTCATCTAATTTTTTTCCTTCACGCCCAAGTAGTACATATACATTTGGATTTTTTTTGATATCTGTTATCTTTTTTGATTTTCGATCTGTTGCAACATATAGTACAAAATCTTCATGGAAAAACATCATAAAGGCGCTGTGAGGTTTATTTTCACGTACAGTAGATAATACACCGGTTCGTTGACCGCAAATAATTGTTTCAATTTTTTCTTTTAAATGCATGCTTTTAGCCTCTTTTCATACTTTGTAGTTTTCTTCGTCTAAATAAAAATGAAGTATCTTTCATACTCTTTTCATCAACATGATTTTTTAAACGTAATTGTGATGAAATCGGACAAGTTAGGAGAAGAATAATATTAATATCGAGGAGAAATACATACGATGGAAGGATGAAAAGCATGTTTAACAAAATATTTCTTATCGTAGCGCTTATAGGTGTACCACTTTCTGTACTTGGGAAAACACTTCATTGGCCTCAAACAATTATGTTCGCTGTGTATTGTATTACGATTATCGCATTAGCGGGTTTTATGGGCAGAGCGACAGAAAGTTTGGCAATTGTCTCTGGACCTAGAATAGGCGGATTATTAAATGCTACTTTCGGTAATGCAGTCGAACTTATCATTTCAATTTTTGCACTTCAGGCAGGGTTAATTGAGGTTGTGTTAGCCTCTTTAACGGGTTCTGTACTTGGAAATTTATTATTAGTAGGAGGGCTATCCTTCTTTGTAGGAGGGCTTAAATACAAAAGACAAAGTTTTAATGTGTATGATGCAAGGCATAATTCAGCTTTATTAATATTTGCTGTTGTAGTAGCTTTTGTTATTCCAGAGATTTTTTCAATGAAGATGGACGCTGGAAAGACGTATCAATTAAGTATCGGTGTTTCTATCATTATGATTATTATGTACCTTGCTGCGCTGTTATTTAAGCTCGTTACCCATCGTGGTGTATATCAACATAAAACGGATGAAGTAGCTCATGAGGAAGAACCAGAGTGGTCGAAAGGTAAAGCGCTACTCGTTTTAGCAATAGCGACAATTGCAGTAGCTTATGTGTCAGAGGCGCTTGTGCATACATTTGAGACGGTTGCCAAATCATTTGGTTGGTCAGAATTATTTATAGGGGTTATTATCGTTGCGATTGTTGGGAATGCAGCGGAACATGCATCTGCAATTATTATGGCGTATAAAAATAAGGTGAATATTGCAGTTGAGATTGCAATAGGTTCTACGTTACAAATTGCCATGTTTGTTGCGCCTGTATTAGTACTGCTTTCTATGTTCTTCACGCAAAGGATGCCTTTAGTATTTACAATACCAGAACTTGTTTCTATGATTACAGCTGTTTTCTTAACGATTGCAATTTCAAATGATGGAGATACAAACTGGTTTGAAGGCGGTACTTTACTAGCAGCGTATGTCATTATGGGAATTGGTTTTTATTTATTATGAAAAATAGGCATAACAATTGTATTGAGAGAAAACAATAAACAAAGTAGTATATATACCTTTACGTAGGAAGGAGCCAGACAGGTGAAACGAGTATACAGCATATGTCTTTCAACTATGGTCTCGTTTATTCTATTATTTCCTAATATGAGTTTTGCAAAGACAACGGTAGGAACAAAAATGCCTTCATCTGTTTTAAATATTTCCAAAGACAATACGTTTCCAAATGATGCGCAAGATTTGCCGCGCTTACAGCCGAGTAAGTTTGCTCAAGAACTATTGAAAACAGCAAATATTAAAATTGAAAATCCGGACTTAATTCGAATGTTTAATGAAACGACAATATCGAATGCGCCGCTTGCGGTAGGGTACCGAGCGAAGATTTATTTAGGTCAATGGGCTTTGAATTATGAATCGGTTGATACATCGATTAATTGGGAATATAAACAAGTAAATCGCAATGTGTACGATAATCGCGGAGGAGATCGCTTATATCCGCTACGCTATAAACAAGAAACGCAAAAGACGGTTGAAGGCGATTTAACAGCAGATATGAAAGATACTGCGGATGTGAAAAAAATGATGCTCCTCAAAGCGCTTGAAAAAGTACAATTGCCACTTTCATTTAAGACGACCATTGGGTATGGTACAGGGCATGAGCGCGTGTATAATATTAGTCCGAGTCAACTTGGATATTTATACGCTTATACACCAGCAGTAAATGAAAAAGGAAAAGTAACGTTTGGAGAAGTGTATCTTGTGCTAAAAGGAAATCAAAAAAGACTTGTTGTAAAAAACATTACCTCACAAGGAATCGGAGCTGCTATTCCAATTCATGATCATTTGTATTTTAAATTCATTTCTTCTTCTCACTCGCAATAATATAAAAAAACGTCAGCTTATAAGCTGACGTTTTTTTATAATGTAATATTTGCTGTTTTTGATAAGAAATCTTCTGTCGGATAGTAGCTATTTTTTACAAGAACATTTGGTCCTAAACATTTTACTGCAGGACAGTGGCAGCTTAATGATTGTGCTGTTTTTGAGGCACTCCATTTGTCATATGCTTCTTGTAGTGTGTTTGTTTGTACGTTACCTAGAAGGGGAACGTCACCGAAATCAGTTACAATAATATTTCCATCAAAAATGTTGACGTTTAAACGAGAACGGCCATCTGGATCGTTACGAACTGTTACATTTTTGCTTTCTTGTAATTTCTTAAATGTGGCGATGTCTCGCTCGTCATCGCTACAAGCGTAGAAAGGTAAAGTTCCAAATAACATCCATACATTTTCATCGCGAATTTCTAGTAAATGCTCAATTGCATCACGAATTTCAGCTTTTGTTAAAATCTCTAAATTACTCGCGAAGTCACTTGGATACATCGGGTGAACTTCATGACGTTTACATCCCATTTCGTCAACGATTTGACGATGAATATGTTCCATGTGTGGTAGAGTTCGTTTATTCAGCATTGTTTCGGCTGATACGAGTACACCTGCATCTGATAGAGCTTTACTATTTGTAATCATTCTTTCGAATAATTTTGCACGTTGTTCATACGTAGGTTTACGCTCCATCATTGCAAATCCACCTTCAACGAAGTCATCAATTGTTCCCCAGTTATGAGATATATGCAATACGTCTAAATAAGGAATAATTTGTTCGTAACGTGCTAAATCTATAGTTAAGTTTGAGTTGATTTGAGTGCGAACGCCTCGTTCATGGGCGTATTTTAAGAGTGGTGTTACATAGTTGTCGACGGATTTTTTTGAAAGCATAGGTTCTCCGCCAGTAATACTTAAAGAACGTAAATGAGGAATCTCATCTAATCGTTTTAATAAAAGATCCATCGGAAGCGGATTCGGGTCTTTCGGCTGTAACGTGTAACCAACAGCGCAATGCTCACAGCGCATATTGCATAACGTCGTCGTTGTAAATTCAACATTTGTTAATAGTAGTTTGCCGTACTCTTCAAGGTCCATATACGCTTCCCATGGATCGTAAGAAGGAGTAATCGGCTTCATTTTTTGTGATATCGTCATATGAAATACTCCTTTGACTATTGAAATAACAATTTGTCCATTCTCTATAATAGAAGAATATGTGCTTTTTATAAAGTGAAACTTTTTTGTGAAAAAAGAGATAGGGCTTACATTTGAATGAATTACTGTGACAAAATTGATGAAATTTCATGCCCATAGCAATCATTTTTGCGGTATAATAAAAGCAACTCGAATTAAAAGGAGAGTGCCTTCATGGGAAAAGCAATTCAAGATAAAGATACACAATTAGTATATTTAAAAGAACGTTTAAATATGTTCATTGAAGTAATTGATACAATTGAACCTGAAGAAGTAGAATTAGAAGATGTGGATCGTCTTCTTGCGATGTTAGATGAATTAGAATTAAAATGTGAGCAATTTAAAAAAGACGAATAATATATTAAAAAGGCTGCCAATTCCAATTTGGTAGCCTTTTTCTGTGCGGATAATAGAAGGACGATAGAAAAAGAGGTATAATCAAGTTGTGAAAAATTTCATTTATGCTTGAATAGCGTGAAACAAATAAAAAGCTGAAGAGTATAGCAATGGGATTTTCATCTCATAACGTTTTGGTAGCGTTCACAATTGAGGGGGAAGTAACAATGGAAAAGCTTCAAGAAAGCATGTATCAACTAATTATTGAAACGTCAACGAACTTACCGAAAGATGTTCGTCGTGCGATTCAACAAGCAAAAGAACGAGAAAATGCAGGGACTCGTTCTGCGATGGCACTTGGCACAATTACGAATAATATTAAAATGGCTGATGATAACATCTCACCAATTTGCCAAGATACAGGGATGCCAACGTTTAAAATTTATACACCAGTTGGTGCGAATCAACTAAAGTTGAAGGAAGCTATCTATCATGCGCTTGAGCGGGCGACAAAAGATGGTAAACTTCGTCCCAATTCTGTTGATTCTCTTTTTGGAGACAATAGTGGAAATAATTTAGGACCAGGTACACCGGTTATTAAGTTTGAACAATGGGAAAAAGATTATATTGATGCACGTTTAATTCTAAAGGGTGGCGGCTGTGAGAATAAAAATATTCAGTATAGCTTACCATGTGAATTAGAAGGACTTGGACGAGCTGGCCGTGATTTAGAAGGGATTCGTAAATGCCTTCTTCATGCAGTATATCAAGCACAAGGTCAAGGATGTAGTGCAGGTGTAATTGGTGTTGGTATCGGGGGAGACCGCACATCAGGTTACGAATTAGCAAAAAATCAATTATTCCGTACATTAGATGATGTCAATCCAGTACCAGAGTTACAAAAACTTGAAGAGTACGTATTAGAAAATGCGAATAAGCTTGGCATTGGTACGATGGGATTTGGTGGAGAAACAACTTTACTTGGCTGTAAAATTGGCGTGTATAACCGTCTGCCAGCTAGCTTCTACGTATCTGTTGCATATAATTGCTGGGCATATCGCCGCCTTGGCGTAACAATCCATCCTGAAACAGGTGAAATTATGGATTGGCTATACCAAGAAGGTGACGATACACTTCAGCAAGAAGCACAAGAAAAAACAGAGCAACGTGAGATTGTATTACAAGCTCCAATTACAGAAGAGCAAATTCGTGTACTTCGCGTTGGTGATGTTGTAACAATTAATGGCATGATGTATACAGGTCGTGATGCAATCCATAAGCATTTAATGGATAACGATTGTCCGGTAGATTTAAATGGACAAGTTATTTATCACTGTGGTCCAGTTGTCGTGAAAGATGAAAATGAAAACTGGCAAATTAAAGCGGCAGGTCCAACGACAAGTATTCGTGAAGAACCGTACCAAGGCGATATTATGAAGAAATTCGGTATTCGCGCTGTCATTGGAAAAGGCGGTATGGGTGCGAAAACATTAGCAGCTTTAGAAGAGCACGGCGGTGTATATTTAAATGCAATTGGCGGTGCAGCACAATATTATGCTGAATGTATTAAAGAAGTAAAAGATGTTGATTTCTTACAATTTGGTATTCCAGAGGCAATGTGGCATTTACGTATCGAAGGATTTAAAGCAGTTGTAACGATGGATTCTCATGGTAATAGCTTACACGCAGATGTTGATAAAACATCACTTGAAAAATTAGCTAGCTTTAAAGAGCCAGTATTTAAGTAAACAAAAATGCATCTCGAATTATTCGAGATGCATTTTTTTGGTATATATAGAAAAACATGCTCAGCATGAAAGAATGCGTAGCAACAGAAACTACAAGTACGATTATATATGGAAAGGAGACTATTTATGAAATATAAATGGTTATATATCGGTCTCATTTTTTCAATTATGATGGCACTTGTTCCAGTTTCGGCATTAGCTTATACAAATACTCCACATAACTGGGGAATCCCGCGCCCTAAAAATGAAACAGTACCAGATGCAGGAAAGTTATATACAGATTTACTACAAAAAAATGGTGGGTTTTATTTAGGGGATACAAAGAAAAAAGATATTTATTTAACATTCGATAATGGGTACGAGAATGGATACACAGGGAAAATCTTAGATGTATTAAAAGAGAAAAAAGTACCGGCAACTTTCTTTGTAACGGGTCATTATATTAAAACACAAAAAGATTTGTTATTAAGAATGAAGGATGAAGGACATATTATTGGAAACCATTCGTGGAGTCATCCTGATTTTACAACGGTAAATGATGCGAAACTTCGTGAAGAATTAACGAGTGTAACAGAGGAAATTAAAAAAGTAACTGGGCAAAAAGAAGTAAAATATGTACGCCCACCGCGAGGCGTGTTTAGTGAAAGAACGTTAGCTCTTACGAAAGAAATGGGTTATTATAATGTATTTTGGTCACTTGCATTTTTGGATTGGAAAGTGGATGAACAAAGAGGATGGCAATATGCGCATAATAATGTCATGACGATGATTCATCCAGGATCTGTTTTATTACTTCATGCAATCTCGAAAGATAATGCAGAAGCACTTGCGAAAATCATTGATGATTTGCGCGAGAAAGGGTATCATTTTAAAAGTCTAGATGACTTAGTAAAAAGCAATCAACCGTAAGCATGTATGCTTGCGGTTTTCTCATGCTATAATGATGTGTAAAAAGGATGGGGAAACGTATGTGGAGCGAACATGTTACGTTAGAGTATCCGTATCATTTTGAAGAGGTATTAAAACGGTTATCTTTTGATCCTCTTAACGTCATTCAATTCGATGAGAAAGTTATCTATGTCCCGCTTTGTATAGATGAGGAACAGGTTGTTGTTCGCTTGCAAGGGATTGGTACTGTGCAAAATCCACAGTTTTGGATTTCTAGTCAAACAGGAGATCCGGAGAAAGTCATGAAACGAATGAGAGCCATTTTTCATTGGAATGAACCGTTTCAAGATATACAAAATCATTTTTTAAACACATCATTACGTCCACTATTTGAAACATATGCTTATACTCCAATTATTTTAGAATTTGATTATTTCGCTTGTCTTCTTCGCTGTATCATTCATCAACAAATAAATTTGAAATTTGCTACTGTGCTAACAGAACAGTTTGTGAAACGATATGGAACAGAGAAGAATGGTGTATTCTTTTTCCCCACTCCGGAAATAGTAGCAAATATTTCAATAGAAGAATTGAGAGAGCAGAAGTTTAGTCAACGAAAGGCCGAATATATAGTAGGATTAGGTCAAAGTATTGTCAGCGGTACATTAGACTTAGCGAGTATAGAAACCAGGGCGGAAGAAGAGGTTTCGGCACAATTGTTACCGATTAGGGGGATTGGTGCATGGACAGTGCAAAACTTTTTAATGTTTGGGCTTGGACGGAAAAATATGTTTCCGAAAACGGACATTGGAATTCAGCGTGCGGTGCAAGGTGTATTTCAATTAGATGATAAACCTGATGATGTATTTTTAGAAAAAGTGAAACAAGAGTGTGAACCATACTGCAGTTATGCAGCGTTATATTTATGGAAAAGTATAGAGTAGAGGTGTAATAATGATACAAAAGCAACATGAGAGTAAGTTGGAAGTTGGTCAAACATTTCCTGTGACAATTAAACGTCTTGGGATTAACGGAGAAGGCGTTGGTTATTTTAAGAGACAAGTCGTTTTCATTCCAGGGGCATTACCAGGAGAAGAAGTTGTTGCAGAAACAACGAAAATTCAGCGTGGCTTCGCTGAAGCGAAAGTGAAAAAAGTTCGTAAAGCTTCACCACATCGTGTGAAAGCACCGTGTCCGGTATATGAAGAGTGTGGCGGTTGTCAGCTGCAACATTTAGATTATAAAGAACAATTAAATCAAAAGCGTGATATCGTTGTACAAGCATTTGAAAAGTATATGAATAACAGCTTGGAAGAGAAAATCCGTCCAACGCTTGGTATGGAAAATCCATGGCATTACCGTAATAAGAGTCAATTACAAGTGGGACGTAAAGACGAAAAGGTTATTACAGGGCTGTATAAGCAAAACTCACATCAGTTAATTGATATTGCTCATTGTATGATTCAACATAAAGCAACGAATGAAGCGACAAAAGTTGTAAGACGTATATTAGAAAAGTTAAATGTTTCTATTTATAATGAGAAAAAACAAAAAGGTTTAGTACGCACAATTGTGACACGTACTGCAGTTCAAACAGGGGAAGTACAAGTTACACTTATTACAACAAAAGAAGAATTACCAAATAAAGATCAATTTATCGCAGAAGTACAAAAACAAATGCCAAGTGTGAAATCAATTATGCAAAACGTAAACTGGCGTAAAACATCTGTTATTTTTGGTGATAAAACATTTAAATTAGCTGGAAAAGAAGTAATTCAAGAAACACTAGGTGATTTATCATTTGAATTATCAGCACGTGCATTCTTCCAGTTAAATCCAGAACAAACAGTTGTTTTATACGATGAAGCAAAAAAAGCAGCTGCTTTAACAGGCGATGAGAAAATTGTAGATGCGTATTGTGGTGTTGGTACAATCGGTCTTTGGCTTGCAAATGATGCAGCGGAAGTACGTGGTATGGATGTAATTCCAGAAGCGATTGAAGATGCAAGAAAAAATGCGAAGCGTCACGGATTTACAAATACGAAATATGAAGCAGGTAAAGCTGAACAGTGGTTACCGAAATGGGTAAAAGAAGGATGGCGTCCAGATGTAATTGTTGTCGATCCACCACGTACAGGTTGCGATGATAAATTACTGGAAACAATTTTAAAAGTGAAGCCGAAACAAGTTGTTTATGTATCTTGTAATCCTTCTTCATTAGCACGTGATGTACAAGCATTAATGAAGAGTTATGAAGTGGAGTATGTGCAACCAGTTGATATGTTCCCGCATACAGCTCATGTTGAGAACGTAGTTAAATTAACGTTGAAATAAAGGGGTTTTAATGAGATTGTTGATGGGTTTGACCACATTCTGACCACATCAACAATTTTTTTATGATTTTAATGCCTCACTTAGCTTTAAAACAGCACTTTCTTGCATATCTATAGTGACATGACTGTAAGTGTCTAATGTGGTCTTAATTGAACTATGTCCTAAACGCTCGCTTACGATTTTAGGATTAATACCCAGCTTCAATAAAATTGTTGCATGTGTATGTCGTAAGTCGTGAAACCTAATTTGAGGTACATCGGCTTTTTTTATAAATTGATTAAAAGTAGTTGTCATAGTTCGTGGTAATATAGGCTGTCCAGTTTCTTTAGCAAAAACTAGATCATTATCCTCGTATGACTGCCCGAACAATAATTTGAATTCATTTTGTTTAGCTTTATAAGATTTAAATTCTTTACATAAGTTTTGATCGATGGAAATTAAGCGTTTTGATCCATGCGTTTTTGGTTCCGTGAATCTAAATCCATTCTCATCATAAATAAGTGTTTCTGTAACGCTTATTTTACCTTCATTTAAATCGAAATTCTTCCACTTCAGACCAAGTATTTCACCACGTCTCATACCCGTATTTAATGCTAATAAGAAAAGATGATAATAGATTATATTTTCAAATTTAGTACGATTTAAGAATTTTTTGGTTTCCTCAATTGACCACGTAGAATTGACCACTTTTCGTGGTCGAGGTATTTCCACATGCTGAAATGGGTTTTTAAACAGAAGTTCCCATCTAACAGCGTCTTCTAATGCTCCTTTTAAAACAATGAAAATATATTCAATATATGCAGGTGACAACCCTTCATCAATTAAGGATTTAACAAATCGTTGTCCGTTTAAGGGTTTTAAGTCCTTTAATTTGTGCGAACCAAGCACAGGTATAATTCGACTATTTACAGCTCTTTTATAATTGGTGAATGTAGTTTCCCTCACTCTTTGCTTTGCTGTATTTTCTAGCCATTCTTGCAAATACTCACTAAGAGTAAAATTCTTATCATCAACTAGACTTCCAGTATTAAATTGATGAATAAGTTCATTACATGCACGTTCGGCTTCTTTCTTTGTTTTAAAGCCTGATGTTGTTTTTTGTTTTCTTTTTCCAGTGATAGGGTCTTTTCCAATATCAATAGTAAATGACCACTTTTCACCACGTTTTCTAAAGTATCCTTTCATTATCCATACCTCCTTGAACTAATAGTATTCGAATAGCATAAATAATTCCAGTATCAGAAAAAGGAAAAGACACTCATTTGGGCGTCTCTGTGGTAAAATATAGATATCCATACTTCAGAGTCCACATGATTTGTGGGCTTTTTTCGTGGGTATAGGAAATATATTATATGGTAATGTTTTTTGGAAGGGATGGGCTTAATTGGATGTATTAACTTTTGAAGATTATGAGTTTGGATTTGCAGATGCTGAAAAAGAGTATACAAGGGTTCCAAAGATATTCGAGAATGCATTTTATGATTCAAGAAACACTGTGCGCAAATTAATAAGTGACCACTACTTTTTACTAATTGGGAGAAAAGGCGTCGGAAAATCAGCAGTAAGAGCAAAAATACAATCACTTGCTGATAAAGATGAAAATTTATTTGCGCTTCCTTTGCAATTAAATGATTTTGAATTCTCTACATTTGCAAAAACAAGTATAGATAAGGAACTTATAGGTACGCAAAAGTATAAAGAATCATGGGATTTTATTCTGCTATTAATGAGTTACAAAATTGTTTATAACGACTTGAAATTTACTGAGTCAGAGGAATTGAATAGTATGATTAAATTATTAAATGTATTAGGATTCCCTTTAGACATCGGTTATAAAAAAGACGTAACAAGGCTATCCAAGTTAAAAATTGGTAATAATATCGCTAGTTTTGATTTGGAGTTCGAAAAAGAATTTGGTACAAAACCCGCAACGTATTTGGAGAGAATTGCAACTTTAAATGAAAAAATGCTTTCCACCTTGTCTGAAGTTTTTTACAGTGATAAAAAAGTCATCATATTGATTGATGGAGTAGACGACATTTTGCGATTTAAGAAAAACCAACTTGAAATGCTGTCGAGTTTAATAAGAAGTGTAGACAATTTAAATGATAAATTTTTAGCAGCAGGTGTACCTATAAAAATTGTCTTATTTATTAGGGAAGATATCGTTAACAATGTCACAGATCCAGATTTAAATAAGATAAAACGAGATGGGGCCATTGTTTTAAACTGGAACAATAGATTAGATGATTTAAAGTCAATTGTTAATCTAAGGTTTGAATATTCAGGAATACCAAAGCAGGAGACTGAACAATATTGGGAAAAGTTATTCCCGAGACTTATAAAAGATAAACAGTCGTGGATATATATCCTTGATCATACATTATATAAACCAAGGGATATTTTACAATTTTTAAAATGTTGCCAGGAGCTTTATCCTAATAACTTTAAATTGTCCTTTTCGGAAGTTAGAAATGTTCTCAAAGCATATTCTAGGGAATACTTTATAGAAGAAATGAAAAATGAAATAACAGGGTTCATTAATGATGATTATATAAATGCCCTACCATCTGTTTTGCAAAAAATCGGAGAACGTTCTTTCTCATTTAATGAATTTAACAGAATGATGGAAGAACAAGTCATGAAGAGCGAGATTAGCCAATCTGATGTTAAATACATGTTACTATTGTTATTTGAAGCTGGATACATTGGACATTTGTTTGATAATACCAGAAAGAGTGGAAGTTCGGTAATATTCAAATACAGAAATGGTAGCTCTCAAATAGATTATTCTCAAAAGTTTTTAACTCACAAGGGCCTTTATAATGGATTAGGTGTAAGAGGAGTTTAAGACAAAGTAAAAAGGCCCCTCGGCAAAGCCGATCAGAGCCTCAATGTTGTGGCGAGCGCCACATACGATATTATTATATGTATAGTCTAAAACATTAATACCAAAAAAGTAAAGAAAAATGTAATTGTTATGTTACCTTTTTCCAAAAAAAGTCTTTTTCTATTTTGAGAAAGGCTTTTTTTAGTGAAACAAAATCAGTATTTTGTTACTTCATTATTTTTTGTTTTTGTATCATTAGCTTCTTTTATTTTTTCTGATTGGTTTTTTATCTCATCTGTAATTGAAATATCTATGTTACCCTTAGCTTTTTTGTACTCTTGTTGTAATGAGTTAACATTATGATTGAATGAAATTAGACTTCCAGTTGGAGAATTAACCTGTTCATTAAGTGCTGTTACAATACTGTAGATGTTTTTATATTCCTCATATACATCTTTGTATAAATTAGGATGCTTTTTTGTAGCCTCTGATACTAATTTTAATTGTTGACCCATCTCATTATAAATCAAGTCCGCGCGT
The DNA here is from genome assembly GCF_022664315.1 of Bacillus cereus group sp. BfR-BA-01309. Lineage (NCBI taxonomy): Bacteria > Bacillati > Bacillota > Bacilli > Caryophanales > Bacillaceae > Bacillus > Bacillus cereus group sp. BfR-BA-01309. The sequence continues at coordinate 35,476 of NZ_JAKUHE010000012.1, forward strand.
TTAATCATTGGATCAGATTCTGTCTTCTTCGAAATTAGTTCTGTATTAAAATCTTTTTGAGTTTTTATCGCATTAGACCATGTATCAGAATAACCAAATAAGACTAATGTGGAATACATTTCAAATGATTCAATGTCGTTATAGAAATTAGCAGCCGCCATTAAATACTCACTTTCTTTTTTCTTTTCCTCAGCAAGGGCTTTGTGATCATTTTCAATACCCATCGTGATAAAAATAATCACAAATAACAGTACGAATGAAGTAATTGCTGTTCCAAAAGAGATAGCAGATTTTAAGAACAGTGGTTTTGTTTCGCTGTTTTTCTTCTTATTAATGAATCCCATAATTAGAAAAATTAATGCAGCTATTAGTGCAATGATACTGAACCAGGATAATGTTCCTCCCACAGCTTGCCCTAGGACATATCCTACCCCATATTCGGAGTCTCCAAACTTAATACTATTATATATTCCTCTAGCGAATAATATGGTTAGTATTCCTATACTAACTAAAATAAACATTTTATTAGATATTTTCATTCCTAATCCTCCAACGATATAAAATGTAAGATTTCTGAAATTAGCATAACAAACATAAAATTAATAAATTGTCGCATTTTGTCGAAGTGACAAATAAAAAAAGAGAGCATATAGCTCTCTTACTCAAATTGTAAAAATAAGAATATTTTACAATTTGAAATTGGAAATGATTTCTTTTATGATGAAATCAAATCATAATATTTCATTATTCTCACCAAGGAAACGCACATAATAATCTAGTTGTTTGCAGAAGTTTTTTCTTTGATGTTCAGATAACACCCCATATGTTTTCTGAACGCCAAGCAAAGTATTATGTAACATTTCATCATCCGAATTATCAATGTATCCTGTAAGTACATCTAGTGTTACATTGAAATAGAAAGCGAGGCGAAATAATGTAGTGAGATCAGGCTCAGAAAAACCATTTTCGTAATTATTTATTTGGCTTCTACTAAGGTTTAGTTCATGAGCTAAATCTTCTTGCCTTAACGAACGACTTTTTCTTAACGCTTTTAAAGTTTCACTGAATGTTTTCATAGTACAAGTATAATTATATACATATTGATATACTATAAATGATAGATTTACTGTCATTTATAGTATATTGATAGAAAATATATTGTAATTAAAAAATAAAATAGAACAAAAGTTCGGTTTTGTGGTAAAATATGCATGTGAAGCCTTCATGCGTTCTATGCATATTTACATATTTCATTTTCTTGTCAGCTGATAAACGTTGATATAAAGCTGTTTTCCAACTTTCTCAATATTTATCAGATAACTGCATGACTGAAATTTGCCAAAAATGTGATATTATGAAAACAAATATAATAAACGGAACGAAAAAAAGACTCACAGCGTGTGTAAGAGTGATTTGCCCCACTCTTACACCGTTCGCCCGACTCACAAGGGGAACATCTGCCATAAGTCTCTTTTCGGTCACTACACGAGTAACACTTACATTATAACATGCCGATAATACTAAATCATTACTATGGTATGATTTTCCTATTGTTTAATTTGAGAAAAAGCGAAGCGTCTTTGTTCCAAATAGGGGGAGCAAAAATGAAGAAGTTGATGAAGCGTATTAAAAAACAAGCTGATAGAAGGGGATTAACATTCCCGGATATTGAACGAAAAACGGGTGTAGATCGAGTTGTTATAACAGATGCAGTAAGTGGTAAAACCTCAGAAATGAAATTCGATAAGTTTTTACCTGTAGCTTCAATTCTTTTTGAAGATATGGAGGAACGAAAAGGAATTCTTAGTGAATTTATCATGCTATGTTCGGGAGATTTGAACATTCGCAAAGCGTTATGTTATTGCCAAGGAATTGGCGAGTATGAAGTTATAGATAAGCTGATAGAGAAACATCAGGGAAATAGTCATTTAAAGAAATACTTTAAAATCTACAAGTTATTTAATTATAGAAGTCAAAATGTTAAACGAGGACAAGCCTTAATTGATGATATGGACAAAGTTATGTTTGCAAATGATCCAGAAGTTCAAGTTCTAGTAAATATGTTATACAGTTTTTCGATGTACGATATTTTTAATTATAGGGCTATGCTTCCTTATTCAGATAAAGTAGAGAAAAATTTAATAACTATAAAGAATGCATTTATACAATCTTGTCATGAGATACATTACAATGTTCGAAGTGCTTACATTAATTTATTTAACGAAGATTTAGAGGCATGCAGAATTAAATGTGGTGCAATATTAAAATCTGAATTAGAAGCACCCATTGTAAAGGCGACGGCATTATGTGGGCTCGGAGAGAGTTATCTTTTCACTGATGTTTTGAAAGCGGAAAAATATTTATTACAAAGCCTAAAGTATTTAGACGAAAACGGGATTTCGAAAGAGAGTAGGAAGTATAAATCTTTTCAGTCCACATTAGCATTCTTGTATATAGATAATGGTTTTAATCTCGATAAAATAGATTTTACATCTATCGACTTATCTGAAGTAGCTTATTATGAAGGACTATATGGGAACAAAGAAAAGGCATTAAAAATGTTTGAAGAATTAACTAAGGAAAGAAAATTAGATTCACCGTTCACAATGTACTATATTTCCAGAATTAACAATGATATACTAGGATTAAGAGAAGCTTTGAAACGCTTTGAACGGGTTGGAAACTATCACTATGCTAATGCCGTGAAACGTGTGTTAGCATCATTAGAAAAGAAAGTGGGATGAGGATGAAAAAAATTAGTGTAGCAGTTTTATGTATTATGAGTGCTTTTACTCTATCATTGAATGTAGGGGCAGCGACTAAGGACAGTAAAGAACAACCAGTTAAACAACAAGTACAATATATGATGTCTGAGCCTGGCGGACTTTAATAATAAAAATTAAATAGTTAATAAAGAGTTAGAGGTTGCGATTTCGCAGCCTCTTTCGTAATTTTTGGGGAATGTTGGTTTTTGGATGAGGAACAAAAAATCGACACCTAATATTTACCAACAATTAAGGGAGGAAGTTATTTTGATGAATAAAGGGGTAGAAGTACAAGTGAAGCAAATGGTACAAGTGTTATTAGGAAGTGACAATGTGACAGGTGATGTAGTTTATGTATTAGACGAATTACATAAGCAAGGGCTACTGACGGATATTGAATTAAGAAAATTTCAACATATACGGACAACAAAAAAAGGAATAGCTTCTTGCTAATCCTTTTTTTGTTATTTAAGCATTCTTTTAACTGCAACTTCTAACAAATCTTTAAGACTTTCCACATCATCCTCAGATAATTCTTTTCCGTCCCAATGTAATTTTTGATTATCAAAGAAATCTTTAATATTAGAAGATGTTGCTTTCTCTAGCGTTGGATCGTCAGTTTTACACAAAATATAGTCGGTTGTTGTATTATGCAAGTCAGCTAATTTACAAATCATTTCCGCATCTGGTTTTCTATAATTAGTTTCATACCCACTATAAGTTGAGTCGCCTATCCCTAACTTGGAAGAAATTTCTTTCATAGTCCATTTTTGTTTATTCCTTAAATATTTTAAGCGTTCCCCTATGTTCATGTTTAAAACCTCCCTATAAATAAAGATAACATTTCGCAGAACAAAATCAATATTTTTTTCGCGCTACGCGAATTTATTTTATTTCGAAAAAATTTCAGAAAAGATATTTACATATTCGCGAATCGCGAGTATACTAAAGTCAAACATATGACATCGGAGGTAAACATGAAAAGAGAATGGTTAATCAAATTGCGTGAAAATAAAGGTCTGAAGCAATTTGAAGTAGCTAAGAAACTAGATATTTCTTCTAACTATTATTGTGAAATTGAAAATGGAAAGAAGAATCCTAGATGGAATATAGCTATGCGAATTGCGGAGTTCTTTGGTGTATCAGTAGATAATTTTTTTTATAATCCAACTCGCGTTTCGAGAGTAAAAAGAGGAAGAGAGGTAAACGAAAATGAATCGATTGCAAGTTGCGCAACATCCAGTAAGTGAGTTTGTTTTTATGGAAGGGCGTAAAGTGGTTACGGATAGTATAACGATTTCTCAAATGTTCGATAAACGTCACGATCATGTGATGAGAGACATTGAAATTCAAATCGAAAAGCTAATAGAAGCAGGAGAACAACAGTGGGGTATCACCAACTTTGGGGAGACCCAGTATCAACACCCACAAAACAAACAATGGTATGAAAAATATAACTTAACAGAAGATGCTTTTGCAATTGTCGCAATGAGCTACATAACGCCTGAAGCGATGAAGATGAAAATTAAGTTTTTAAATGAATTCAAACGAATGAAAGGATACATTCAAAAACAGCAGCAACTATCAGTCGAAGATTCGATTATTTACAGCATGAATGAACTAAAACAAATCAAATCACGCCAAGATCATACGGAAGAAGAAATGAACAAAATGAAACTTCTAGTAGATAACGAGCTATGGCTTACCGAACAAAACAAAGGAGCAGTACAGCGTAAAGTCAAACAACGTGTTTTTGAACTTAAAAACGAAGGCTATGATAATGCATCGTATCAAGGCATTTATGGTGCACTAAAAAGACATTTTGGTGTAGCTAAATACGATAAAATCCCAAGAAAATTTTATCAAAATGCTATGCGATTTATTGCAGGATGGTATCCGCCAGAAAGACCTAGTTCGTTAGATGATTATGTTTCTTAATAGATAAAATTAAAATTTTATAAAAAGAAAGGGAGATATAAAAAATGAAAAATTCAACAGTTCAAATAGCGTTGGCAATTACAAAGTTTTCAGCTCAAAAAGGTTGGAGGGATGAAGAGTTTTGGGAAGCTATTGAGTTACTTCGCTTTAATAAAGAAGATGAAAGGCAAACAACAGTAGAAAAGCTAGATAGCATTCCAGTCACTAATGATAGCACAAAGGATTATCCGATTATGTTAAACGTGACACACTTAGAAGAAATATTAGGAGTAGCGAAAAGAACAGCTTACGATATTATGGATCAAAAAGGTTTCCCTTTAGTGAAATTAGGGAGAAAAAAAGTAGTTCCAAGAGATGCATTCTTTAATTGGTTAGAAAGGGGAGTGTCAGCATAATGGAAGATTTAACAGCATTAGCTATATTCGGATTTTCAACCACAGGTGGTTTATGGCTGCTTTATATTACTTATGAGCCGATAAGAAAATGGGCTTGGAGTGGTGTAGAACAAAATAAAAAGACCCATGACAGTGGGTCCGTTAGAAAAAACAAGTTTCTATAAGTATACCACGGGAAGTAGGGAAATAGTACATGGATTTAATTGAATATCAAGTGCTATTACCTAATAAGTTCTGGGACTTAGCAAAAAGCAAAGAAGAATTACAACGGATGATTAAGCAATACTTCAGTGTTGGTTATCCTTATTATGCGATTCAACGAATTATCAAAAGTAGACAAGCACATGTGGTGGTTTGTACGAGGAGGAGAAATAATGGCTAAATACAGACATGTCAGAACTACTTTTTGGTCAGATCCAAAGGTTACAGAAGAAATGACACCGGAGGATAGATATTTCTATTTGTATCTAATGACAAATGAACATACAACACAAATTGGTGTATATACAATCACAAGGAAACAAATGGCCTTTGAATTAGGTTACTCCATAGAAAGCGCTAAAGCTTTACTAGACCGCTTTACGAAACACCATGAATTAATAATTTATAACGAAGAAACTAGAGAGCTTTGCATACTAAATTGGGGCAAATATAACCTGATAAAAGGCGGAAAACCTATCGAAGATTGTATTCAAAAGGAAATAAAAACAATTAAAGATTTATCTTTAGTGAAACTTGTATTGGATAGAACTACAAATGATTCTTTAGTTGAAAAAATAAGCAGTATGGCTGGATTTGACGATACGTATCACGATACGTCCACGATACGGGGACAAAAAGAAAAAGAAAAAGAAAAAGAAAAAGAAAAAGAAAAAGAAAAAGAAAAACTGCAACAAGAAGAAACACCTCCAGTAGTAGAAAATCGCGCAATTGATTTCTATATGAAAAATTTTGGTTTTATATCTCCTTTCATGGGAGAAGAAATAAATCAATGGGTAGATGATCTCAATCAAGATTTAGTAGTAGAAGCTATGAAAATTACACTTCAAAACAATACACGTAATTGGTCTTATACAAAAGGAATTCTAAAAGATTGGCATCAACAGGGTTTTAAAACAATTCATGATGTAGAAGCAGCACAAGCGGGTTTTCGAAGACAACAACAAAACAAAAAGCGTACTGGAAAAGGTTATGCTAATCGAACTGAAGCTGTACCAGAATGGTTACATCAACAAGAAGAACCTGAGTCAGTGCAACAACCACAGCAATCTCAAAGTGAGGGTACTGAGGATAACCAAAAGCGTTTCGATGATATTTTAAACAAATATAAAAATACTAAAGGGGAGTAAGGTATGAAAACTACAGGTATAGCAAGAAAAGTGGACGAGCTAGGACGTGTGGTAATTCCAGTTGAGTTACGCAGAACTTTGGGGATTGCTGAAGGAACGGCACTGGGATTTCATGTTGAGGGTGAAAACATTGTTTTAAGAAAACAAGAAAAGTCATGCTTTGTAACAGGTGAAGTTTCCGAATCAAACATGGAATTATTGGGCGGTCGAATGTTTTTGAGTAAGACGGGAGCAAATGAGTTACTTGATGCACTTGAAAAGAGTGTGAAGGTACATGCCTAAGCAACTAAACATTTTCGATGTAGAGCCAGCAATTTGTGAGTTTGATGTAATGAAAGCTAATGTAAAAAAAGGAAATGGACGCGTTACATATACAGATGTACGTGTCCAAGTCCCAAGAAATGCAAAGGGTACCGATGAATTACCGCGTACAACTAAACAAGATGATCGCTATGACATCTTTGAACAATATGTAATGGCAATTTGGAGATTTCAACGAGCTGTAGATAGGTTTTTTAATTGGGATACAGCGGAAGAGTTATGTAAGGCAGCAAGGGATAAGAAAGAAATTATCCCAGTAAGAATTTATTTGGGAAGTGGCTTTAAACCTGATGTTGTCGAGTACATGCGGTAGTAAAAGGGAGAGGGACATATGAAAAAAATAGAAATTGATGTTAGCAGCAACAAGCTTTTAATAGTAAAGGACGGAAATGTAACAGCAGTAAATCCACCAATGAGCGGATTTGGTGAGCAAGTTGCGGTTTGGGTAAACGGTAAAGTTGATCGTGTGGATACTAAGTTTACTGAAAAGATAAAATAATCATTTTTAGAAAGTAGGTTCGCTTATGAGTGTAGCAAGAAATCATGAAGCGATGAAGGAATCACGTTTAAAAATATACATCGCTTTAGAAGAAGCTAACTTCATTTGGGATGAAAGAGATGTAGTACGTTTTCGTGAAATGTGGAGTCAAGGTATGAGCTTGCCAAAGATGGCAAAAGCGTTAAGGAGACACCAAGCGGAAGTTGTGCTTCTTGTAATAGATCAGGCTGATAAGTATTTAATAGAAAATCGTCCGATAGGATTAGGTATTTGCTAAATAGGAAGGGGAAATCAAAATGAAATCAATGAAAAACAATGTTTTGGAAGGGACTAAATTAATTAGTAAATCAAAGGAAGGACAAGCTGTAATGAACGACAATCAAATTTGCGAATTAGATCAATATCAAGAAGCGGCATTACGTACATGGAATACAAATCAGGATTTTGGTGGACGTGTTTTAAATGCAGCATTAGGACTTTCGGGAGAAGCTGGTGAGGTCGCTGATATTGTAAAAAAAGCTATTTTCCACGGTCATGGATTTGATCCGGCTCATTGTCCAGGAGAAGAAGAAGGGAATACGCATAAAATCGCTTTAGAGCTGGGAGACATCTTGTACTACATTTCGATTATGTCTCACGAAATGGGATATACCTTAGAAGATATCGCTCAAATGAATATTGCAAAATTAGCTAAAAGATATCCGGATGGTTTTAGTAGAGAAGCAAGTCAAGCACGTGTAGATGTAAAGTAAGACCAAATTTGAATTTTGTAGAAAAGTAGGTGCTTTTATGGAAGAAGAAAAGTTGAAAGAAATTATGAATTCTCTCGACAGAGCAATTTCATTTAGTCCTCACGATTGGTCGAGTCATCATAGGTTAGCTTGGATATATGGAATTATTTGTGGATGGGACGATGCAAGTTTGAATGGTTTGCAAGAAAAGTTTAGTTGGGATAATGAAGCGATTGAGCGTTTGAAATCCTACCACGAAGAAGTTAAAAAGGTGACCGAAGGAGTGTAGATAATGGCTAAATTTGAGTTTTGGGCGAAAGTTGATACAGAAGTAATTGAAATTCCTGATGAAGAGCTAGATGGTTTGTCTGATGAAGAAAAGAGGAAAGCGCTTCTAGAACGACACAATAAATGGTGTGAGCGGAAGTTATACGGTGACTGGTCAGAAATTAAATATTAAAGATTTTCGAACAAAAGCGTTATTTTAATCGAAAAGGGGAATGAGAAATGAAACCTGCATTTGAAATGATAAAGAATGAATACGGTGGGGTTGAAATGACTTATACAACGAGTGGAGGTAAGCAATCTTCAACTTACTTCCCTGGCCCTCCAGAAGATATAGATCATGTTTGCTTGGACTACATGAAAGGTCGCTTTGCAAACGTTAGAACGTTGAAGCAAGTGGATTTTATAAAACGTAAATATAAAGAAGCTTATCAAACAGTATTCGGTGCTATGGATGAATTAAAAGTAGGTGACAAGGTAGTGATGCACACTTGCTTAGAAGCGAAGCGTTATGAGGGAAAAGTTTGGACTTGTAGAACAGATCAATTTAAAGCAAGTAGTGGTTCACAAGTGGTGTTTTTAGAAGGATTTAGTGGTTACTTCTCAGTTAAGTATTTGCAGCGTATAAGTTTGTTAGAAAACTAAACAAAATAGTTAATTTGTAAACGGAAAATAGGAGTGCGTGACCAGAGCACTCCATGACGCTAATAACAACACCTATTAGAGTATATGATTGCTTTAACTAAATATGATTAATCCTTATTTGAACGGAAAAAGAGCGCCCGGGAAAGCGCTCTTTGACCAAGACTCATATCATAGTGAGATGTAAAAGTGTGACAGCAATATATTTTATGTATGTTTTGAGTGTATGTGCAAGCTTAAAACAAAATCCTTATTTGAGAGGAAGGAGTAGTAAGTATGAGACTGAAGAAACAGCTTGGAAACATTGTGTGGCATATCGAAAATAACCGTGGAATTATAGGCGATACAAAGGTACTAGATCAAGTGCTTGAAAGTTTGAAAGGAATAGAAAGAGAATTACCTCGAAATGTAGATGAAGCTGGGAGAAGATTTGCTACAGGTTTAATGATGGGAATGCAATCTCCTATACAAATGAGTAGTACAGTTCAATCAAGTAACACTATTAATGAAACGCATCAACGTAAGTGGTACGGAACATTCAAAGGACATAATAAATGGGATTTAGCAAAAGAATGGTTTCAAATGTCAAATGATGAGTTCTTTAATCAGTACGGATTTAACTTTGTTCCAAAGGGTCAATTGTTTAATGATGCGAAAAGTTTTTTAGCAGACAAATAATACAAAATCGTTATTTGAGAGAAAGGGCGGAAGATATATGAATGAAGTTAAGTATCGGATATATGGTAAAGAAAATCGAATTATGTATAGCTGGGAAGAAATATTGAATTTTGATAGCTTAAAAGACACTTTGAAAAATTGCGGTAAAGAAGATAATTATTATTCTTCTTTACTGCAATACACAGGCATAAAGGATAAGAGCGGTAAAGAAATTTATGTAGGTGACATCATTAAGATAGATAATGACTGGGAAGAGGTTGGATTCGCTGCTGGTTTTGTGGGGTATGTAATTTACGAATTAGGAGCCTTTAAATTGAAAGAAGGGGAAATATACGTCCCAAAATATAGATTAGATGGTTCATTCAAAAAATTAGCAACGGTCATTGGTAATATCTATGAGAATCCAGAACTAATTAAAAATTAAACCAAAACGCTATTTGGTAGAAAGGTGAGTAGGAAATGAAGAATTTTACAGGATTTGAAGCTATTGAACGAATGAAAACACACTGGATACAACGTAAAGGCGCCCCAACGTCACTTGCTTTTACAATTGAAAATTGTGTGCTTACTTATTCGCCAAAGTATAAAGATAATGGTCGTCATCCTGATATACCACTAGAGTATTTCTTTAAAAATGAATTTGTAGATTATGAGGAAAAAGAAAACTAAACAAAAATTTCATTTTGTAGAAAAGGGGAATGGATATGGAAGAAAAAGAACAATTCGAACAACTTAAAAAGAACATTTTGGGTTTATCAATGTCTATGATTGATGCGCCATTACGCGGATTAAGTGAATCACAGATATGGACAGTTAATAAAACTCTGGAAAATTTATTAGGGAAAACAGATATAACTACTGAATCATTAATAAGAGAATCACATGAAAAAGGATGGTTTAAACCAAACAATAAATAAAAGCAGCTAGCAAAAGCTAACTGCTCATGTAAGGAAAACGGAGAAAGATAACCATGTGTCTATAGTATTGACGGAATATTGAGTTTTATTTAGGGGAGGAAGAGGGAAATGACGATTTATTCAGACGTAACAAAATACGCGAAAGAATGCGGAATTACATCAGCACAAGCCAAAGTAAGATGTGATCACTTTTTAAAACTAAATGATGAAGCTGAGAAGGCACGTGTTTGTCCCGAATGCAAACAACAATCTTTAATAATAGAACATAGTGATTGTGAATACTCATCGACTTCTTGGGTTCAATGCGAAGAGTGCGATTTTACAGACGATGTCGATAAGGAACAATATATAGCATTGCAACATTGGTACGATTTTGATGATGTATTAGCGATAGCTTGTACTGAAATGGAAACAGGTATAAAAGATTGGAATGCATTCGTAGAACAGTCAAATAAAGACTTAACAAAATAATCCTTTTAGAAAGAGGTAGAAAAAATGGATGTAAAAAATTTAAGTGTAATTGAAGAAATGATTATTAAAAATAAAAAGAAGGAATTATTCATTGAACTTAGAAATGCCGCTGAATTAATTCGCGAGAAGAAATATGAAATTATGTGCATGGCAGCAGTAGATGATTCGGACAAAGAAAACTTCGTAATAGATTTTCTAACGAGTGTTATTAAGGAAGACAAAATCCCTCGTATTGATGACATTGTTTTACCTGAAGAAAGTGAAAAATGGCTTTTGGAGAAAGGTGTAAATGAATTATTGAATAAATAATTTTTAGAAAGCGAGGTTAGGAGTATGCCAGAAGTAAAAGATATATTCCGTCTTACTGTTGGAAGAAATCATAAAGAGCGTAAATATAGCAAATCTAGAAAGCCAATCATGTTTCTTGATGATGGGACACCGATTTATCCAATGACAGCAAAAGAAGGTAGAGAATTAGGACAAGCACTTGTAGATGGATTTGTCGTAGGGATAGAAAAGGTAACGAATAATAGAAAGTGAGGTTAGGAGAATGGCTAATTTAAAGAAACGGAAAACAAGAAAAGCTATTGCTCGTCGTGCGAAAGCCGTTGAGAAACACCAAGTTAATAAAGCTTGGAGAAATCTCTTTGTACAAGCAGGTATTATTAAATAAATGAAAACCAAATACAGTCCGGCTAGAAAACTAGAGGACACCAATTCATTAAAGCGGCAATCAAAGCTGTTTTAGGAATAGGTGTCCTTTTTATTTTGAAAAGGGAGATGGGGAAATGAAGGTGTTAAAGGATCAGCTACGTGAGTGGAAAAAGCAATCAAAACAAGCAAAGAAGAAAGGTAAGAAAAATCGAAAAGAAAAATTTAGCACTCGTGAAATTGAAGAGTTAATGGGAGTTCATGGACCACGTTATGAACGCAGACGTGGAGCATTAAGACAAAAATAATAATAATAATAATGGAGGAATTTAATATGAATAAACAACTATCATTTAAAATGCCAATCGTGGATGGAAAAAGAACAAAACAAGAAATTGAAAAAGTATTTATTGAGTATCGTACATACTTAGCGACAATGCCATGTGATATGCTGCCAAAAGTGACACCATCATATTCTATTGTTCCTCCATCAACTACAAACGCATTTAATAGCTCAACTGAAAATATTGCAATTGAAAGAATTGAGTATGAACAAGAAAGAAATAAATTTATGAGTTGGTTGTATGATGCTGTGAATCGCCTAAGAGATGATGAACGTGAGGTAATCGTGAAGTTTTATATGGAAGATGACATTGGATATGACCCAGATATCTGGATGGACTTAGGCATAGGTAAAACAAAGTATTACAAGTTAAAAGGTCGTGCGATATTGCGTTTAGCTTTCAATCTAAAGAAAGAGGTATTTCAAAAAACACGTAGACAAAAAGAGGGGCAAAGTGTATGAACATTGTACAGCCGATTCGAGATAAAGAAATCATACAAGAAATAAAAGAATTCTATAAGAAGCAGAATGAGAGGAACTACATTCTGTTTCTTCTTGGTATTAATACAGGATTCAGAATATCAGATATATTGCGTTTACGCGTTAGGGATGTTGAGGGATGGAATATTGTAATACGTGAAAAGAAGACAAGGAAGATCAAAGATGTAAAGATGCCTTCAGAGCTGAAGAGAGCTATCAGGAATTATACAGAAGGAAAATCGAAGACTGAATATCTGATCAAGAGTAGGAATGGAAAGAATAAACCAATTACTCGTGCAATGGCTTATGTAATATTAAATCAAGCTGCAGAAGAGTTTGGATTAGAACGCATAGGTACTCATTCACTTAGAAAAACATATGGGTATCATCATTACAAACAATTTAAAGATGTAGTCGCTTTGCAAAAGATGTTAAATCATACTGATCAGAAAGAAACATTGAGATATATCGGAATGGAGCAAGATACATTAAATGATTACCAAAGGAAGTTTAGAATCTAATTCCTTTATTTTTTTATCACTTATTGAATTAGCTTTAAACTGAAAGTGTCAAATTCATTTTTATAAAATGCGAAAGATATTGCTATATCTAAGGTTAAACCGAATAGGTGAATTTAACACAATCTAGTTTATAGCTAATTCATTTCTAAGGATTAAAGATCATATTTAATCAAAACTATGCGAAAAGAGGCTGAAAAACGATGGGAAAAAGTACACGAAGTAATGATGGGCTAAATTGCGGTGTAGTCATTTATGATGAAGTGGAGCAGAATTTACGAGAAACATTGTGGACTAATGCTGAAGCAAGACGAGAATATTTCACTCCAATTATTAATGGGGCAGGAGATGACATTCAATTAATAGGAGGTATTGATTGGAGTTCTGGTAAAGATTGGTCAGTCATAGTAAGAAACCCAAGATTGTTAACTAAAGAGAGAATGAAAAACGCGAACTATTCGTGAACTATTTGCGAACTATTTACGGACACGTTTTGGTTTTTAACATGATATATTTGTATTGTGAGAAGTGGCGGAAAACATTTTTCACATTCCTTTATAACTCAAATGGATCGTTAGGCTATGGGTGATGGTTGAGGATTGAATGAAATGTTGTTTCTTGTTTTCAATTCCGAAGTCGAAATCTGTTGTGTAAACGAGGAGGGGCTTTTGCTCTTCTTCCAGTTACTTAATAATGTTGGCGCAGATGAATGTAACAACATTAGGTGATTGGAAAAAGAATAAAACTTCACGTACCATAATTAAAACATAAATGAATAATTGAGAGAAAAGCATCCATTCTGGTGCTTTTTATTTTGGAGGAGGATGAATGATGGAATTAACATTAGATGGATTAGAACAGTGTTTTAATGAAGCTGCAAGTGAAGGCGCAGAGTATGTAGCGGTCAAAATTGAAATGGATGGATTTCCAAGTGATGAAGTAATTATTAATGACAACGATAATATTACTTCTAAATCAGCGTATTATAAGAAAACTTATAATGAGGAATTAGAACATAGATATGCTGCAGGTATCAGAATTGTAGGATTTGCACATGGATATTCATTTTTAAATATTGAACATAAGTTAGGGTTACTTGAGAAGAATGATTAAACCAATAGCAATTATCGTAGGCGCTGCCGTGATCGGGGTAGCGCCTTGTTTGTTGTTAAGGAAAGATAAGGGGTGAAGAGAATGGCAGTAGACATCATCGTTATATGTGGACACATATTATCTTCGTGTTGGTTTATTGAGGATTATCAAATAGAACCGGTAAATTCATATGAAGAAACGCCAATGTGCATAGAATATATTCCTAAATACGAAGAGTGCTTTAAACTCTCATATAAACTCATCTTCAAATACAAAGCTATGAAATCGCAGGTATTGAATCGTAAGCCGATGCTTATTAGAGCTAGGACTACTTGTTAGGGGTGAAGATATGGTTCAAGATAATTACGATCTATTATGTTTAGATGGAATACTAAAGGATTTAAAAGAAGATAAAAAACAAGAGTTATGGATTGTTGGTAACAATTTAAAGTACTCGGAAGAAACTTGGAAAAGAATAAAGAATCATTTTGGAACAACTCATGTAATACCTCGTTTTATATCTAATAGTTCATTCTCTCTTGATGGACTTAATCCAATGAATGCACGAATAATCTTGTTGGATAGATGGTGGCAAAATAAAAATGCTGTGAATCTCTTGAAAAGCTTTATCCCTTTAGCAAGACAGTGCCGTCAAATTAGCAACATTTAAACATTGAATTTATTAAGGAGTGTTGAATAATGGAAAAACAAAATACTGTTTCAGCCCACATTGATATTGATACGACAGAAGCAAAAGCGAATATTGAAGAACTTACATTAGCTATCAATGAATGTGTGAGTGCATTCGAGAAGTTAGAAAAGCTTATGAACAAATATACAGGAGAAGCTGAGACTGTTGAATTTTATTGTGATGGAGAAGTCATAGCTAAAACGATAGTTCAAAGTAATGACTGAAAACAAAATCAAACAACAACGAAAGTACTATGATAAATACAATCGTGATAAAGAAGCGAAGAAGTTCTATGACAGCACAGCTTGGCGAAGATGTAGAGAGCTGGCACTGATACGAGACAACTACCGTTGCCAAGAGTGTATGAAGTATGAACCATTGATACCAGTACCTGCTGATATGGTCCATCATATCAAAGAAAGAAGTGAATATCCTGAACTTGCATTAACATTAGATAACTTAATTAGTTTATGTAATGCATGTCATAATAAAGAGCATCCTGAAAAGGGTGGAGGGAAAAAGAAGAAAAAAAGAAAGATATCAGTTGTAAAAGCAAAAGCAAATACAGAATTGATATAGCCCCCCTCCTTTTATTGTTCAGAGCGGTTTCCGCCCAGACCGGATGCCACCTTCGTGCGTAGCGCAAGTGGTTTTTCTAAAGGGGGGTAAACCCTGAAAACAGGGGCTTTTTATTTTTGAACCAATACTTTTTATCCATAAAATGTAAGTGAGGTGATATCGTGGATAAAGGATTGAATGAGAGAAAACCACCTACTCATTTAAAAAAAGTAGGAAAAGACACTTGGATTCGTATTTGGTCTGTTCTAGAAGGGGAAGGTAAGGCAGATAAAAATGACCCCATTGTAGTTGAAGCGATTGCTTTCAGTTATCAAATGTTTAGGGAGATGGCGGCCAATGTTAAAAAAGAAGGGCTGACAATGGAGTATACAAATAAAGCAGGTGCTACAAATCTGACTAAGCATACTTTGATACCAGAGATACCTAAGTATTTACAGCAGATTCGTCAATATTTAGGGGAGCTAGGGTTGACTGGGGCAAGCCGTAAAAAGCTTCAAGAAGAGTTAACTGGAGATTCTGATGATGATTACGACAACTTCTAAGCCATCTGAAATAGCTAAGTGGTATAAAAATTGGCGAAATGAACAGATACAGCATTTTAATATTTTGGTAGATCCATCTCCTGAACTAAGAACAACTTGGTATGCAGAACAAGTCGTGAAAGGAAACATAATAGCTAGTAAGAAAAACATCTTGTCTTGTCAACGTCATCTAAATGATTTGAAGAGACAGGGGACTGAGGAGTTCCCTTGGGTTTTTGAGGAAGAAAAAGCTCATAGACCGATAAGATATATCGAAAAGTTTTGTCGCCCATCAAAAGGTGACTATAAAAGATTAGTTCTTCAACCGTGGCAGCACTTTGTTATAGGTTCTTTGTATGGATGGGTTCATAAAGATACAGGTTATAGGCGCTTTCGTGAGGGCCTTATTTTTATTGGACGTAAAAACGGAAAAACTACAATGATTTCCGGTTTATCTAATTATGCTGTTGCTAAAGATAATGAGCCAGGTGCTCGTGTTTATGTTTTGGCAAATACAAAACAACAAGCGGGAGAATTATTTGATGAAAGTCGTGCAATGGTCCAAAAATCCCCCCTTCTTCGGAAGCATTTACGCGAAAATCAGAAAGGGATTTTCCACGATAAAACGCATTCTAAAATTGAACCTCGTGCATCGGATAGTAAAAAACTAGACGGATTAAACACACACCTTGGTATTTTTGATGAAATACATGAATTTAAAAACTTTAAGTTAATCAATGTTATTAAAAAATCACGTGGGGCACGTAAACAGCCAATGATTGTTTACATCACTACGGCAGGATATCAACTTGAAGGACCACTTGTTCAATACTATGAAATTGCAACTGATGTGTTGGAAAGGGTTATCGACCAAGATAGAAAGTTTTATTTCATGGCTGAAATGGATAGTGTGGATGAAATTGAGAATCCTGAATTATGGATTAAAGCAAACCCTAATATGGGGGTTTCACTAGACCTTCCATCGCTTATTGATGATTGGAATACAGACAAACATACAGATGCTGAAAAATACGACTGGATTACAAAACAATTTAACATCTTTGTTGATAATGATGAAATGTCCTTTGTTGGTATTGAGATATTAAAAAGAAATGAAGAAGTTATTGATATAAAGGGATTAGATGGTAAAGAATGTGTTGCAGGTTATGATTTGTCTTCATCAGAAGATTTTACAAGCGCTTGTCTAGAATTTCCTTTAGAAGATGGGAAGGTTTTTGTACTATCTCATAGTTGGGTTCCGCAAGCTAAAGTTGATCGTGATAATGAGGACATCGAATATAAAGAGTTTAAAGATAAAGGTTGGTTAACTATTATTCCTGGTGAATATGTGAAATATGAGTATGTTTATGATTGGTTTGTTGAACAATCTGAAAAGTATTTCATAAAGAAAATTACTTATGATCCAGCAAATGCTTATCGTTTAAATGAAGATTTGAAAGCATATGGATTTAATACAGAATCAGTTCGACAAGGACATTTAACTTTAAGTCCAGCATTAAAGGATGTAAAAGAATTATTATTGGATGGAAAAATAATCAGTAATAAAAACCGTCTTTTCCGTTGGTACATGAACAATGTAAAACTTGTGGAAGATCGTAATGGAAACTTTTTACCGTCTAAACAGAGTAAATACCGGAAGATTGATGGTTTTGCAGCATTTCTAAATGCTCATACAGAAGTAATCCCGATGTTAACTCAATTACAAGGTGATGGAAATATTGAATTTGTATCAGTTAGCGATCTTTTTAAATAGAAAGGCGGTGAGAAATTGAAAATGTTAGATCGTGTGAAGGGAGCACTAAAAGGTGCGGCCGCCGGGTGGAAAGGCGCGGGATTTGACTTCTCTTCATGGTTTGGAAGAAAATTTTGGGGTATTGATAATGCAAAATTAGCTACAAACGAGACGATTTTCAGTGTAATTAGTAGATTGTCGAATACGGTAGCTTCTTTACCACTAAAGCTCTATAAGGATTATGACACTGTTGTTAATCAAGTGTCCGATGTTGTGATGAATGAACCTAATCCAAACATGACCGGATTTGAATGGATAAATAAAATTGAAGTTTCAAGAAATGAAACTGGAAATGGATATGCAGCTATCATTCGTGATATTCGATTTCAAGTAGAATCTTTAATCCCTATTGAATCCGCTTATGTAACACCGTTTTTAAATACGGATGATAATAATTTGTGGTATGAGGTACGTGGGATTGAAGGTACGTATTATATCCACAATATGAATATGTTTCATGTCAAACACATCACAGGTATTTCAAGATGGAATGGTATTTGTCCAATTGATGTTTTACGAAATACTCTTGAATATGATAAGGCAGTACAAGAATTTAGTTTGTCAGAAATGCAGAAGAAAGACAGTTTCATTTTGGAGTATGGAGCAAACGTAGATAGCGAGAAGAGACAACGGATCATTGATGATTTTCGGCGTTTTTACAAAGAAAATGGTGGCATTTTATTTAGAGAACCAGGTGTAACTATAGATGAAATGGAGCGGAAATACTTCGCTTCAGACACGTTAGCATCAGAACGAATTACACGTTCCCGAGTTGCTAACGTTTTTAATGTTCCTGTTTCTTTTTTAAATGATACGGAAGGACAGAGTTATAGTAGCAATGAACAATTAATGATTCAATTTGTCCAAATGACTTTAACGCCTATTGCCCGACAGTACGAACAGGAAATGAATCGAAAATTGTTAAATAAGGCTGAAAGGCAAGCTGGATATTACTTTAAATTTAATATGAGTGGCTTACTACGAGGCGATACAGCAGCGAGAACACAGTTTTATCAAATGATGCTTCGAAGTGGTGGGCTAACACCTGATGAAGTGCGTGAATTAGAAGATAAACCACCAAAGGGAGGTTCAGCTTCTCAATTATGGATTTCTGGCGACCTTTATCCAATCGATATGGACCCAACTCAACGAAAGGGGGTGAAAAGTAGTGGCAAAGAACAAACAGAATAAGTTTTTTCAAATGAAAGCATCTGCCAATGGTAAAACGGCTGATGTTTTTATTTATGGAGAAATTACAAAGTATGCATGGGAAGAGTATGGCGAGGTATCGTCTATTACTTTTAAAAATGAACTGGATGAATTAGGTGATGGCATTGAAACGATTAACCTTTACATCAATAGTCCAGGTGGATCTGTTTTTGAAACAATGGCTATTATTGCAATGTTACAGAGACATCCAGCGAAGGTTATTTCCTATATTGATGGCATAGGTGCTTCTTGCGCATCAGTATTACCTATGATTTCAGACAAAATCATTATGTATGCTAATTCAATGTTGATGGTACACAATGCGTGGACATATGCATCAGGAAATGCTGATCAGCTACGTAAAGCAGCGGATGATATTGAACGTATTAACCAATCGATGGTGCAACACTATTTAACTCGTGCTGGTGATAAATTAGATGAAGATATATTAAAACAATTACTAGATGCAGAGACATGGTTATCGGCTGATGAAGCGATGGAGTATGGACTTTGCGATGAAATTATCTCAGCAAATAATGCCGCAGCATGTCTAGATGAAAAGTGGATGAAGGAATACAAAAATATTCCACAACAATTAGTAAATGCACAAGCAAATATATCACCAAACGAAATGTTAGAACGACAAAAAATTGCCGAAGAAGCGAAAGCTAACGCGGACTATATAAACACAATTTTAGGGGGAATTCATTAATGAAAAACAAATTTCGAGTATCTATTGGTAACTTTCAATACTTCTCAAAAAATACATTGTTTGAACTAAAACAAAATTTATCTACTATTGGTCAACAACTACAAAAAGTAGAGAGTGAGCTTTCTCAGAAGGCGATTGATCCATCCGCAACAATGGAAAGTCTTCAAGTGTTACAGCAATCCAAGAAAGACCTTCAAATGCGTTTCAATGTAATTAAAGAACAACATGACACGATGGAAGCTGAACAAAAGGCACAATTTCAAAATCAAACTGGTTTGCAATCTATTGAAGATCCAAAACAAAAGGTAGTTGCAGCGAAAGCAGAATTAGTTCGAGCTACAATTCGTGGAGGTACCTTATCACAAGAAGCAAGAGCAGCTCTTGGGGATAAAAATTCAACAGGTGGAGAAAAGATTCTTCCAACCACAATGACGAATGAATTATTACATGAGCCATTTGTTAAAAACCCATTAAGAGACGTATCTACATTTACAAGTGTGACTAACCTTGAAATTCCTAAGGTTACTTTTACATTAGATGATGATGATTTTATTGCTGATACAGAAACAGCAAAAGAATTGAAAGCAGAAGGTGATGTTGTAACCTTCGGACGTAATAAATTTAAGGTGTTTGTACCTATTTCAGAAACTGTTTTAGCAGCAACTGATACAAACTTAGTACAAACTGTAGATCAAGCGTTAGAAAGTGGTTTAGCAGCAAAAGAGAAGAAAGTAGCATTTGCTACAACGCCTAAAACTGGAGAAGAATCTATGTCATTCTATAAAGTTGGCATTAAGTCAGTTAAAGGCGCAACTTTATATAAAGCTATTAAGTCAGCAATTGCAGATTTGCATGAAGATTTCCGCGCAAATGCAACTATTGAAATGCGTTACGCAGATTATTTAGAAATAATTGAAACCCTTGCTAATGGTAGTGCTACTTTATATAACGCTCAACCAGAACAAGTTTTAGGGAAGCCAGTAAAGTTCTGTGATTCAGCAGTGAATCCTATTGTTGGTGATTTCCGATATTCTCACTTCAATTACGATCCGAATATGATTTATGATCGTGACAAAGATGTAAAAACAGGTATTGAACTATTTGTTTTAACTGCTTGGTTTGACCATAAAATCAAACTGAAATCAGCATTCCGTATCGCTGAAGTACAAACTACACCCTAATCCTCCCCAAGGACCAACAGGGTTAAAAGTTGATTCTACAACAGTAACAACGACCAACATTAGTTGGTCTCCTGTTGTGTATGATGGGGGCATTAAAGAGTATCAAATACTTCGCAATGGAAAACAAGTAGGGACATCAGTAACAGCGACCTATAAAGACACAGGCCTAACTGGTGATACAACATATTCTTATCAAGTGAAAGCCGTTGGAAATAACGGATTAAATTCTCCGTTAAGCGTTGAATTATCAACGAAAACCAATGCTTCAGGATCATAGGTGATTATATGTTAGAGTTATTAAAAAGAAAAATGAAAATCGATGGAAATGAAGAGGATACAGATATTCAACTTCTAATCGATGGAGCAAAAGAATCCTTATTGCAATCTGGTGTTCCTGAAAGTGAAAAGTCACTATATAAAATCGCGGTAATAACGCATGTTTTATTAAACTATGAGAATCAAGATAAATCATTAAATGTCCCAGCATTAAAGCATTCATTAGAAACCACGATATTACAATTAAGGGACTATAATTACGGTGATAATCATGAATCCAAGTAAATTAAATAAAAGAATAACAATTCAGCAAGAAATCACAAATGAAAAAGATGAAGAAGGTAATCCAGTTCCGTCAGAATGGAAAGATGTTGTCACTGTTTGGGCAAGGGCAAAAACACCATTCGGAAAGGGATTCAATTATGAAATATTCACTGGAAATACCGAAAATGCGGTTAACACAGTGAATTTTTTTATGCGATTTCGTAAAGGGATTGATGCGAAAATGCGCGTTTTATATGACGGGCGTTTATTTGAAATTAGAGCAGTTGTAGATGTTGATGAACAGCATAAAGAAATCTGTTTAGTGTGTGAGGAGAGGTCCATATGGCAGAAGTAACGACCTTTGGAATCCAGGAAGCTATTCAGCGTTTCGAAGCGTTGGGAAGAAACGTAAAAACTATTGAAAACGCAGCGTTGAAAAAAGGTGCTGGAGTAGTAAAAGATGCACTAGAGGTAGAAAGTCCAGCCAGTGCATCGCCTAAATCACCTTCTCCGAAAGAGTCATGGCGGACAGGTAAGCATGCAAAAGATGAAGTTCTTGTCGGTAAAGTAAAAACTCGAAATGGAGTTAAATCAATTAGTGTAGGATGGGAAAAAGATGATAATTCGCCACACTTTTATATGAAATTTCAAAACTGGGGAACTAGTAAGATGCCACATCCACCACATAAAGGGTTTATAGAAAAAACAGTAACACATACAGAAGTAAAGGCGGTTCATGAAATGAGAAATGTCTTTGCGGCGGCGTTGCATATCGTATGAGGTTTCTAGAAAAAGATGTGTTACGTGCTCTTACGACTCCTTTTATTGTGGAAAAGCTTGGTGGAGAATACATTTATAACATGGTTCGTGGTGATGATAACGGCAAAACATGGATCACTTATTCTGAATTAGATAATGGTGCTGGAAGATACGCTGAAGGAGCGGAATCTACCAGCACTATTTTATTTCAAGTTGATATTTGGTCTTTCATGCCAGTTAAGGGTGATCTAAAAGAAGCGGTAAATAGTTCTATGAAAAATATAGGTTTTAAGCGTATTACAACAGCGAATTTATACGAATCAGATACGAAAATATATCACTATGGTATGAGATTTCGTACTGACATTAAACTTTAGGAGGAAAATAAATGGCTATTCCAATCGATTTTAGGGATTTACATTATGCAATTTTAACAGAAACACCTGATGGTAAGGCTACCTATGCTACGCCTAAACGAGTTGGTTACACGGTAAGTGGGAAAGCATCACCTAAATCCGAATCTGTTACGTTTTACGCAGAAGGTGGTCCACGAGCGACAGCTTCAGCTTTTGGTGGAGTAGAACTTGAATTTGAAGTAGATTCATTGCCATTAGAAGTGTATGCAGAGGTATTAGGTAAGAAGGTTGTTAAAGGACAAGTGGTCGATAACGTAAATGATATCGCTCCATATGTAGCAATTTTATATCGCTTGCCAAAGGACAACGGAAAAAACAAATTCTATTGCTACTATAAAACAAAATTTGAAATTCCAGAGGACGAGCACAAAACAGCAGAAGACAAACCGAACTTCCAATCATCCAAAGTGAAATGTAAAGCAATTCAACGTGAAGATGGGAATTGGAGACATATTTTGGATGAAGAATCAACAGGTGCGGACACTTCTGTAGCTTCAAATTGGTTCAAAACAGTACCAAGTCCACCAGTAGTGGCAGGACCTTAAATTTAATAAATCTGACGATGAGAAGGCGCAGTGAAATGCTGTGCCTTTTATTTATGAGAGGAGATTTAATTATGCAGGAAACACAAAAAACAGAAACGTTTAAATTGGTTTTGAATTTATCTACTGGTAAAAAAACTTTCTTTCTACCTAATTTCATTTCAGCTACTGATGCGTTTGCAGCGGCAGAGTGGACAGAAAAGTTAAATGCTGAAACTGTTCAATTTGATTTATTAAAAGAAGCTACTCAATTTGTTGTTCAATTGTTTGGTAATCGGTTCACTGTAGAGGATTTTCTTAATGGTATACATGCTTGGTTTTTAACTTCAACTATTTACTCTATTTGTTTAGCAATTATAGGACGTATTGCTGAAGCAGTTGCTATTATCAATGCCATTGATTCAAAGACAAATTCATCAAAAAAAAAGAAACAGAGAAACAGAAGGAACCATTCAACCCAACAGAAATGATGCTTGGTATTTATAGCATGCTTCAAGATTCTGGTATATCTCAAGCAGATATAAATCAAATGGATTTAGTCCTCTTTTTTAAAACACTAGGCTACAAACAACAGCAAGACGATAAAAAAGTTGTTCGAACAGCTGATCAAGCGCCAGCTTGGTTATAAAGGTAGGTGAGATAAATGGCTGGAGATATGGAAATTGGTGCCCGGGTCACACTTGACACTCAACGGTTTGAAAATGGTGTTGCAGGAATTAATCGTGGTTTACGCTTAATAGACTCAGAGTTTAACTTAACGAGTGAACGCGCTAGGTTACTTGGGAATTCTGTAGAGCAGTTACGAAATAAACTAACGTATTTGAATGAAAAGTTCACTCTACAAGGACAAAAAGTAGAGCATTACCGTCAAAAAATTGAACAAGCAAGACAAAAGCAAGAGCAATTACAAGCATCCAATTTAACATTGGCAGCATCGATGGAACGCCTTGAAACACAGTATAACCAAGCTGTACAAAACTTCGGACGTAATTCACAAGAAGCTAAACAATTGAAGCAAGAATTAAAGCAGCTTCAAGCTGAATATACATCAAACGGCCAGGCATTACAGCGATTAAATACGCAAATCGATAACAATACAATTGCTATGAATCGTGCTGAAACAGCTCAAGAGCGGATTCAAAATGAAATAAGAGAAACAAATCGCGAATTAGCCGAACAGCAGAATCGTCTACATCGAACTGGAGAGCGAATGCGTGATACAGGGAATAAAATGCAGGACGTTGGCGGTCAAGTCGGAACAACCTTCGCAGCAATGACTGGTGTTATCGGAGCTGGACTTGCGGTAGCTGTGAAAGAATCGATGAACTTTGAGCAGAAGATGGCAGATATTCAAGCAGTTTCTGGTGCAACTGGCGATGAAATGAAAAAGATTAGTGAACTTGCCGTAGAAATGGGAGAAAAAACAAAATATTCTTCTGTACAAGCAGGACAAGGGATTGAAGAGTTAATTAAAGCTGGGGTAAGTCTAACTGACATTATTAATGGTGGTTTAGAAGGCGCTCTTAACCTAGCGACAGCTGGGGAATTGGAATTGGGAGATGCAGCAGAAATTGCTTCGACAGCTCTAAATGCGTTCAAGGATGATAATTTATCAGTAGCTCAAGCAGCTGATCTATTGGCTGGTGCAGCAAATGCTTCCGCAACGAATGTTAGTGAATTGAAATTTGGTTTATCGATGGTTTCAGCGGTGGCAGCGGGTGTAGGACTAAGTTTTAAAGATACTACAACAGCCTTAGCTTTATTTGCTCAGAATGGGTTAACACATAGCCCCGTTGTAGAGAAATTTGCAGCGTAAAGGACGTGAATTGCTGGGAAGCTAAGGTTATATAACTATGCTAATCAGCAGCCGAGTCATTTAGGAATAAATGAAGGGTTCAGAGACTAGGGTATGGAGTCCAGAACGGACAGTAAAACCCCACGAGCGCGTCCCATCCTAACGAGAAAGACGAGGATGATGATATAGTCCGATACTCCAGTGAAAATTGGAGAATATGAGATAAAGAGCTCATATATAACGAATGTAAAAGGTTCTGATGCAGGTACTTCACTGAAAACTATGCTTGCAAACTTAATTCCTAAGTCTAATGAAGCATACGATATGTTTAGTGAGTTGGGATTAATAACAATCGATACTGGAAAAGCAATGCAGTTTCTTGGGGAAAAAGGTATCAAACCAACTTCAACATCCTTTAAAGATGTAACTGGATCTTTATCTGAATACGCAGCTAAACAAGCTGGTGTGAAAGTCGGATCTGAAAAAGCTGAAAA
Organism: Bacillus cereus group sp. BfR-BA-01309; assembly: GCF_022664315.1. NCBI lineage: Bacteria > Bacillati > Bacillota > Bacilli > Caryophanales > Bacillaceae > Bacillus > Bacillus cereus group sp. BfR-BA-01309. The sequence continues at coordinate 60,803 of NZ_JAKUHE010000012.1, forward strand.
AGCATTCCAAAAATTAACGTTCTCAACTGGAATTATGACGAATGCTTTTTTTGATTCAAATGGAAATTTGAAAGAAATGTCCGATATTGCTGAAATTCTCCAAATGGCAATGCAAGGGTTAACGGCTGAGCAAAGGCAGTCCTACATGTATACGTTATTTGGATCGGATGCTATTCGTGCCGCTAATATCCTTTATAAAGAGGGCGCAAATGGTGTTAAAAATATGTATACAGAAATGTCCAAGGTAACGGCATTAGAAGTTGCTGAGACGAAGATGAATACAACTAAAGGGAAAATAGAACAGTTAAGTGGTGCTGTAGATACACTGAAAAAATCATTCGGTGATGCTTTGTTACCAATATTAGTTGATGTGGTAGAAGGTGTTCAAGGTGTAGTAGATTGGTTTAATAATTTAGATGAATCCACACAAAGTATGATTGCAAAAAGTTCTTTGTTGGCCTTCGGAATAGCAGGGGTAACAACAGCTTTAGGATTCCTTGCTATGGGTGTAGGTGCTTTATTGGCAAATCCAATTGCTTTAGCTATAACAGGAGCTGTTCTTGCAGTCGGAGCGCTGGGTATAGCGTTATTTGATCTGAATGAAAAATCAAAACAGGCTGAATCTCAAGTAGGGAAATTTGGTCAAATAGTGAGCGATGCAACAAGTAAAGCAGCTGGCGCTTATGTGGATTTAAAAGATAAAGCAATTAATAATATGATTGATTTGAAACTTAAAACAGGTGAAGAAGCAAATAAAGCAGCCGATGAAACAATTAAAGCTTTTCAACGAATGACAAATGAAGTCGTTAAAGAGCTAGAAGGTAAGAAAAGCGAGTTTAACAAAATGTTTAGTCAGCTGATGGGAACTGTTCCAGAAGGTGCAAAAGAATCTTTGGAGCAAGTTAGAAATAATGTAATTGAATCTATTAATAAAGAAATTGAAGTAGCTACGCAAGCCGAGAAAATCTTAGAAGAAGGTATCAAAAGGTATCAAGGAGATACCATGAAAATGCCAAAAGATTTCGCACAAAAATTTGATCAAGCCTTACAAGTAGCTGATAAAAATGTTCAACAATTCTATACAAAAGCGAAAGAAATCACTTCTATTTCAAAAGAAATAGAAGCTGGTGGAATGTTATCTGTAGATGCAGGTAAGAAAAGATTTGAGAGCATCATTAAAGTGTATGATGATGGTGTGAAATCTTTAGAAAAGCAAACAAAAGGCTGGCGTGAAAATGTAGAAAAGGCCTTCAACACAGGTGATTACACGCCTGAACAACGTAAAACTACATTAGATGCTATCGCTCTTTATGAATCCAAGCATTTATCTGATCTACAAACCATAAGAGGGGATGCTTTTAAAAAGTTAGAAGAGCATTTAAAAGCTGAAGATGCTTCTATTGTTTTGGCAAATGCCAATAAACTAGAAGCTGAAAATAAAGGTTGGGCTGAAAAGACAAAAGCCTATCTTTTTGGGAAAGAAACTTACGAAGAAGTTTCTAACCGTTTTAATAGTGAGCAAGAAAAAGCTGAAAAGGATCATAAAGATAAATTATTAGCATTTGAATTACAGTATGGAAAATCGAAAATTGAAAGTATAGGAATGTATGTATCTGAACTTCAAAAGGGTACAGAATCCTCTAAATTGCTAGCTGAATCAATGGCAAAAGAAGTTGATGGGAAGATGAAAATTGATTTAGGACCAGCTGGGCAATTTACAATCGATACTTTCTTACAAAAACTCCAAAAAGGTGAATTAGATTCTTCAGCTGTAGCAACCGCAAACGCCAATAAATTAAAAGATGTATATAAAGTAGACCTTTCACAAAGTGGTATTGAGTCTATGCAAAAGTGGATTGAAGGTATCAAAACTAAGGATACAGGAGAAGTAAGAGAATTCCTAAGTAAAAATATGCAAGGTAATACCACGATTGATCTTGGTATCTATGGAAAAATGACAATGGATTCGTGGATAACAGGACTTCAGAATGGAACATTATCATTTGATACAGTATTCCAATTTTTCCAACAAAACGTTAAAAACGGAATGAAGGTTGATGCCACTCAAGAAGGTCAAAACAACATACAAACTTTAATTAATGGAATGCAAATTGGAGCATTATCATTACCACAAGTCGCACAGACTATGGGTCTTGATATTAAAAGTAATGTACAAGTCGACCTTGGGGAAGCGGGACAGTTTAATGTACAGACTCTCGTTCAAGGTATGCAAAATGGCTCTATTAATGCTGAACTAGCAGCTAAGGCGATTGCATTATTAGTTGAAAATGGAGCTAAGTTAGACCTAACGCAGGTCGGATTTGATATCAGTCAAACACAAGCTAATGGAATTTCTGGTAATATGGCTCCTGAGAATGCGGCGACAGGAAAAAAACAAGCTGTTGAAGGGGTTTTGGGTAGTACAACTGATGGTGGCGGTGGAAGTAAAAGTGGGAATGAATTAGGGCAAGGGATAATGAGCCAAGATGGCTATATAAGAGGAAGCGCTTTACAGGTAGTTGCTAGTGCACATGGTGCCTTTGGAACTATAAATGGTAACCCAGCTGGAATTCAGGGTGGACAAGGAGTTAGCAGTGGAATTGTTTCCCAAAATGGTTATATAAGAGGAAGCGCTCTAGAGGCAGTGGCTAATGCTCACGGAGGATTCAACACTATAAATGGTAACCCTCACGGTCAAAAAGGTGGGAATGAATTCTCGCAAGGACTTGAAAATACAAAGGGACAAGCAAAATCGAGTGGTTCTAATGTAGCAGAGAGTGGGAATTCTGGATTAAAAAGCGTTAGTTCTGTTAGCCCGGGTGAAGCGTTTTCGAGTGGGTTTGCTAGAGGTATTTCTAATGGTGAGTGGAATGTACAAAATGTAGCATCTAGTTTAGCGAAAGGTGCATTTGAAGCATTAAAAGCAACACTTAATGTGAACTCTCCATCAAGATTAACACGAGATCAAGGTGGTAAGCCTTTTAGTGCTGGTTTTGCGCTGGGTATTCAAAAAACATCTTATATGGCAGAGAATGAAAGTCGAACTCTTGGGACGAATGCTTATAAGTCTCTTGTAAATACGTTAAAATCTAAGAATTTAACATTTGCAGGTGTTCAAATGGCGCAAGGACTTGCAGCTGGGATTAAGAGTCAATATTCTGTAGTACGAGATGCCCTACAAGATACAGTATCGGGTGCAATGGATGGTATTCGCTCAATAAAACCAGAAGAAATATTTAGTTTTAAAGGTGATGATCCACTATCCAAATATTTTAATGCAATCTTTGTGGATGGAGATTGGCAAAACGATTGGATTACTCATATTCCTGAGAGTATGCGCGATATGGTTAGAGAAATCGGGCGCCAAATGGAACGTTTTGAGGGTCTTTCAATCTACGACGTTGGTAGTCTTTCGAGGTGGCGAGAGGTGTTATCTGATAATCCGAATGTTATACAATACCGACCAGACAACGATAACCCAGATAAAGGGCAATATATGCCATATAGTAACAGAGACCTTGCGCAACAAAGACCAATTCAGATTGTTATGGATAGAATGGTCTTAGCTGAAATGTTAGTATCACCACTAGAGTTGTTGCAAGGACAGAGATTCGAAACAAATTTATATAATGCAGGTGTTAGATGATGAGAGAACAAACACTAACAATAATAAAAGAAAGTGCAGAACCCTTTGTAATTTCGTCAAGTGAAGAGATGATGGTTCTTAATTTCTTACCATCATCTCCAGTATTTAGTAATGAGGAAGAACGTTTCCCTGGAATGCATGGAGTGATAGATTTAGGAGGAACATTTGAAGCTAGAGATTCCATCCGATCGCAAATTGTATTCTTTTCGAAAAACATAGATGAATTTTATAGGATTCGAAACTTTATCTTTCGTTTGTTTGCTTCACAAGAGTTATTTTATGTAATAACCAATAGGGAACCTGAAAAACGTTGGAAAGTCCGAGTAGCTTCAAAATATGAAGTTGAACCTAAAGCTAGTGGGAATTATGGAGAAATTGATTTAGTTTTTAAATCGCCATCTACTTTTTCAGAATCCGTTTATACCACTTTAGAATCAGGGAGCAATGAATATGTATACAATACAAACTCATTTTCTGTATATAATGCTGGTGATGCGAAGATTGATCCAAGAAGCCCACACACGCCATTACTTATTACGTTTAAAGGTGCATCGGATAAGTTGAAAATTAAAAACAAAACAACTGGAGACGAATGGGCGTATAACGGAAAAACAACAGCGGACGATATCATTCGATTAGATCGGGTAAGAAGCACAAAAAACAGCTTATCGATTGTGCGGGATACAAATAAAAAAGTCATTTCATTGAATGCGGGAGTTAATGAATTTGAAATTACAGGCGCTACAGGCGCTTTTTCTATTTCATTTGATTTTCGCTTTTATTACTTCTAAGAAAGGAGTGATAATTTGCAGACTCTCACAATTACCGATTTACAAGGGAATACAGAAATACTTACAGGGTTTAAAAGTTTTAAATGTAATCGCCGAGTAAATGGCGAAAAAATAATAAGTTTTTTAATCTTGCCAACCGAAGGTAATCAACATTCCTTTCCAATGGTTCAGGAAGAACATAAAGTTGAGTTTAAAAATGAAACGTATGTTATTAAATCTTTAACAGAAAGAACTATCGGCAACACCTATTATAAGCAAGTCGAATGTATCCATGATTTCTTTGTAAATATGATCAATAAACAGAAATATGAAGTTCATGATGGGAGCATGCAATTTTTAGATGCTTTGAATTTTGTTTTTAAAGATACAGGATACCAACCAGTAGCAATTGAAAATTTTTACGCCAAGGACTTTCAAAATTTCGGCAAGGACAATCGATTAGCTTTATTAAAGAAAGTCTTAGAGCGTTATAAAGCCGAAATGTCTATCAGTGGGAATATAGTTAAATTTCAAACTCGAATTGGTGAGGACACTGATTTTCAATTTCGCTACAATTTCAACATTAAAACATTTGAACGAAATGTCGATACAAAAAATCTCGGTACCTATATTCGCGGATATGGCGCAGATGGGTTAATGAGGGAATATACAAGCCCTAACAAAGAGAAATTTGGTTTTCTTGAAGCAACACAGATAAATGATGATCGTTTCACAACAACAGAGGGACTAGATCGAGCTTTAAGGGAGGCTATACAAGATGCACCGCTAGTAAGTATCACAATTGATTTTGTGGACTTAAGAAAAGCAGGGTATCCGTATATTGTCCCGAACGAAGGTGATCGAGTCCTTCTTATTTATGAGCCAATGGATGTCGATATTGAAACACGTATTATGGAAATCGAAGAAGAATATGACGCGAATTTAGATCCGATTTCTTGTCGAGTCACATTGGCAAATTACCGGAAAGACTTTGCTGGTACGTTATTACAAAACGTTAATAAAACCCTTGGTGAGATTGTAACCGATGACGGTAAAGTTAGATTCAACGTATTAGATGAAGCTGTAAAACTTGCTACTGAAGCAATTAAGAGTGCTCAAACCGAATTGACTTTCGAAAATGGCATCTTAGCTATTGATAAAACTAACCCTAACAACATGTTAATTATTAATAGTAACGGCGTGGGGATTACTCGTGATGGTGGACATACATTCCAAGAAGCACTTACTTACGAAGGATTAGTAGCAAAAGTAGGTGTTGTTGGTGCTTTTAGTGCAAATAACGTTAGAGCAGGGATTTTAAAAGCTGTTAATAATCGCTTTGGTATCAATTTAGAAGAATCCTCAATTGAATTTTACAGTCTATCCGGATCACCAGCTTCCACCATTTCACAAGCGATAGGGCCAGACGGTAGAGAAATCACATACTGGACGATCGAACGTATCAGAAATCCAAAAGCATCTTTATCTATCGGTGTTCGTAACCCAGATGGTTCAGTAGGTAATAACATCTTTGTGGATGGCGAATCGGGTAATGTTGCTATCAATGCTCCATTCTTTGAAACACACGCTTATCAAAAAAACTTTGGATGGGTCGATTTTGCAGGACCAATTAACTTTACACCATCATCTTATGTAAATTCGCAACTACAAGGGACATCTTGGACGATTGATAATATTGGTGGTCATCAAGGTGCTATTTTTGCGCCTAAGAAGTCTGGTACAGGATCACTTGGAACGACTACCTGGACATGGGCTGAAATGTGGGCAGCGAAGTGGAACGGTGTAGCTTTCAGTGATTTTACTACTCGCGGAATTTTTGAAGCGCGTGTGAAAGTGGTAGACGGAGCTTTCGATAGTGTCCGAAGTACGATGGATCGTGTGAATAGAGAATCTGTCGATCGTGACAACGCTATGAGGAAAGACCTTGATAGGGTGAATGATGAGTCTATAGGACGTGATAATACCATTATTAGAAATTTAGATACATTTGCAGAAGAAGCGCGTAGAAGATTATCGGCGTTAGAAAGTAAGGTGAAATAATGAACAAAGATAAACTTATCTTACAGATTGCGATGGAAGAAATATTTCGATTAACCGCTGACAATATAGCGTTAAAAGCACAAATACAAGCAATTACGACACAACAGAAAGAAGGTGAGATAAATGAGAAACGAGACAGTCATAATTGATTTATCTAGTCCTTCACTAGCCAAAACAATTTATTCACGTCAAAACGACAAAAATGGATTGAAGTTAACGGTTTATCTTAGGGAGTACGGGAAACCCGTTGATTTAACAGGATATGCGGTGAAATATGAAGCGGCAGGTCAATCAAGTAACTTTGTTCGTGTGGATGCAAAAGTTACTGATGCAACAAAAGGAATCTTTGAATATATCTTTTCGAAAGAAGCGGTATCTACATCTTCATTATGGTTAGCCTATTTCGCTTTTGAAAAAGGTGAAGAACGTTTTACCACACAAGATTTAAAGATTGTGTTAGGAAGCGATGTGAAAGAAGGTTCTATCCAAATAGAAAACTATATTGCAGAGTTTGATAAGCTCAAGAAACAGATAGATGCTTTGCAAATAGCAGTCGATAAGGCAGACGTTGTAAAAAGGTCTGGTGGAACTATGACAGGAAACCTCTCCTTAGATAGAACAGATAATACCGTTACAAGAGATCTTAGATGGACGACAGGAGGAAGTTCTGACGTATATGTCGGTCTCGATAATGCTGGGTTGTGGAGAGCGTATGCTACAGGGTTAGGGATGATTTTCTCTTACAATAAAGACACTAAGGAATTTAATGTTCCTGGTAGCACAAACCTCCTAAAAAAATCAGGAGACACGATGACAGGAGACTTAAAAACCGCAGGATCTGCTATGTTTGACTCGTTAGGTTCAGGTATCGTCCAAGGTGGCGGCGCATCAAGTCTGCGTTGGCGAATGTATCAATCTTCGAACGGAGAATGTTCATTTGTACCTAGTACAACTGTTGGTGGTAGTGATTGGGACTGGAATAAGGCATTTCGAATTAAACCCGATGGTACCATCAATCAAACGACGGATACCAATTGGACAAACTTAACACTAATAAACGGTGTAACAAATCAATCCGGTAAAACATCCCAGATAAAACGAACAGGGAATACAGTTTGCCTTAATATGAATGTTATAGGTGTGAAGAACAATCACATTATCGCTTCCCTTCCAGCAAATTTCCGACCTGTAAGGGACTTAACATTTTCGGCAACTTATGTTTTAAACAACTTAGATACGAACACAGGATTTATTACACTTCGCGCAGATGGATCAGTACATTGTGAGTGGATAGCGGAAGGGACAAACCCTTTGAAATACTGGTCATTCACACTCACATACATCATCTAAAAATAAAAGAATAGGAGATTTTAACATGAAAACTTTGTATTTATATGATAAAGAAACGGGCGCTTTCACAGAAACAAAAATGATATCTCCAGTTTTTAAATCTTTAAATAAGTTGGAAGATAGAAAACAAACATTTGATATACCAGAAATCGTAACTGTAAAAACTACTCATAAATATCTTGATACAGATGGTAGTTATCAAGAAAAAGAAGTTGAGCGAAGAAAGTTACAGTACACACCAGTCGAGTTAAGTTATCAAGAAGAAGTGTCCGATGGTTATACAGAGATTTATGAATATCCTGACTACCCTTACACGGAGATTCCTTTACCTGTTCCGAACTGGAAACCTGTATGGGATGGCGAAAAGTGGATTGAAACCATTACAGAGGAAGAGTTAGAAGAAATGAATAAACCTAAACCACAGGAACCATCCGAGTCAGAACAGCTTAAAAAGAAATTGGCACTAACAGAGAAGGCTTTGGACGATTTAATAATGGGTAATAACACGTATAAAAAGGAGCTGTAGAAAAATGGCTGAGTACATGGCGCAACGAGTGATTGATGGAGTTTTTACGTATATTGCTGTTATTACAAAACTAGGGGCATATAAAGAAAGAATTGATAAATATTTAACTGAAAACGGAAGAGCAGATTTAATTACGGATAGCGCACAATAGTGGGCTTTTTATTTTGCATAAAGGAGTGAAAAGATGGATCGTATTGATGTATTAATGAAAACATTTGTAGCTGCGTTTGGCGGATTCTGTGGGTATTTCTTGGGAGGGTGGGATACAACATTGAAAGTTCTAGTTATCATGACAGCTATCGACTACCTCACAGGAGTATTAGCAGCAGGAATTAACAGAGAGTTAAAAAGTAAAGTTGGATTTAAAGGCATCGCCAAAAAGGTGGTGCTTTTTCTTTTGGTTGCTGCAGCCACTCAGGCCGATACCGCTATAGGGACAAATAGTGCTATTCGTGAAGCGACAATCTTTTTCTTTATCGGAAACGAATTGCTTTCACTTTTAGAAAATGCTGGTCGCATGGGAATTCCTTTACCTTCAGCATTAACAAACGCAGTTGAAATTTTAGGTAGTAAACAAAAACAAGAAGATAAAAAAGGAGATGTTCAATAATGGGTAAATTTGCTGGTTCAGGTGGTCATAATTCTATTGTACAAGGTGCAAACAGTATTTATGGAAAAGAACATGTAGAGGATAGACGTTTTCTTGATGCTGTTGCTAAATATGTACAAGCAGCAGGATGGGAATTTGTTAATTGCTCTGATGAAGTAGGAACAACACAAACCGCAGTTTGGAATAACGCAGCAAATAATCATTTGCGTGTTGCAGATAGTAATGTAGATTTACAGTTTCATCTAAATGCTTTTCCAGGTGGTACAGGCTGCGAAGTTTGGTTACATCCTTCATATGGAAATAGAGAGTTAGCAGCAAAGATTTCTAAAGCAATGGCTAATGCTTTTGGATTAAGAGATCGTGGTATCAAATTCTCAACCGAACTAGGATGGATCAATAAGACAAAAACGGGATTGTTACCGGAAATTTGTTTTATTGATAATGAAGAAGATATGAATAAATATCGCGCTAACTTTGACAAAGCAGCAAAGGCTGTAGCAGAAGTTATTATCGGCAGAACAATTAACCCACCATTGCCAGAAGATAAAGATACTAGAACAAACGCCCTTTTACCTTCTGACTGGCAAACAAACAATCTAGGCTTTTTAACATGTTTAGAGCGCCAATCATGGGTTTACAGAGAGCCGAATGAATCAGCGCAAGTTGTAGGTAAAATTCCACTAGGTAGTAAACATGTGTATTTAAAAACAGCATGGGATGGAAACCGTTTCTGGTTCCAAATTGCAAATGATAACTGGGTTCCAGAATCAGCGATGCATATTGAAAAAGATGGACGAAGTAAAGGCGTCATTTGGAATGAATGGGATGGTTTAGAATGCTATCACCATGCAAATTACAATAGTGGAATCCGTGACCGTGTAGGTGTTGGGCAATGGGAAGTTGAGTTTCGTGATGGTAATTGGATTTACATTAAAGATAAAGGTTGGATTGAATTTGACGAAAAAGTTATTCGTTGGATTCGATAGTAATGTGATTATTACAAAAGAATAGTTTTATAAAAAAAGAGCCGTTGATGAACGGCTCTTTTTTTTATTTGCCCTTATAATCATCTTCAATCCAAATATCTTCTAAACGCATATCCAACACCTTAGCTATTCGATACGCAACAGGCAAGGTTGGGAGTCCCCCTTTTAATAAATTAGTCATTGCAGAATTACTTATATTAGATTTTTTTGCGATATATCCATATTTGATGCCTTTTTCATCAAGAATTTGCTTTAGATGACTTCGCATAATTTTCACATCCATTTTAAATTTTTGCTTGTCCATATAAATATTTTGAGAACGGACGTGCAAAATCCTCTTTTCTAAGTCATATACCTTTATTAAGACCGCGAGGAATACCAAGTGGAATCAAGGACATCAAGAAGGGAGAGGGCGCGCATGCGTTGGCAATATTCACACTTGAATGAAACACCTTATCTATATCCATCAAAGGAATTGAGAAATATGTATAGAGGTTCCAATGGTAAGAAAGAAACAAATACAATTGTGGACCACATGGAAAGACATGAAGTTTTTAACAATCGTGAATATAAAGGATATTACCGCTTATCAAACGATATTATGGATGATTTATATGAAGATAAAGACGAAGTGTTGGAGTGGGGAGATGTTATCAATAAGTATCAACCTGTAATGACTCCAAAGGGACTACAACTCATTAGAAAAGAGGGGTTTAAATGACAATCGTGGGAGAAGTGGTAGTTGTATGGACGGCAACGGGCTTGTCAGTGATTACGATGAAAGTCGCAGAGAAAATGGGGCAGTGTGTTCCACATTGGCTTCCACATATGACCATGTACACAACACTCGCAGGCTCGTTTTTGTATCTTCTACGTTATGTTCTTTTCGCATTTCTATAAAGGAATAGGGTGATGGAATTGAAGTAGATAGAGGCAATAAGGAAACTTCCTTGTATGAACGATGTTTATTAACGAGGGAGTTTTATACCCAATAAAGGGTATAAAAAGGGGGAGGAAAATGATCGAATTATTGTTGGTGCCAGCTGCAGGTTTAACAGTTGCATTGTTCGGTGATAAGTTCAAACGCAAAGATGATGATAAACGTAAGATACAAGTATTCTTTGAAGTATCGGGAATTGCAATCAAAAGAGAAGATAAATTACATTATCCAAAGTTTCAAAAGCAAGTCGATGATGATCGCAGTACAACTTTTATTTACACCTTACCTGTTGGTATGCCGAGTAAAATAATCCAAAAGGTGGAGGATGTAGTGAGCGAAGGATTAAATAAACCCGTTCGAATCCAATACGACAATTACAGACTGAATATCCGTGTATTCCATAAAGAAATACCGAAGAAATGGGATTGGTCTACAGGATTAGTGACAAAAGGAAAATGGTGTGTACCTATTGGCCAGAGTCTAGAAAAAGTTATTTACCATGATTTCGATGAAACACCACATATGGCAATAGGTGGCTTAATTCGAATGGGGAAAACGGTGTTTTTAAAGAATATGTTTACTACCTTATCGTTGGCTAATCCTAATCACGCGCATTTTTATTTAATTGATTTGAAAGAAGAAGGATTGGAATTCAGTGAGTATAAGAAACTGCAGCAAGTTGAAATGATAGCAGAAACACCACAGCAAGCACATGCGATGCTTATAAAAGTTATGGAGAAAATGAGTGAGCGCGGAAAAATCATGAAAGAACGTGGGCTGAAAAATATCGTTCATACCAAAGAAAGAGATCGTTATTTTATTGTTATCGATGAAGGGGCCGTATTAGCTCCCGCAAAAGGATTGCCAAAACCGCATAACCAAATGCTAGAAGAATGCCAATATATGATTAGTCACATCGCAAGGGTAGGTGGAGCATTAGGGTTTCGGATTGTTTTTTGCACGCAATATCCAACTAGTGATTCCCTACCAAGGGTTGTAAAACAGATGTCTAATGCAAAATTAGGTTTTAGATTACCTACACGTACTGCATCTGAGGTTGTAATAGATCAGCCAGGATTAGAAGCACTGCCATCCATTCCAGGAAGAGCCATTTACATGAAAGATATCTTTACTGAGTTACAAGTCCCGTTTATCGAAGATGAGATCATGTGGAAGCATCTTAGAGAATATGAGGTGGATAAGGATGAGCACATTGAAGCGACTGAAAAAGGAACGTCAAATGATGATACTTGCGACGATTAGAAAGCTACAGTTTGCTACAAGAAGGCATTTAATGTGTGTGCATGATATGGGTGGTATACGGAATGCAAATCGGATTATGAAAGATTTAACACCTTTTATAAGTCGTGTAACTTACTATAAAGAATATGTGTACTACTTAAATAAAGAAGGGCATGCATTATTAGGGGAAGGAAAGGTTGTTTCTAGAAATAGAATGGAGCATGCGATATTGAGAAATGAAGCATGGCTGCATTTATTTTGTCCTGATGATTGGCAAATTGAAACCGAAATACGTTACAAGAAAGATGGTGAGAAAAAAAGAATCATTCCTGATGTGAAGTATCGAGATGAAGAAGGGATTCTCCATGCAGTCGAGGTAGACCGTTCGCAGAAAATGAAAATGAATGAAGAGAAGTTTAAAAAATATGAAGAGCTTACGCAAATTTATAAACAGAAGCACAAAGGGAAAATGCCAGTTATTCATTTTTTCACAGTGACAAAATACAGGGAAAAGAAATTAGAAGAATTAGCGGTTAAATATGATGTTTTGTTGAGGGTTTATGTACTAGAAGATCTTTAAAAACAAAAATAATTATGGGCATACTTACTAAAAAGAGAGTGGTAACTAAAATAACCACTCTCTTTTGACCACCGACCACAAAAATGACCACACACTTAAAACAAATCAAATACATTCAACGCACAGAATTACATTACTTTTTTATTTTCTTTGCAATAGAATACACAACAGTAGTACAAGTTACATTAAATGATATGATATACTTTATACAGCTCATGTAGAAAATGTAGTGAAGCTTGTTAGAAAGTAAAGTGTATTCATATTCCCTCACGATATGAGGGAATATTTTCTATGAAGGAGAATAAAATGAATAATTATAAATTAACGATTCAGTACGATGGTGCACGTTTTAAAGGATGGCAACGTCTCGGTAATAACGATAATACGATTCAAGGGAAAATCGAAAGTGTTATATCTGAAATGGTCGGAAAAGAAATTGAAATTATCGGTTGTAGTAGAACAGACGCTGGTGTACATGCTTTGAATCAAGTTGCTAACTTTCAAAGTGATGAGAAGTTAGTGGAACATAAAGTGAAAAAATATTTAAATCAATATTTACCTAACGATATTAGTATTACGGATGTAGAAGAAGTTCAAGATCGATTCCATGCTCGTTACAACTCTAAAGCAAAAACATACCTTTATAAGATTTGGAATGAAGAGCATACAAATCCATTTATGCGTAAATACAGCATGCATGTGAATAAAAAATTAAATGTGAAAAGCATGAAAGAAGCTGCGAAACATTTAGTTGGTTCACATGACTTTACTGCTTTTTCAAATGCGAAATCAAAGAAAAAGTCTATGGTTCGAGAAGTATATACACTTGATGTGATGGAAGAGGCAGGATTTGTACAAATTAGAGTAAGTGGCAACGGATTCCTTCATAACATGGTACGAAAAATTGTTGGGGCATTAATTGAAGTTGGATTAGGACAATTAGATGCAGAAGCAATTCCACATATTTTAGAGGCGAAACAACGCAATCAAATTAATTGCCTTGCTGAGGCGAGTGGTTTGTATTTGGAGAATGTTGAGTTTTAATAATCAGTAAAAAAATCGAGCTGTGTAGGCTCGATTTTTTTATGTTTTGGTGTTAAGAAGATTGTTCTTTCTTCATACGTATCTTCAAATTCCAAAAAACAGCAAGCATAATGGCTGCAAAGGAGCCGCTAATTGTTGCGAATAGCTTTGCATAAGGAAAGCTGTTCATATCCATGAGTAACATCATACATACAAGGGTAGGGAAGAAGGCTAAGTATTGTAATAACTTTAATTTGTTATCATTACTCATATATATCATTCCTTTCTAGTACGTTATATGTTTATTGTAGCATATTTTACCAATTCTTATTTACACTTGGAAGCAGATTTATCCTGCATTAACAGGAAATAAAGGTCCAATTAGTGAGGGTGGACAAAACCTCCACAGATTAAAGTTTCACTTCATTTCATATGTGTAAATGCAATTTTTTAATTCGATATTGTAAGTTTTGCCTACTTAATCCCAAAAACTTTGCAGCCTGTGAGATATTACCGTGGTACTCTTTCAGAATTTGATTGATGTAGTTCTTTTCCATTGCCTCTATTGTGTGCTTTAACGTTTTAGGTGCATCAGCATCGTTATTAGTTAGGAAAGGTTGCATATTGAATTCTTTTTTTATTCGTTCACGAAAGTGAGTGGGAAGATGAAACGCTGTAATGATATTTTCTTCTTCAACTAAATTCATTGAACCTTCAATGATATGTTCTAATTCTCGTACGTTTCCAGGCCAATCATATGCATACAAAAATTCTCTTACATGTACATCTAGATCCGTCACGCTGAGCCCAAATTGAATGTTGTACTTTTCGATAAAGTGCTGAACAAGAGCTGGAATATCTTCTTTTCGTTCGCGTAAAGGCGGGAGGCATAAAGTAACGACGCTTAATCGGTAATATAAGTCTTCCCGTAATCGATTGTGTGTAATAGCTTCAAGAGGGTCCTCATTAATAGTTGCTATAATACGAACATCAATTTCTTTTTCTTGTGTGCCTCCGATTCTTCGTATTGTTTTTTCTTGTATAGCTCGTAGTAATTTCGCTTGAAGAGCTGGACCTAATGAGTTGATTTCATCTAATAACAAGGTACCTCCGTTTGCTTCTTCAAATAAACCAGCTTTATCGATGGCTCCTGTAAATGCACCTCGGTTCGTACCAAATAATAAGCTTTCCATGAGTGTGTCAGGTATGGCGGCACAATTTTGTGAAATAAATGGTTTTGTTGCACGCTGACTTTCATTATGGATGCTTTGTGCAAATAGTTCTTTACCGGTCCCTGTTTCTCCTACGAGAAGTATGGATGAGGATGTACGAATTACTCTCTTTGCTTCTGTAATGACGGATTGAATAGCGCTAGAATCACCAATTATGTGATCAAAGGTAAACTTATTATTTGGTTTTCGAGAAAGGTTTGTTTTCATTGTTTGTTTGGAATGGTTAATTTCTGTTGAAATTTCAATAGCACCTTTAATTTTTCCATTTTCTATTATAGGGAAAGTGTTGTTAATCGTCGTAATTTCTTGCCCTTTATTGTTAAAATACGTTTGTTTTATATTTTTGTTTGTTTTTCCTAATTTTAATGCCTCTATAAGAGTACTATTTTTATTTTCTTCAAATGCGAATACTTCTAAAGGACTTTTATATAGCACATCTGAGCGTTCCATGGATTCAATTTCCATCATTTTGCGGTTGTAGATAATCGTTTTACTTTCCTCATTAATAATATGAATCCCGATATCGAGCTCATTGAGCAAAGTTTCATATAGCATATTCATTTCAATGATCTGTTTAAAATTAATTTCTTCTGTACGCATAGATTATCTTCTCCTCATTTCACCCTATGAAGACTGACTTTTTATAATTTTATTAAAATTCTTATAAAATCGCAAAATTTTTTTGCTATTTTCCTTTTAAAACTTCTCAAATGATAGAAAAATTTTGCGGTTATGAAGATTTTTTTTTGAGAAACCTTCATTTTAAATAGGAATTGGATATTGGTACGCATTTTGCATAAATAATAGTTGAAATCTCTAAAGGAGGGATATGCAACGTTTCAGTAGCGATTAATAAGAAGGAGGAGTTTATAAAGTGAAGATGGTTATAGAAGGCGTGTATAGTCCTTGTTACGGGAAAGTAGAGAAGCTATTTGTTGCGGAAAGTTCATACGTATACGAGTGGGAGAAATTAGCGTTAATTGAAACAATAGATAAACAGAAAGTAGAAATTAAGGTAGGAATCAGTGGGTATATCGAATCATTAGAAGTAGTAGAAGGACAAGCTATCGCGGATAAAAAGTTATTAATAACAGTGAGGGATGATCTTTTAATAACAGGTAGTGATTAATCTATGTATTTTGCTCTTTTCAATAATTTTTTTAATATGAATGATTTTAAAAACGCTTACATGAAGTGGGTTTCCAAAGGGAAAAGTGGGGGATTTATATGATGGATCAAAACCAAGGGTTAAAACGGGAATTGAAAAGCAGGCACATATTTATGATTGCACTTGGAGGAGTTATTGGTACCGGTCTTTTTTTAGGATCTGGGTATACAATTCATGAAGCTGGGCCTGGAGGAGCGATTGTAGCGTATCTTGTTGGAGGATTTGTTATGTATTTAACGATGCTCTGTCTTGGAGAGTTAGCTGTTGCGATGCCCGATGCAGGATCTTATCAAACGTATGCTACAAAGCACATTTCCCCTGCAGCGGGTTATGTAGTCGGATGGATGTCATGGCTAAACTGGTCTGCTACGATAGGGATTGAACTGATTGCAGTTAGTATTTTAATGAAACGATGGTTTCCTGATGTACCGTCATGGATTTGGTGTGTAGCGTTTGCGGTGCTTCTCTTTGCTATCAATGCATTATCTTCAAGAAGTTTTGCAGAAGTTGAATTTTGGTTTGCAAGTATTAAAGTCATTACAATTATTGCATTTATTATTTTGGGCGGGGCAGCAATGTTTGGTTTTCTAGATATGAAGGGAAATGAACCAGCACCAATGTTCTCTAGCTTTACTGATTATGGTGGGTTGTTCCCAAATGGATTATCAGCCATTTTAATTACGATGATTGCAGTTAATTTTTCTTTCCAAGGAACGGAACTAGTTGGTATTGCAGCTGGAGAGAGTGAAAATCCAGAAAAAACGATCCCGAAGGCAATTAATAATACAGTTTGGCGTATACTTGTGTTCTTTGTATTATCTATTTTTATTCTTGCAGGACTATTCCCTTGGCAGCAAGCGGGAGTAATAGAAAGTCCATTCGTAGTTGTATTTGATAAAATTGGTATTCCTTATGCAGCTGATATTATAAATTTCGTTATTATTACAGCGGTTCTATCCGTTGCGAATTCAGGGTTATATGCAACTTCTCGTATGCTATGGTCTATGTCTAATCAAGGAATGATTAGTCCAATTTTCGGTAAGTTATCTAAAAATGGTGTTCCTATTTATGCATTGATTGTAAGTACAATTGTAGGGTGTCTTTCATTACTATCAGGTATTTATGCGGAAGATACAGTTTATTTATGGCTACTTTCTATTGCCGGATTTGGGGCAATATTAGTTTGGGCATCTATTGCTCTATCTAACTTATTAGCTAGAAGGTCATATATTAAGCAGGGCGGGGATGTGAATGACTTGAAATTTAAAACCCCGCTATATCCATTCGTACCACTCCTTGCATTAACATTAAATGTAACAGTTATAATTGCTATGGCTTTTATCCCAGAGCAAAGAATGGCGTTATATTGTGGAATTCCATTTATGATTGTTTGTTTACTGTTTTACCGTGCGACAAAAAATAAGGGAAGCAAAATAGAACATGTTGAAAAGGTAAATACAACAGAAGCAGAAAGTTTATAAATATAATTAGAAACTTATGCTGAAAAAAGAGACTGTAAAATTGTAAACAGTCTCTTTTTTTGTGACAATAAAGCTGGAAACATACTATGTATGCAAAGGGGAATTAGCGATGAATCAAGAAGTTTCACAGCTATTAGAACAGATTGATTTACGAAAAGATGAGTTACTAGAGCTTACAAAGAATTTAATCCGTTTTGAAACACCAGCACCGCCGGCGAGAAACACAAATGAGGCACAAGAATTTGTTGCGGATTTTCTAAGAAAACGAAATTTTAGTGTTGATAAATGGGATGTATATCCGAATGACCCGAACGTTGTTGGGGTGAAAAAAGGGATAGAAAGTGACACACATAAAAGTCTTATTATTAACGGACATATGGATGTAGCTGAAGTGTCAGCAGATGAGGCGTGGGAGACTAATCCGTTTGATCCGTTTATAAAAGATGGTTGGCTAGTTGGACGTGGTGCGGCAGATATGAAAGGTGGACTGGCTGGAGCGCTATTTGCTATTCAGATTTTACAAGAAGCAGGCATTGAATTACCTGGAGATTTAATCTTTCAATCCGTAATTGGGGAAGAAGTTGGAGAGGCAGGTACACTTCAATGCTGCAAAAGAGGTTATGATGCTGATTTTGCAGTCGTAGTGGATACGAGCGATTTACATATGCAAGGACAGGGCGGCGTAATTACTGGATGGATTACTGTGAAAAGCCCCCAGACGTTTCATGATGCAACACGCAGGCAAATGATTCATGCTGGAGGACGTTTATTCGGAGCGAGTGCGATTGAAAAAATGATGAAAATTGTGCAAAGTTTACAAGAATTAGAGCGTCATTGGGCAGTTATGAAAACATATGAAGGTTATCCATCTGGAACAACAACAATTAACCCAGCTGTTATTGAAGGCGGACGGCATGCAGCGTTTATTGCGGATGAGTGCCGGTTATGGATAACAGTGCACTTCTATCCAAATGAAACACATGAACAAATAATAAAAGAAATTGAAGAGTATATTGGGAAAGTAGCAGCAGCCGATCCATGGTTAAGTGAAAATCCACCACAATTTAAGTGGGGCGGAGAATCAATGATTTTGGATCGTGGCGAAATTTTTCCTTCTTTAGAAGTAGATAGTGAACATGCAGCAGTAAAAACTCTTAGCTCAGTACACGAATCAATTCTATCTAAACATGCAATTTTAGATATGTCTGCAACGGTAACGGATGGTGGTTGGTTTAGTGAATTTCATATTCCAGCCGTTATTTACGGACCAGGTACATTAGAAGAAGCCCATTCAATAAATGAGAAAGTTGAAGTAGAACAGTTAATTGAATTTACAAAAGTAATAACAACATTTATGTATGAATGGTGTCATACAAAAAAATA
This sequence comes from Bacillus cereus group sp. BfR-BA-01309, assembly GCF_022664315.1. Taxonomy (NCBI): domain Bacteria; kingdom Bacillati; phylum Bacillota; class Bacilli; order Caryophanales; family Bacillaceae; genus Bacillus; species Bacillus cereus group sp. BfR-BA-01309. The sequence goes on from NZ_JAKUHE010000012.1 coordinate 79,801, forward strand.
GATTAGTATGTTGAAATCGTACAAGTATGTATACTTGTACGATTTTTTTAGTGAACCATTTCAGAGTTGAACAGAAACAACTGAAATAGTTCTTTGTTTTTCTAGGTCTTTCGTTTTAGTTCGATTAATTTCTCTTTCGCTAATTCAACAGCAATTGCATCATCTAAATAGCCAATTGGAAAGAGATAATCAGGGATAATGTCTGTTGATAAAATGAAATACAGTAATGCGCCTCCGAGAACCGCACGTTCCTCGTTTGAAATAGTTTCATTGCAAAATTGTTGATACATATCTGTTAATTGTTCAATAAAAGGGCCAGCGCTATCGATTTGTTCTAATTTACTTGCAAAACTTTCATGAATACGTTTTTCACCTTCTGTTGTTTGAGCATAGCGTTCATAGTTTTCAAGTTCTTGTTTTACGCGCGTTGTTGTATAGTCGAAATCGAATAAATTAGAGGATTGCAGCGTTTGCTGAATGGTATCAAGCGATGTGTACATATCCGTCTTTTCTTTATTTATGTGAGGGGAATCAGGATACATTTCATCAAATAACAATTGGGGTGGAACTTGCAAACATTCTGCAAATTTTTGTAGATGTTTTTGTTTTGGCGGTTGTTTACCATTCATGATTCTTGAGATTGTTGCGGGATCAATATTTGTATGCATTCCTAATTGGCGCATGGATAAGGCACGTTCTTTTAAAAGTTTTTTTATTAATATACTAAGCCGCTCATTGGGATTTTCTTTAGGCATAGTGAAGGCACTCCTTTTTATTGTTGAAAGAATGTTGAGCATTTATTACATGTATATGAAACAGACAGGCACAGTTGCTCAACATTTTCATAAGATGCATGGAAAAGTGAGAAAAAGGGGTGGCTGTTTATGAGTACGGCAGGTCTATTTTCAATTTTTTTAATCGGAATTGCTTCTAATTTAGATAATGCAGGTGTTGGGATTGCTTATGGCATTCGTAAAATTCGAATTTCGTGGTTTAATAATTTTATAATTGCATTTTTTGGATTTTTATTTACTTTATTGGCTGGGTTTTTTGGGAATTGGATCGCATTATTTATTTCAGATTTTACGGCAAATTTGATTGGGGCAATTGTTTTAGGAATAATTGGGTTGTTTATTTTATGTCAGCCTTTCTTGAGTAAAAAAGAGACCGTAGACTCTAAAGATGATAGTGTACTTATTGGAATTTTACGTGATCCAGAAAAAGCAGATTTTGATGGATCTAAAACAATCAGTTTTTCTGAAGCAATTGTTTTAGGCGTTGCGTTGTCTATTAATAATATCGCAGGTGGATTTGATGCTGGGGTAACAAACTTGAATCTGTGGCTTACGGCGTGTATTTCTGGGGTGTTTAGTTTTATTTGTATTAGTGGTTTTGCGTATGTAGGAAAACGATTTTTAGCAGCATACTTAGGGAAATGGGCTACTGTGATTGCGGGCGTGCTATTAATTCTTATTGGGATAGATCAGTTATTGTAACATACAATGTTCGAGCATTTCCTCGGAAATACTCGAATGAATTGCATATATCGACATCGGATGCGCAATTACCGAAACGTTACTGTTTTTATAAATATGAAAGCACCTACATAGGTGCTTTTTTAACGTATATCTTCAATTAATTGTTCCGATTCTTCATGCATACTGTACTCACTTAAAACTTGAATACAGAGCCACTTTAGTTCTTCGATAGTATGTTCAAGTTCTTCAGGAAGCACGTGATGAATGTCTTCAAGTCCCATTCCGAAATGAATAAGTTCAAGCACTTGATCATCGATGTTCCGATCCATGAGTAGTTCAAGTACTTCTAAATTGAATATGTATCGGTGAGCTTCATCGAGTGAAACCACTTTTAACTTCAAGCTTTCTACAATACTCAATATAAAGAGAAGAATTGTTTTTTCAAGAACAGGCTGTTTTTCCATTTGAAATATTAGTTTCATCTTTCACACCTCCACATATAGCGCTAGGTTGTACTATATTATTCAGGAGGGGGGAGCAAATATGCATGATATAGAGAAACTTTTGTACGGTTTTTGTGAGGGGACGGATAGCTGATAAAATTGAGTGTTTTATGAAATAAAAAAATCCTGCTAGTATAGCAGGATAACTCTCAATTAAAAAATGCTCCAACCTTCTTGAGCAGAAAGAAGTTCAAGAATTTTAAAACCAGCGATACTATTTCCGTTTGCATCTAAAGCCGGTCCGAAAATACCAATTCCCATTTCTCCTTTTACGCAGCCGAAAATGCCACCAGCTACGCCACTTTTTGCTGGGATACCAACGCGGATCGCAAATTCCCCAGACTCGTTATACATACCACATGTAACCATAAATGTTTTACAGATTTTTGTAATATGTTTAGGGATAATTTGTTTTTTCTTATATGGATCATATCCATCCATCGCAAAAATTAAGCCGATACGCGCTAAATCTATACAGTTTACTTCAACTGCACATTGACGAGTGTATAAATCCATAAGTTCTTCGATGTCACAATCGATAATTCCGTTTTGTTTCATATAGTAACAAAGTGAACGGTTTAAGTAAGCTGTCTCTAATTCTGAATTGGCAACTTTAGAAGAATAATTAATAGTAGGATTATCTGTTATTTCACGTACAAAATGAAGGATACGCTCCATTTTTTCTTCATTATCTTTTCCTGTTAACATGCTTGTAATGGCTAGTGCCCCTGCATTAATCATTGGATTAAGTGGCTTAGAGGGACTTGTCGTTTCTAGCTTAATAATAGAATTAAATGGATCACCAGTTGGCTCCATTCCAACTTTAGAAAATACATATTCTTCACCACGATCTAAAAGGGCAAGTGCAAGTGTAATTACTTTTGAAATACTTTGAAGAGTAAATAGTGTTTGTGAGTTGCCAGCATGGATGTATTCTGTTTCTTTATGGAAAATGGCAATCCCTAAATCATCTGGATTTGCATTTCCTAGTTCGGGGATATAAGTAGCAAGCTTTCCTTTTTTCGTATATGGTTTTACTTGTTCTAACAACTGTTGTAAGTTGTTTGTTTCAATGCACTGCATAGTACCGACGCTCCTATTTCGAATTAACTAAGTTTACTTTTCCCGATATGCTCGGAAATAAATAATAACATGAAAAAGTGGAATGATAAAACGAAAGTTACATGTTCTATAGTAGGTATTTCGTTTCGAGTATTCTATATTGAAAAAGGAGAATTTTCCTTTTATATAACAGTTTGGAAATAGGAGATTTATCCATAAAAAATTCAAAAATAAAAACTACACATCTATACAACTATATGTTATTATGGATATGTAAATAGAAAGCGTTTTCTAAGGCGTACTTATAATGATAACGATTTCATAAATTTGATAGGGGGAATTAAAATGTTGCAGTTTCTACAACGTATTGGTAAAGCGTTAATGCTTCCAATCGCAGTGCTACCAGCAGCAGGATTATTGCTTCGTTTAGGGCAACCAGATGTATTTAATATTCCTGTTATGGCACAGGCCGGTGCAGCAGTTTTTGATAATTTAGCACTTATTTTTGCAATTGGTATTGCAATCGGTTTGTCTGTTGATGGTAGTGGTGCGGCAGGTCTTGCAGGTGCAATTGGTTATCTAGTTATGAAAAATAGTATTGATGCACTTAGTAAGGGATATTCTACTGTAGAATTACAAGATAAGTTAGGCAAAGTTCAAGATTTAATAGGTAATAGCGCTAATGTAGATCCATCTAAGCTTGCAGATACAATGACACAGGTATCTAAAGCAGCCGAATTATCGACTAAAGTGGATATGAAAGTTTTAGGTGGTATTATTGTCGGTGTTATAGCAGGACTTCTTTATAATAAATTCCATAAGATTAAACTTCCAGAATGGTTAGGATTCTTTGCTGGAAAACGTTTCGTTCCGATTGTTACATCGGTTGTGATGTTACTATTAGGAATTCTATTCGCACAAATTTGGCCAGCAATTCAAAATGCTATCGATGCATTAGCTCATGGAATTGTTAATTTAGGGGCAGTTGGTTCAGGTCTATTTGGTTTATTAAACCGTCTATTAATTCCAATCGGTTTGCACCATGTAATGAACACATACTTCTGGTTCGTACTTGGTGACTTTACAAATGCAGCAGGTAATGTTGTAAATGGTGATATTGCTCGCTTCCTTGCAGGAGATAAAACAGCGGGTATGTTTATGACTGGTTTCTTCCCAGTTATGATGTTCGGTTTACCAGCAGCATGTTTCGCAATGATTGCGGCTGCTAAGCCAGAAAACCGTAAAATGGTTACAGGTATGTTAGGTGGTCTAGCATTAACTTCATTCTTAACTGGTATTACAGAACCAATTGAATTCTCATTCATGTTCTTATCACCAGTATTATATGGTATTCATGCTGTATTAACAGGTCTGTCTCTATTCATTACAACAACTCTTGGCATTCACGATGGTTTCACGTTTAGTGCCGGTGCAATCGATTACTTCTTAAACTTCGGTATTGCAACAAAACCAGTATTACTCGCGGGAGTCGGTTTAATTTACGCAGTAATTTATTTCGTTGTATTCTATTTCTTAATTAAGAAGTTCGACCTAAAAACTCCTGGTCGTGAAGACGAAGAGGAGCTAGCTGAAGGTGAAGAAGCTCCAGTTGCAGGTTCAATTGGTGAAACTTACGTAGCAGCTTTAGGTGGAAAAGAAAACTTAACAGTTATTGATAACTGTGCAACACGTCTACGCTTACAAGTGAAAGATGCTGGTCAAGTAAACGAAGCAGCATTAAAACGTGCTGGTGCAAAAGGTGTTATGAAATTAAGTAACACGAGTGTCCAAGTTATTGTAGGTACAAATGTTGAATCTGTTGCCGATGATATGAAAAAACACGTATAAATAATGAGATAAGAGGATATCCCAAAAGATTGATAACATCAATTTTTTAGAGGATATCCTCTTTTTTTATTAAAAATTTAACAGCAATCTTACTTTTGTAAATTTTCTTTTTCTTTTTTATACATATAGGTTGGTAATATGTGCAGTGCGTGATAAAGTAGGGATGACGTCGAATGGAATGTCGAAAATCTATGAAAAAGATCCGAAATGAATCTTGTGTAGTGGAATTAAATTATCGGTAAATAAGGGGAAAAAAGCAATCATGGATCAGGAAAAAATTAATGCGAATGGGAAAGCACGTCGGCCGATTGTATACATAAAAAGAACAATCATTCTCGTCTTACTATTTTCAGTTGTATATTTCATGTATACAAAAATTGTTGCGGATAATAAGAAAGAAGAAACTTTAAAAGCAGCGGCAGAAATGAAGAAACAAGAAGAGCTGAAAAAGAAAGAAGAAAAAAAGAAACAAGAAGCACAAAAACAAAAAGAGCAGGAAGAACAAGTGAAGCAAGTACAAGCTGTGGAAAAGCCTGCTGAGGGACCACCTCAAGAAATTAATGAAAACGCTCAATTAGATCAATATTTACAAAACGCAGGATTTAGCGGGACAGCTGTTATTGTGAAGAACGGAAAAGTTCTTTTGAATAAAGGATACGGTATGGCGAACAAAGAGAAACAAGTACCGAATAATTCAGAGACAACTTTTTATATTGGATCTATTTCAAAGGCGTTTGTAGCGACGGCTATTATGCAATTAAAAGATCAAAATAAGTTGAACGTAGAGGATACGGTTGCAAAGTATATTCCAGATTTCCCTCAAGGTAATGGTATTCAGTTAAAACATTTACTAACACATACATCAGGGATTCCAGAGTATGAACAGGGAACAGAGGATATTTCTCATGAGGAATTGATAAAACGAATAGGAAAACAAAAGCGTATTGGGAGTCCAGGGGAGAAATGGAAATATTCCGATTCGAACTATTCGATACTGGCCTATATCGCTGAGAAGGTAAGTGGACAACCGTTAGAAGAGTATATTAAACAACATATTTTTGCTACTGCGGGTATGAAGCAGTCTGGTTTCGGCAAAGCGCTAGAGCAAACAAGGTTTCCATCGACAGGTTATAAAATAGTAAATAACAATATGACAACACCTAATATTCCAAGTATGTCACAACTATATGGTTGTGGTGATATATATACAAGTGCACATGATTTATATTTATTTAATGAAGCACTCTTCTCTGGAAAGTTAATTTCAAAAGAGAGTTATGATCAAATGTTTACGGCCGTGAAAAAGGATTACGGATTTGGTTGGTATGTAGACCCAGGAAGTTATTCGAATCACGGTGTAATGCCAGGATGGAATTGTTTAAATGGATTTAGTAAAAACGGAAGTGTGTATGTCGTTTTATTATCTAACATTCAAAACAACATTAAATCATTTGGTAAAGTGAATAACGACATTTACACGATGTTGCGAAATGTTGAAGTGTAAGAGACTATCCTTTTGGATGGTCTTTTTTTATTGAGGACGTGTATGTGCAATGAGATAATGAAATAAAGTGAAACTTTAATCAGTGGGGGTTTTCTTCATCCCTTACTGATTATTAGTTGAACCAATCGGGCATTAACGAGCAGTCGATCCCCACCTAACTTCTTTGCTTTCGCTGAATTTTGAAGTGGGGGGCTCACTGCACGGCGAATAGCGGGATAAATGGAAAAGGGGGAGGGATATGGGTATACATAAGCATCACGCACGTAACGCGAAACGCATTTTTTTTGTAGCTGTCATCGTATGGATTATTGTCGCAATTGGATTAGTAATGGAATATAAAAAGGGGATGCTATTCACTTCGGAGAAAGAAAATCTAAAATTAATAGGTGTTGTACTACCAGCATTTGGATTATTAATATATAGCTTTATAGAAGAAAGAAGATCGAAAATGCTTAAGCAGGAAATTTATAATATAGAGGCTTCTGAATTATTAGAGCAACGAAAATTTGTTGTTCGCAAAGAGGTAGGGATATTTCAAGTAATAACATATTTTGGGTTAGATGGCAGTGCAGTAGGTTTTTTAAAAGAAGAGTATGATTTTGTTATGCAACGTGTATGGCAAGCTGTACTTTCTATTTTTGTTAAGGGACTACATAAGCAACAATTTTATTTATATAATCACTCGGGAGAAAGATTGTTGCGTGTTCAAAAGAAGATGGGAGTACGCCATTTCTATATTTTTTCCGATGTAGAGGGAAAGAAAATTGGAGAATTGAAACAAGTACTAAGTTTAACAAAGTGGGAATGGATTTTTTTAGGTGTGGATGGTAAAGAATATGCTAAAGTGACTGGGGACCTTTCAGCAACAATGCAGAAAATAGACTGGCGAGATGGAACGCATATTGATGTGAAAGAGGATGGTATTCCGTTAGAAGCTGTTAAGTATTTTTCAGCAAGCGGTGGTTCACTTGTTACAGCTTCTATAAGTGAACAGGCAGAATTGCCACGAGCGGTTTATTACAGTGTCTCTGCCATAATTACAATTAAAAATTAAAATATATATAAAGATAGATGGGATACCATCTATCTTTTTTGTGTTTAGAACATATTGTTTCGTTGAAAAATGTATGTCTTACCTATCACAAAAAAAGCCTGCTTTGTATACATTAAGATGTATAGATGTATTTTGTATACTTTAAAAATAATAGGAGGAGAAGTGTATGTGTCTGTTCGGTAAGTATTGGAAAAAGTTATCGAGATTGTTTAATAGGCAATTGGATTATTTTTTAGATAATAAGTTATTACCTGCTGTGGAAAGACTTTTATTTTCACAAAACTTTGCGAGATTTATTCAAAGAAACTCTAAGCAAGCTACGGAAGAATTTATTGAATCAAGTAGATTTCAATCTATTATTTGTAACATTTTAAAAGAATGTAATACATCACCTTTTAAAGAAATTGCAGAGCAGTATTTGGGTAAAAACGTAGAAATTACTGTAACGGTTGGACAGTTAACGGGTGTGATTGTAGCAGTTGGTGATGATTTCTTAACACTGCAAGAAGGAATAGGGACGGAAGTTTTATTACCATTTACAAGTATTATATCAATTAAAGAGGCGTAAGAAAGGAGACTTATATATGTTATTTACTGATGAATTACGTAATCATGTTGGTGAGCTAGTGCAAGTTGTGACAGCGGTCGAAATTGTTGCAGGTATTCTGTTATCTGTGACAGACGGGGCAGTAAGTGTTCGTACTTCTCCTTCTTATGGACCACCGGAAGATGTAGTTGTACGTATCCCTATTATTTCTTATGTTCGCTTGGAAGGGTAAGCGTGATACAAGTATGAGAGTATCAGTTGTTATTCCAGTGCATAATGAAGCAAGTACTGTATCACAAGTTTTAGTAGAAGTAGAGAAATTGAAACCTTATGAAATTATCGTAGTAGATAATGGATCGACAGATGGGACAAAAGAAATAGCGTTACAACACCATTGCCGAGTAATTTATTATCAATATTCTCTTGGCAATGATGTTGGACGGGCGATTGGAGCAAGAGAAGCGAAGGGTGACATTGTTTTATTTTTAGACGGTGACATCGTTATTGATAATAAAGAATTGCAACGTTTCATAAAAGGAATTCAGCAAGGTCACCAAATTGTTGTGAATAATTTAACATGGTCCGTTTATTTAAAGATGAGGCCGCATTATACGACAGTTGGAAAGTTTATGTTGAATCGTTATTTGGATAAAAAAGAGCTTGTTGTTGGTTCTTTAATCGCAATTCCACATGCAATGAGTAGAGAAGTTATTCAGAAATTCGGTTGGTGGAATTTAGCCGATCCCGCACTGTTTCAAGCAATGGCGATGTTTAGAGGAGTAGATATTGTCGATATGGCTTCGGTCGATGTTATTCATACAAATAAAGTGCGTCCTGTTCATACTGGTACATCTCCCGGTTCGCCTTATCCGAAAGCGACTAGTCGTATTATGGGAGATCATTTACGTGCTTTGCAATACGTAATCGAAACCTATGGTAAGCGTGGTGGTTTTTCGGAAGGAACTAGGGATAGAGAGTTTGTAGGAAAGTATAAACGAGTTGTATTACAAAAGAAAAAAGCAAAATATAGTGCCATTATCCCTGTATCAGAAGAGAAGATGACTATAAGATCTGTTATACAAGAAGTAAAAAAAGCAGGAGTAGATGAAATTATAGTGGTTGCGAATGGAGCTGATTTGGAGACAATTAAACAAGCAAAGTTAGAGCATGTTATCGTTATTGAATTTGAGGAAGCACTCGGACATAATGTGGCCCGAGCGATAGGAGCTATGCATGCCACGGCCGATATTTGTTTATTTGTCGATGGTGATTTTGTTATTCCGGGAAAAAAATTAATTCCATTTTTACATGCGATTGAAGATGGGCATGATGTGGCATTAAATGATTTACAGTGTTTATTAGATATGTTTCATCCGGCAGATCCAATTAGCATGGGAAAATATTTTGTGAATTTGGTAGCGAAACGACCAGATTTATGGAATAACTCATTAACGGCAGTACCACATGCTATGCATAAAAAGGTAATAGAGAAAATAGGATATGATTCTCTTATCATTCCGCCACTAGCTCAAATGAAAGCTATTTTGGAGGGATTCTCTATTACAGCGGTAGAGTTTGTAGATGTTATAAAAACAAATCGTGTACGCCCAGAGCAACATGGATTTGTAAATGGACGTATTCCAGCATTTGACCGTATTTTCGGTGACCAACTTGAGGCAATTGCATATTTATTGCAATCCACAGATGAACGCGGGAGTTTTACAGATGGAGAGCGGGATAGAAATATAATTCAACAATTGAGAAAGGAAGAAGAGAATACAGATGAATGTTAGTAGTACAGTTGCTATTATCGGATTAGGGTATGTTGGCCTTCCTTTGGCAGTTCATTTTGCAGAGAGGGGACATACAGTAATTGGATTAGATAAAGATACTAGAAAAATAGAATCAATTATAAAAGGAGAAAGTTATATTCCAGATGTTTCTTCTAAATTGTTACAAAGTTTATTGGCTAAAAAAAAATTAATAGTAAATACACCGGATCAAGGTATTGCTGATTTTCAAAATAGTGATTATGTTATTGTCACTGTTCCGACTCCGATTAATGAAAAAAGAGAACCAGACTTAAGTGCCCTCATTTCAGCTTCGCATTATATACAACAACACCTTCAAAAAGGACAAACCTTCATTTTCGAAAGCTCCACATATCCAGGTACGCTCGAGGAAGTTATCATTCCGATTATTTCTCAAACAGGAAAAAAGGTAGGAGAAGATTTCTATATCGGATATTCCCCTGAGAGAATTGATCCGGCTAATAGTCACTATTCCGTTCAAACGATTCCAAAAGTTATTAGTGGACAAACAGAAAAGTGTAAACAAAAAGTACAGGAGTTATATAGCACTATATTTGATGTAGTTGTTCCAGTTAGTTCTCCGAAAGTAGCGGAAATGTGTAAGTTATTTGAAAATATTCAGCGTTTAGTCAATATTTCATTAGTAAATGAGTTAAACACACTATGTGAAAGTTTAGGAATTGATTTTTACGAGGCGCTTGAAGCTGCATCTACAAAACCGTTTGGATTTACCCCATATTGGCCAGGGCCAGGAATAGGGGGACACTGCATTCCAGTAGACCCTTTATATTTTCAATGGAGAATAAAAAAGAATGGAGCAATTAGTCAATTAATTGAGGCGGCACATGTAATTAATGAAGAAATGCCAGAGAAAATAGTCCAGAAAGTAAAAGGCATGGTGCAATCACCTGCATCAGTTTTAATTGTAGGAATTGCGTATAAGAAAGATGTAAATGACTTAAGAGAATCACCAGCGTTGCCAATTATTGAATTGTTAATAGAAGAAGGATATGAGATAGAATATCATGATCCATATATTTCTTCTGCAAAATTTGGAGATAAGGTGTACCAATCTGTTTCTTTGGATGAACAAGTCATTAAACAAGCGGGTTGTAATTTAATTTTAACTGATCACTCTAATATCGATTGGAAGCTTTTTAAAGGAATGAAGCGAGTAATAGATACACGTGGAATTGTAAAGAAGGTGAGTGTATGAGTAAGAAATGTTTAATTACAGGTGGAGCAGGATTCATTGGATCGCATCTAGCTGAAGAATTAGTGAAAAGAGGTTATGGGGTCACAATCGTTGATAACTTCTATAAAGGAAAAAATAAATATCATGATGAGTTAATGAAAGAAATTCGGGTTATTCCAATAAGCGTTTTAGATAAAAGCTCAATTTATGAATTAGTAAATCAACATGATGTAGTGTTTCATTTAGCCGCAATTTTAGGTGTGAAAACGACAATGGAAAAGAGTATAGAGCTTATTGAAACGAATTTTGATGGAACGAGAAACATTTTACAAGCAGCGCTAAAAGAAAAGAAGAAAGTAGTCTTTGCGTCTACTTCAGAAGTATATGGTAAAGCAAAACCACCCTTCTCTGAAGAGGGGGATCGATTATACGGGGCGACTTCTAAAATACGTTGGAGTTATGCAATTTGTAAAACGTTAGAAGAAACATTATGTTTAGGATATGCTTTAGAAGGTTTACCTGTAACGATTGTTCGTTATTTTAATATTTATGGTCCAAGAGCGAAAGATGGTCCGTATGCAGGGGTAATCCCACGATTTATCAGTGCGGCCCTGCAAGGAGAAGACATTCTCGTATATGGAGATGGAAAGCAAACACGTTGCTTTACGTATGTAAGTGATGCGGTAGAGGCAACGATTCGGGCAATGGATGAGAAGGTAAATGGTGAGATTATTAATATAGGTTCTGAGAACGAAAAGAGTATAAAGCAAGTAGCAGAAGTAATTAAAAAGCTAACGAAATCTTCTTCAAAGATTGTCCAAGTTCCTTTCGAAGAGGTATACCCACATGGCTTTGAAGAAATTCCAAATAGAAGACCAGATGTAACGAAATTAAAAGAACTTGTGCAGTTTGAAGCGATAGTAACGTGGGAACAAGGATTGAAAGAAACTATTAAATGGTTTCGTGAAGAAAACAATGGCTAAGTCGCTATCAATTATTATACCTGTATGTAATGAAGCAGATACGATTTCAGACGTTATTCAATCGGTAAAAGGATTAAATCCAGTAGAGATTATTGTAGTAGCAAACGGTTGTAACGATGGTACAGAAGAGGTTGCCAGTCGTTTAGGGTGTAAAGTAATTGAGTATACAGAGCTGCTCGGGAACGATGTTGGACGTGCAGTCGGCGCAAAACACGCGATAGGTGATGTACTACTATTTATAGATGGAGATTTTGCTATTCAAACTTCAAAATTACAATTATTCCTGAATCCAATTTTACATGATCAGGCCGACATCGTTTTAAATAATTTGGACGCACTATTTTTAAAGAAACAAAAACCGCACTCCGTGACAGTATGGCGCCAAATATTAAATGCAATGTTAGAGCGTGAAGAGTTAAAAATTGATTCTTTATTATCTGTACCTCATGCGTTGACGAAAGAAGTTGTTCAAAGCATTGGATATGAATGTTTTGTGAATCCTATTGTAGCTCATTTACGCCTAGTACAAAGCAAATGGAGAATTAGTCGTCATTGTGCAATAGATGTTATTACGCCAAATAAATTTCGGCCAATTGAGCATGCTGCGTATGGAACGGGTCTTTCTCAATCTGAAAAACGGATGATAGGTGATCATATAGAAGCTGTAGCGGAGCGAATAGCGGGCAGCGATGAGCGCGGAGGGTATTACGATGGAAATAGGAAAAGAGAGTGTGTTTATCATACTTTAAGTTTCGAAGATTTTTATCAAGGATGGGGCGTCACATCTAAGTTGTATAAAGGAAAGCAATTATCGGTCATTATTCCTGTACAAGATGAAGAGAAAACAATTGGAAACGTTATAGAAGAGCTCCGCAAAATTGAACCTTTTGAAATTATCGTTGTTGTAAATGGTTCGTCTGATCAAACAGCAACGATTGCAAAAGACAAGGGAGCAACAACAATTGTATATAAAGAAGCACTTGGAAATGATGTAGGGCGTTCACTAGGAACTTATTTTGCAAAAGGGGAAATTGTATTATTTATAGACGGTGACTTTGTTATTCCAGCTAGAGAGTTATATCCTTTCGCAAAAGCTATTGCAGATGGAATGGATGTCGCCTTAAATGATCTAAATCATTATTTAGATTTAAGAGTACCGCTTCATCTTGTAACTGCATTTAAATATGCATTAAATTTAGCTTGTGATAGAAAAGATCTAGGAGTAGGCTCTCTTATCGCTGTACCGAATGCGTTTAGTCGTAAGTGTTTGAAAGAAATCGGATATAGATCTTTACTTTCACCTTGTGTAGCTCAAGTGAAAGCCATTCTGTCGGGATTCGAGATTGCATGTGTAAGTCGTGTAGAGGTTGATAAGATGAACCGTATTCGTCCCAGTGAACATTTTGCAAAAATAGGTCACCCTCCAGCTGTCTTGCGAATTATAGGTGATCATATAGAAGGATTAGAGCAATTAATTGTATTAGAAGGTAGTCGTGGTGGATTCTATGATGGGAATAGAAAAAGAGATGTTTTAGAGTAGTAACAAAAAAAGTGTACAACATATGTACACTTTTTTGTTCTGTTATAAAAACTATAACAGATTAGGAGATAAGAGTATTACAGCTCTACAATGGGTATTGTTTTTATATTACAAAATAGGACTCGTATATAAGGATACCAAAAAAATACAATTAAGGGAAGGGTTAATTATAAAGACTTTTAAGTGAAGTTAATACTATGCATATAGTAGATTGCTCAACATTTCACAAACATGTCACAACTATTTCGTTCACTTTCGCCAAAAAGTAGTATTCTAAGTGTGTAAGCTGTTATATAAAAAATCTTAGTCCTGTACTAATCAAAAATGGAGGAGATTAGGATGACTCAAGTATTAGAAAATGTTAAAAACGCATGGGAAAACTTTAAAGGTGAAAAATGGAAAGCAGAGATTGATGTTCGCGATTTCATTTTAAATAATGTAAACGTTTTCGAAGGAGATGAATCTTTCTTAGCGGGAGCAACTGAAGCAACGAAACAACTTTGGGATCAAGTAATGGATTTAACAACGAAAGAACGTGAAAATGGTGGCGTTCTTGATATGGATACAAAAATTGTTTCTTCTATTACATCACATGAACCAGGATATTTAAATAAAGATATTGAAAAAGTAGTCGGTTTCCAAACTGAAAAACCATTTAAACGTTCTTTACAGCCATATGGTGGTATTCGTATGGCGGAACAAGCTTGTGAATCTTATGGATACGAAATGGATAAAGAACTTAGTCGTATTTTCAGAGATTGGAGAAAAACGCATAATCAAGGTGTATTTGATGCATACACACCAGAAATGAAAGCGGCTCGTAGATCAGGTGTAATTACTGGTCTTCCAGATGCATACGGACGTGGACGTATTATCGGTGACTACCGACGCGTAGCATTATATGGTATTGATCATTTAATTGAAGTGAAAAAAGCTGATTTGAATTTAACTGGCGGTGTAATGAGCGAAGATACAATGCGTTTACGCGAAGAGTTATCTGAGCAAATGCGTGCCCTTCAAGAGTTAAAACAAATGGCTGCTTCTCATGGCTTTGATATTTCTAAGCCTGCAACAAATACACAAGAAGCATTCCAATGGTTATACTTCGCATATCTTGCAGCAATTAAAGAGCAAAACGGAGCTGCGATGAGTCTTGGACGCACTTCTACATTCTTAGATATTTATATTGAAAGAGATTTAGCAAATGGTACTTTAACAGAAGAAGAAGTACAAGAAATTGTGGATCACTTCATTATGAAATTACGTCTTGTGAAATTTGCAAGAACACCTGATTATAATGAATTATTCTCTGGTGACCCAACTTGGGTAACTGAGTCTATCGGTGGTATGGCATTAGATGGTCGTCCATTAGTAACAAAGAACTCATTCCGTTTCTTGCATACATTAGATAATTTAGGACCAGCTCCAGAACCAAACTTAACAGTTCTTTGGTCTAAACAATTACCACAGAACTTTAAAAACTACTGTGCGAAAATGTCTATTAAAACATCAGCAATTCAATATGAAAATGATGACATTATGCGTGCTGACTACGGCGATGATTACGGAATTGCTTGTTGTGTATCTGCAATGAGAATTGGTAAACAAATGCAGTTCTTCGGTGCACGTGCAAACTTAGCAAAAGCATTATTATATGCGATTAACGGTGGTAAAGATGAAAAATCTAAAGCACAAGTTGGTCCTGAGTACGCACCAATTACTTCTGAAGTATTAGATTATGAAGAAGTTATGCATAAGTTTGATATGACAATGGAATGGTTAGCGGGTCTATACTTAAACACATTAAATGTTATTCATTACATGCACGATAAATATAGCTACGAACGTATTGAAATGGCACTTCATGATACAAATGTTCTTCGTACAATGGCAACAGGTATCGCGGGTCTATCTGTAGTAGCAGACTCTTTAAGTGCAATTAAACACGCAAAAGTAAAACCAATTCGTGATGAAAACGGAATTGCAGTTGACTTTGAAATCGAAGGAGATTTCCCTAAATACGGTAACAATGATGATCGTGTAGATGAAATCGCTGTAAATCTTGTAAAAACATTTATGAATAAACTTCGTAAACATAAAACATACAGAAATTCTGTTCATACAATGTCGATCTTAACAATCACATCTAACGTTGTATACGGTAAGAAAACTGGTAACACTCCAGATGGTCGCCGTACTGGAGAACCATTTGCACCAGGTGCGAACCCAATGCATGGCCGTGATACAAAAGGTGCATTAGCTTCATTATTATCTGTAGCTAAATTACCATATGAAGATGCACAAGATGGTATTTCTAATACATTCTCTATTATTCCAAAAGCACTTGGTAAAGAAGATGATGTACAAGTACGTAACTTAGTATCAATGCTTGATGGTTATGCAGTAAAAGAAGGTCATCACTTAAATATTAACGTATTTAATCGTGAAACATTAATGGATGCAATGGAACATCCTGAAAAATATCCACAATTAACAATTCGCGTATCTGGTTACGCTGTAAACTTTATTAAATTAACTCGTGAACAACAAATCGATGTAATTAACCGTACAATGCATGAAAGTATGTAAGTGAAAAAGTGTCCCTCTGCTTTATATAAATAGCAGAGGGAGGCTGCTTCAATAAAGGAGGAAGTAACATGGTAAAAGGAAGAATTCATTCTGTAGAGTCTTGTGGTACTGTTGATGGCCCAGGAATTCGTTATGTCATATTTACACAAGGGTGTTTATTACGTTGTCAATATTGTCATAATGCTGATACGTGGGAGATTGGTAAAGGAAACGAAATAACAGTTGAAGAAGTAATGCAGGATGTGACATGTTACCTTCCGTTTATTGAAGCTTCTGGAGGCGGTATAACAGTTAGTGGTGGCGAACCATTATTACAGCTAGATTTCTTAATTGAATTATTTAAGAAATGTAAGGAAGCTGGAATTCATACAACAATTGACTCTTCGGGTGGTTGTTATTCTGAAGAGCCAGAATTCCAAAATAAGCTAGATATTTTAATGGATTACACAGATTTAGTTTTATTGGATTTGAAACATATTGATTCAAAGAAACATCGTAAATTAACAGGAAAACCAAATGAACATATTTTACAATTTGCTCGTTATTTATCGGATAAAAATAAACCGATTTGGGTACGACACGTATTAGTTCCTGGTATTACGGATAATGAAGAGGATCTACAAAAATTATCTAGCTTTATTCAAAGCCTGTCTAATGTTCAGAAAGTTGAAGTGCTACCGTACCATAAGCTTGGTGTATATAAATGGGAGGCGCTTGGACATAAGTATCCACTTGCGAATGTAGAACCACCTACTGAAAAAAATGTAGAACAAGCAAGACATATTTTACAAGCAGTCTAATCCAAATATTGGGTTAGGCTTTTTGCTTTCTTCACAATAAAACCTAGAGTATGTATATAGAAAAGAGTATACTGAAAATAGAATATCCATATTTTTGTAAGGAATAAGTGGAGAAATTTACATAATTGTAAAGGGAAATCAAAATAGTAAAAAGAATTAAGAAGTAAAAGAGTGAGTATCATGGAATAGAGAACATTTGTAAGTTATTGCGAAAGCTCTTATAGGAAAGTATAATGTAAAGATATGAGCACAGATAGGATTAAGGGGTCAATCTTATATGCTTTGCATATCCACGACAGGTACATAGCTGAAAGAGAAGTATTAGAATCTGTTTATGTAATTTTTAAGGAAAATGTTTTTCCTATTGTCGTATATGCAATATGGAGAAACAATAAGCTAGGAGTGGATTTGTTTGATAAAAAACCCCAAGGTTTTAATATTAACTGCACATTACGGCAATGGTCATGTGCAAGTAGCGAAAACATTAGAACAAACATTTCGCCAAAAAGGAATTGAAGATGTAATTGTATGTGATTTGTTCGGAGAATCACATCCAGTTATAACCGATATTACAAAATATTTATATTTGAAAAGTTATACAATAGGAAAAGAATTATACCGCTTGTTTTATTACGGCGTAGAAAAAATTTATGATAAAAAAATAGCATCTTGGTATGCGAACTTTGGAAGAAAACGTTTGAAATTACTTTTACAAGCAGAGAAACCGGATATTGTTATTAATACTTTTCCGATCATAGCTGTACCAGAGTTAAAAAAGCAAACAGGTATTTCAATTCCTGTGTATAACGTATTAACGGATTTTTGTGTGCACAAAATATGGATTCATCGGGAAGTAGATCGTTATTTTGTAGCAACTGATCACGTGAAAAAAGTTATGGTTGATATCGGTGTGCCTGCGGAGCAAATTGTTGAAACTGGAATTCCGATTCGTAGTAGTTTTGAACTAAAGATCAATCCAGACATTATATATAATAAATATCAGTTATGTAAGAATAAAAAGATTTTACTAATTGTAGCAGGTGCTCATGGGGTATTAGGAAGTGTAAAAGAACTATGCCAATCATTTATGTCAGTACCTGATTTACAAGTAGTTGTCGTTTGTGGGAAAAATGAAGCGTTAAAGCAGGATCTATTAGGGTTACAGGAAAAAAATCCTGATGTATTAAAAGTATTTGGTTATGTTGAAAATATTGATGAATTATTCCGTGTTACTTCTTGTATGATTACGAAGCCAGGCGGTATTACGTTAAGTGAAGCGGCAGCATTGCAAGTACCTGTCATTTTATATAAGCCTGTTCCAGGACAAGAAAATGAAAATGCGATGTACTTTGAAAGAAAAGGAGCTGCAGTTGTTATTCGTGATGATAGTGAGGTTTTTGCAAAGACAGAGGCGTTATTACAAGATGATATGAAGCTTCTTCAAATGAAAGAAGCGATGAAAAGCATTTATCGTCCGGAGCCAGCTGGTCATATTGTGGATACAATTTTGGCAGAAAATCATGTAGAACCGAATCATATACCTATTAAATCACCTGCTCTTGCACAATTATTTACTTAATATGAAACCCTCTTTTATATGTTTAAAGAGGGTTCTTTGTTGTTTTATACGATAAAGCAGCAACTTATCCACATGAAGATTACGCTTTCATTAAACAGTAAAGTCGAAATATTAACAACTATATCCACATTGTCCACATTTTTTAGAAAAATATCCACAATTCTAACATTTACTATGCGTTATAATATGTAAATTTGTGAAGGGTTTGCGGAATTTATGCACAATTCTATATATTGTGTGGATAACGTTATCCACACAAAAAAGGTTCCTCATTTATAAGGAACCTTTTTTGTCTATTCTATCACGTAGAAAAAATATGTAATGAGAATGAATAATTAGGGGGGAAAACTTCTAATTATTCATTCTCACTTTAAATACTTTTCGAGCGATAACCCGCTGCGCGATCTGCTTTGCGAAATTCTCGTTGGTAGAGAACCTCTTGTGTACTAGATAATGTGTTTTTTGCTTTGTCACGTTTCTTTTTATCCATTACAAATCACCTCGTGTCCTAAAGTCACTATCTATCGTTTCCAAAGACATGGGGTGATATACGTATATGGCAAAATGTTAATGGTTAATTATTTTTTCTGAAAATTTATATTATGCTTCTTTTAATTGATGAGCATCTTGGAACGTTGTATCTCGCATTGTAGCAAGTGTATATTGATCTTTTGGAATTTCATATAAGTTATATACTTCTTCATTTGCGTTAATTTCATCATAAACGGCTTTTCTTGTTTCGTTTGCTAGATTAACATATTGTAGTTTTTCGGCAGCTTTAATAGAACGAATATTTATTTTGCGAATACGCATAAAGATTGTTTCAATATCTAATTCATAGAAAAGTTCGCTAAAAAATGAATCTTTCGCCAATTTATTATAGCCTTTTCCATGATAGGGTTTGCCAAGCCAGGTTCCGAGAAATCCGGCTTTTTCTTGCACATCAAATAAAGTAATTGTTCCGATAGGGTTACCCCATTCATCTAAAATTGTGCGTGAAATTAATTCCCCACGCTCTTCAGCTTCAATCGTTTGTTTCGTTAAAAATAAATACTCCTCATAAGAATAAGCCTTTTGACGCACAAAAGGGAAGACAGCTGGATCCACCATTAACTCGTATAGAACGTGGCTGTCGTGTAAGTCGCGTTTTTTCAACATACTAACTCCTCCTCACACGAGGGTAGCATGACGAAAAAGCACCCCACCCTCGAAATTTTTATATCAATCTTTAAAAAATTTCGGGGTGGGAATCGAACCCACTAGAACCAGTTTCTAACGCTGGTGGCGCACCATTTGCCTTCCCCATTCATCAATTTGAAAATGATAATCACGACACAAATTGATTATGGTTTCATTCAGTTTATAATCGTATAATACTTTATCTAGTCAAAAAAATAAACTAGTTTTTTTTATTTTTTTTGTAAATTATTTTTCCATCAATCATGGTTAGTACAGGCTTGGCTAAATAATGGAAAGGATGATGAGTCCATAACACGAGATCAGCGTCTTT
Organism: Bacillus cereus group sp. BfR-BA-01309; assembly: GCF_022664315.1. Taxonomy (NCBI): domain Bacteria; kingdom Bacillati; phylum Bacillota; class Bacilli; order Caryophanales; family Bacillaceae; genus Bacillus; species Bacillus cereus group sp. BfR-BA-01309. The sequence continues at coordinate 99,804 of NZ_JAKUHE010000012.1, forward strand.
TCCAACCTCAATGCTTCCAATTCTATCCTCTAAACGTAAATTTCGTGCTGGAAATATAGTGATGCCTTCTAGTGCAGTTTTTTCGTCTAATCCTTCTCTTACTGCGACAGCAGCACAAACATTTAAATATTGAATTGGTGTATAAGGGTGATCTGTTGTTATAGAAACTTCCACTCCATTTTTCGATAATATATGGTAAGTATCCCATGTTTTGTTTTTAAGTTCGATTTTAGAACGGCGTGTAAGAGTGGGGCCAACTGAAACCTTCAAATTGTGTTTTGAAAGCTCTTCAACAATAAAGTGTCCTTCTGTGCAATGTTCAATGCGTAAATCGAGGTTGAATTCTGTTGCAAAGCGTAGAGCTGAACTAATATCATCTGCTCGGTGAGCGTGGATACGTACAGGTATTTCGCGTCGTAATGCTTTTAAGATAGGCAGCATTCGAAAATCAGCCTCATGCCCGTAGTGCTGCGCTTCATAGAATGATTCCCGAAGTAAGCCCATAATTCCCATACGTGTAATGGATTCTTTTGTTCCATTACTATGGACCTTTTTAGGATTTTCTCCAAAGGCAATCTTTAAGCCAGCAGGTTCTTGAATAATCATATGATCAATACAAGTTCCAGCTGTTTTTATTACACAAGTAGTACCACCGATAATGTTTTGGCTTCCTGGCATAACGTGAACAGTTGTGATTCCATTTTGTACAGCATCTTGAAATGCAATATCAAAAGGGTGGATTCCGTCTAAGGAACGGATATGTGGTGTTGAAACTTCAGATGTTTCATTTGCATCATTGCCAGCCCAACCAGTACCTTCATCATAGAGACCAAGATGAGTATGAACATCAATAAATCCAGGTAAAAGATGAAGAGCGCGAGCGTCTATAACTGTCATATCTTGGGTAGGTTGAATGGAAGGTTTGACCTCGGCAATTCTTTCTCCTATAACGAGTACATCCCCTTGAAATTTTTGGGATGTAATAGGATAGACAATGGCTTGTTTGAGCAATATTTTCATAGGTACCTCATTTCTGTTACTTTACAATATTAATGGAATTTAAGGGAAAGTAACTGAAAGATTATTTGTGTAATAATGCTCCGGATTCTAGAACATGAAAGTTTTGAAAGGGGCCCCTGTAAAACTGTGTTTTAGAAGTACTACATTGTATGCGAAAGTATATTTTGTAATGCATGGTCTATTGCCGGAAATGTGTATTGATACCCATGTTTAATTGCTTTACTAGGTAATACGTGTTGTCCTTCTAGTACAAGTATACTCATCTCACCCAATAAAGCGTGAAGCATAAATGAAGGGACAGGTAACCAATGAGGTTTTTTCATTATAGTTGCAATGGTTTCTCCAAATTCCTTCATTCTTATAGGTAGGGGAGCTGTAATGTTAAAAGGTCCATCAATTTCTTCTTTGTGTATGATGAAATCAATAAGGCGAACGACATCGTCTATATGAATCCATGATAACCATTGGTTTCCAGATCCAATTGTACCTCCGATATAGAATTGATAAGGGAGTAGCATTTTGGGAAGAGCTCCTCCGTCTGCGCCTAATACAACTCCGAGTCTAGCGTAGATTGTTCGAATTCCGAGAGAAAGAGCTTTAGATGCTTCTTGTTCCCATGAATATACTGTATTTGCTAAAAAGTCATTTCCAGGAATCTCATACTGTTCTGTAAAAGACTCAGTTTCAGACGTTCCATAGTAGCCAATAGCACTTGCGTTAATAAATGTGTTTGGTTTTGTATTTAGTTTTTGCAATTGTTTAATGAGTCCTTTTGTTGTTTGAATTCTACTGTTTAAAATGGAGTCTTTTTGTTTCTTTGTCCATCTACTATTAATAGACTCTCCAGCTAGATTAATAACTACATCAATAGAAGAGAGGGGGAATGTTTGTAAATCTGGTGTCCATTGTACGTATTGAAGGTTAGGGTGGGAAGTTTCAATAGTTTTGTTTCGAGTAAGAATGTAAACATTATATCCTTTTTGAATCAAAAAAGTAGAAAGGTATTTACCGATAAAGCCGGTACCACCAGAAATTGCGATTCTCACAATTATTTCCTCCTCATTATATATATTCTTGAAAAGCAAAAACGTTCCTTGACTATGTTAAAATAATAGAGAGGTGAGAGTATGGCTGTCATTACAAAAATAGAAGTGCAAAAACGATCGAAAGAACGGTTTAATATTTATATTGATAAAGGTAAAGGTCAAGGTGAAGAGTACGGGTTTAGTGTGAATGAAGTAATCTTAATAAAACACGGATTACAAAAGGGCTTAGAAATTGATGAAATAGCGTTAGGAAATATTTTGTACAATGAAGAGGTACAAAAAGCATATTTACAAGCAGTCTCCTATTTATCCTATCAAATGAGAACGAAACAAGAAATAGAAGATTTTTTACGAAAAAAAGAAGTGGGACAGGCCATCATCTCTGAAGTCGTTTCGAAATTATTACATGACCGATATATTAATGATAAAGAGTACGCTGTTTTATATACGAGAACGCAAAGTAATGTGAATCGAAAAGGTCCCACTGTTATTAAAAGAGAGTTGTTAAATAAGGGTGTTCAGGATCTAATTATTACGCATAGTTTACAAGAATATCCGAAGGAAAAGCAAATTGAGAATGCTTTAATTCTTATAGAAAAGAAGAAAAGGTCTTATCAAAAGCATTCCTTTTTACAAATGAAGCTAAAGTTAGACGAAATGCTCGTTCGTAAAGGATATTCTAGAGATGTGATTCAAATTTGTTTGGAAGAATTGAAAGACGAAAAAGATGACGAACAGCAACAAGAAGCGTTACACTATCATGGGAATAAATATTATGAGAAATATAAGAAGTATGATGGATGGACATTCGAAAATAAGATGAAACAAGCGTTATATCGCAAAGGATTCTCTATTGATGAGATAGAGATATTTTTGCAGATGAAACGCGAAGAGGGATGAGGGGAATAAGATGAATATGCCAAAGCGCTACAGTGAAATGACGCCACATGAGCTAAGGGAAGAAATTGGCCTTTTGAAAGAGCAAGCGATAAAGGCTGAGCAGCTTGGAATTGTAAATGAGTTCGATGTATTAATGAGAAAGATGGCAATGGCTCGCGCTTATATGACTGACATAAATAAATTCCATATTGGTGAGACATATGAATTGGTAGAAGAACCTGGTATATTATTTGAAATTACGTATTTCAATGGGGTATTTGCTTGGGGACATAAGCAAAATGATAATGAAGAGATTGGAATACCGATTTCCTTATTGCAAGAAAAATAAAAACCAGAGAGCGAATATCTCTCTGGTTTTCATCTTTGGTAGGCGTTACAGGAGATAGGAGATTCTAAAATTGGCGCTTTTTACATTCATTCGCCAATATAATGAGAGACTGGGTTTGTTGCGTCTGTCCGTTAACCTGCGCTTTCGCATGTTTCGGACGAGTCCACGTATGGTTAAATAATTCAGAACGACTATCTAAGCGATCACGGTAGCTCATCTTTATCACCTCGTGTAGGAAGTTAATTTAATTTGTACTACTCTTCCTGCTGATTTGCAGCACGCATACGTTCTTGTGGGTGCGTGTTAATTGTGCCGTTAGGTCGTTTCGAAGCGAAGCGTGATTTCGCTTTCGGTTGACCGTCGATTTTGCTGTTGTTTTTTGACTCAGACCAAAATTCGGCTTGTTTACCCATTGCGAACGCCCTCCTCATCATCAGTTGATACCTCTTGAAGAAGTATCAATTATAGAATGTGCAAAATAGAAGAAACTATCCTTTAGAAATGAAGGGATAAATAGGTAAAAGGAGATTAGAACATGAATGATATGTATGAAGCATTAACGAAAGAACTATTAGACAAAAATGACAATCTTTCTTACGCGCAGGCTCGTGCGTGGGTTGAATTACTGTGGGAAGATTTTCAAACAACTTATGCGAAATCAGGTCGTTATCAAGGAGAAGAAATGACTGAACAAGTGGTAAGAACATGGATTAATAACCATGGAGCGCGTCTTCATGAAATGCGTACAAATAATCCGAAATATAGCCATTTAATCAATCAAGAAGATCATTTGAAACATTAAAAAAAGCGACTTAAGTCGCTTTTTTTAATGTGGAAGTAACTCCAGCTTTTTTCGGAGTTTTTCTTCACTAAAAATCCATCCTGTATAGGAACTAATAATATTTAAATTATGATCGAGTTGAACGATTGCAACGAATGGATAATAATCTTTACTGCGATATCGCAAATCAATGAATCGAACTTCGTAATAATGATCATAATCGAAAACGTCCCAGCGATACACAGGGGAGAAAGATAGAAATGCTGAGATGTTTTCATCTTGTTTCGCTGCGCGCATAATAGCGTTATCTGGGAATGGTACCCGGTCGAACTTATCATAGACCATGATGTTACCACGATGCCATCTAGCAACGTAGTAATAATCAGTTGTAACGATTGCTAAATGATAATGGTAAAATCTGTAAGAAGGGGAAATGATTATCTTCTCAACGTTATTGAAACGTTTATATACGACGCTACGTATGTTTCTATGCATCATAATCCGTCCGATATAGTAAACGATCATCAATATATACGCTGCTAAGGCAGTATACCCTTTATGGGAACCTACGAGCATACATGCAATAGCGAGTAGATGAATAAAGAAAATGACGGTATCGAATGTATTAATGATACCGAGCGCTACCCATTTTTTTGTGAAGGGTCGTAATGCCTGTGTACCGTAGGCATTAAAAATATCTACAAAGACATGAAGAAAGACGGCAATAAATGACCAAAGTAGTAGGTGCAAATATGGGGCGTCTAAAAAGAAGGCGAAAGAGATGCCACTTATAAGGAATGACCAAAGAATCACTGCAGGAATGGAATGAGTAATTCCACGATGATTTCTTATATATTTAGCGTTATTACGCAATTTTAAAACTGTATCGATGTCAGGAATATTGGAACCGGCAATTGTAGCAAGCATAACTGCTTGTGGTCCAATATCACTTTGTGCTATGGCTGGATCTAACGTTGCCAAACTGCCTAGAGTAACGCCCATAACAAGGTGAGTGGCTGTGTCCATAGAAATACACCTCCGTTTTTTTATTAATGTAACTCTTTTTATTCGATACCTCAAGTCCTTTGCCTTCTATTTCCTATGTCATCTTACTTAAATTTTTTCCTAAAATCTTTATAATAGTACTTATATGCAAAAAAATGAGGGGGATCAAGTTTGACACTTGAAATATTAAATAATTTTAACATAGAGCAGTTTCAAAATGATTTAATTGGTTGGTTTGAAAAAGAGCAACGCGACTTACCGTGGCGTAAAAATAAAGATCCATACCGCGTCTGGGTTTCAGAAATTATGTTGCAGCAAACAAGGGTAGAAGCTGTAAAACCATATTACGCGAATTTTATGGGGAAGTTTCCTACTCTAGAAGCTTTGGCAAATGCAGATGATGAAGAAGTGTTAAAAGCGTGGGAAGGTTTAGGGTATTATTCTAGAGCACGAAATTTACATGCGGCCGTAAAAGAAGTAAAAGAAGTATACGGCGGGATTGTACCGAGTGATGTAAAGAAGATCGAAAAATTAAAAGGAGTCGGACCTTATACAAAAGGTGCTATTTTAAGTATCGCATATGGTATACCAGAGCCGGCAGTTGACGGAAATGTTATGCGTGTATTATCCCGTATTTTATCAGTATGGGATGACATTGCAAAACCGAAAACTAGAAAAGTGTTTGAAGAGATTGTACGTGAAATTATTTCGGCTGAAAATCCATCTTATTTTAATCAAGGTTTGATGGAATTAGGTGCACTAATTTGTATTCCAAAAAATCCATCTTGCTTACTTTGTCCTGTACGTGAGCATTGCCGAGGATATGCTGAAGGCGTTCAAAAGGAGTTACCAGTAAAAAGTAAAGCGAAAGCTCCGACAATGGTACCGATTGTTGCAGGGGTACTTCAAACGGAAGATGGTCGTTACGTCATTAATAAACGTCCAAGTACCGGGTTATTAGCTAACATGTGGGAGTTTCCAAATGCTGAACTAGGCGAAGGGATTCGGAACCAGAAAGAGCAGCTTACAGATTATATGAAAGAAAAATTTGAGCTCTCGATTTCTATTGAAGAATACGCAATGAATGTGCAACATACGTTTACACATCGTACTTGGGACATATTTGTATTTTACGGAAAAGTAACCGGTGATATTGTTGAAACAGATACATTGAAATTTGTATCGAAAGAAGCATTTGAGCAGTTACCTTTCTCGAAATCGCATCGTACGATTTATGAGAATTGCGTTGAGAAAATTACGATGCAATAAAGTGAAACTTTAATCAGTGAGGGTCTTACTGCCCGGTGAATAGCGGGGTAAATGATAAAAAACGTGTTCTAGAATTTTAGAACACGTTTTTTTATTAAGATAATTTTGTACTTTGGATGTAAAAAATTACGCTTTTATCACACTATTTGCGGACGGATTAAAGTTTCACTTTATAATCCGCCGCGTGATTCAATTTCTTTCACAATTTCTTTATAGATTGTTTGTCCCTCTACATTTAGATAAGGCATAATTTGCTGAAATGAATGATGAAAATGAGCTAATTCATCTTCTTTCCATTCATGTTTTGAAATCATCGTTAGAGCAGTCATGTCACGTCCAGTGTACATATTTCCACCTCCATCATCTGTAGTTTGAATGAGTGATAAGAGATATATGCAGAATTTTTTCAAAAGAAAATTACGGATAGCTCTTAAGTCAATTGGGTACATTATTGATTGTGGAGGTGAGAAAGATGAGTAAAAAACAACAAGGTTATAACAAGGCAACTTCTGGCGCTAGCATTCAAAGTACAAATGCTAGTTATGGTACAGAGTTTGCGACTGAAACAAATGTACAAGCAGTAAAACAAGCAAACGCACAATCAGAAGCAAAGAAAGCGCAAGCTTCTGGTGCACAAAGTGCAAACGCTAGTTATGGTACAGAATTTGCAACTGAAACAGATGTGCATGCTGTACAAAAACAAAATGCAAAATCAGCTGCAAAACAATCACAATCTTCTAGTTCAAATCAGTAATGAAAGAAAAACACTTCTCTAACTCAAGAGAAGTGTTTTCTTTGTGCTTGGGCCATGGTAATGAAAAGAAAGTGAACGACATAACTTCTAATAAGTCAACAAATGTAGTCAAAGGAGAAGGAAGTTAAAGATTAGAAATATGTAATGAGGAATAATAACTGATAAATAAGTCCAAAAGGGGGTAAGTAATGAACGATTTTGATAAGTTGGTAGGAGAGCAATTGGAAACGATGGATGAGTTGTTAAAGTTACAAGCGCATCTAGAGAAGTATCAGCAAATTGAAATGAGCGAAAAGGATACGTGCGATAAAAAGGAATTACATTTTATCCGCCAAGAAATATATAGAACAGAATTAGCGTTAAAACTGTTACATGAGAAATTTGAAGAGCAAACAAATAGTGTGATTCAATCTTTTGAAACTGAAAAAATGATTTCAAATTTAGGATAAGACATATTGTTACCTTTCGGTGAAAGGTCCTTCTTTAGATAGAAATAAGGAAGGGCTTTTTCTATTCTCAATTCCTCGTGTCTAAATAATGTAGCGAAGGGTCTGGCCTTTAAGAAGGTTAGAGATATGGTATGCAGTGTGAAAAAATAGAGTCTTGTCGCTTTAGTTTTAAAATTTCGACAAAAAAGTTATAATAGAAAAAAAGTGGATGCAGTTCAAAGGGCATTTGCAGTTGAAAGAAGGGAGTATATATGGGATTTCCCAAAGAAGGAGAAAGAGTACAAATACATAGTTATAAACATAATGGCTCCATTCATAGAATGTGGGAAGAGACAACAATTTTAAAAGGGACACAGAGTCTTGTGATCGGAGCAAATGATCGTACAGTAGTGACAGAATCAGATGGCCGAACATGGATTACTCGTGAACCAGCAATTTGTTATTTTCATGCAAACTATTGGTTTAATGTGATTGGGATGCTAAGGGAAGAGGGAGTATATTATTATTGTAATTTAGGCTCACCTTTTGCATATGATTCTGAAGCATTGAAGTACATTGATTATGATTTAGATATTAAAGTGTATCCAGATATGACATATACGCTTTTAGATGAAGATGAGTATGAAAAGCATAGTCAAATTATGCAGTACCCACCTGTTATTGATACTATTTTAAAACGAAATGTAGCGCAATTAACGCAATGGATTCATCAGAGAAAAGGGCCATTCGCGCCAGATTTCGTAGATATGTGGTATGAAAGATATTTAATGTACAGAAATTAAAACGAACCTGCAGGGGATTTCCCGGCAGGTTTGTCCTATTAGAGGGGGGATTATGTGCAGGGTATAAAAAGATATTTGCAATTTGTTAAACCATATCGATGGCTTATTGCTATTACGATTATGATTGGTCTAGTTAAATTCGGCATCCCGCTTATTATGCCGTGGTTATTAAAATATATTATCGATGATGTAATTCAAGGCGGAGGGTCACTTCAAGATAAAACATCTCAATTAGTAACAGCTGTTGGGATTGCTTTTTTTATTTTTGCAGTAGTGAGACCGCCAATTGAATATTATCGTCAATATTTCGCGCAGCGTATCGCGAACACAATACTATATGATTTGCGAAAGCATATTTTTGGTCATTTGCAAAAGTTGAGTTTACGCTATTATTCGAATACAAAAACAGGAGAGATTATTTCACGTGTCATTCATGATGTAGAACAAACGAAGGATTTTGTAATTACTGGTTTGATGAATGTTTGGTTAGATACGGCAACAATTGCTATTGCTATTATTGTTATGTTTTCTATGAATGTAAAATTAACATTTGTTGCACTATTAATTTTACCTATTTATGTAGTGGCAGTGAAATATTTTTTCGGGCGTCTTCGAAAATTGACGAAAGAGCGTTCACAAGCTTTAGCGACGATGCAAGGGTATTTACATGAACGTATTCAAGGGATGCAAGTGACACGTAGCTTTGCATTAGAAGAGTATGAGGGTAAGCAGTTTGAAAAAAGAAATAATGAGTTTTTGACGAAAGCATTAACACATACGAGTTGGACGGCGAGAACATTTTCGGCAGTGAATACGTTAACAGATTTAGGCCCGTTACTTGTGATCGGTTTTGCAGCGTACGAAGTGATACAGGGGCAGTTAACATTAGGGACTATGGTTGCCTTTGTTGGATATATGGATAGTTTGTATAGTCCGCTTCGTCGTCTTGTTAATTCTTCTACGACATTAACGCAGTCTTTCGCATCGATGGATCGAGTGTTTGAATTGTTAGATGAGAAATACGATATTGTGAATGTGCCAAGTGCGGTACAAACGAAAAAATTAAATGGTGAAGTGATATTTGATAATGTATCTTTTCGTTACAATTCAGATGAAAAAGAGATATTGCATAACCTTTCGTTAACTATGTTGCCAGGAGAGAAGGTAGCACTTGTAGGAGCAAGTGGGGGAGGGAAGTCATCCCTTGCTAGTTTAATCCCGCGTTTCTATGATGTTTCTTCAGGTGCAGTTTATGTAGATGGGATAGATGTTAGAAAGTATGATATGAGAAATTTACGTAGTCATATTGGAATTGTACTGCAAGATAATTTGTTATTTAGTGATACAATTGGGGCAAATATTTTATATGGAAATCCGAAAGCTACAGAGGAAGAAGTGATTGCAGCTGCCAAAGCTGCGCAAATTCATGATTTTATTATAGAGTTACCTGATGGTTATGATACTGTCGTTGGGGAACGCGGTGTGAAGTTATCTGGTGGACAAAGGCAACGTGTAGCGATTGCACGAGTGTTTCTAAAGAATCCATCGTTACTTATATTAGATGAAGCGACATCCGCTTTAGATTTAGAAAATGAACGGTATATTCAAGAGGCGCTTCAGACGTTAGCTGCTGATCGAACGACGATCATAATCGCACATCGATTGGCGACGATTACGCATGTGGATACGATTATTTATATTGAAGATGGTGAAATTAAAGAAACAGGTTCTCATGAAGAGTTAATGAAAAAAAGAGGGTTTTATTACAATTTATATCAACTTCAACATATAACAGAAACAGCTCCTTTAGCGTAAAAGGAGCTGTTTTCTTTATTCGTCTTCTTTTTTATCTTCGATTTGGAGTTCTGCTTCTGGTTTATGGTATGTGTAGAAGCTATCCACAAGTAAATCTAAATGCTCTACTTCTTCACTATAGTTAATAATGGCAGAAATTAGAGGGAAGAGGTGTAGCCATGTTTTATACGCTTCCTCATCGTCTTTGTTTTGATAATCCATAAAGATATCAATTAATTCTTGTTTACCTGTTTCAACTTCATCAAGCATTTCAACGGATTGTTGTTTTTTTGCTTTGCCAATAAATTTTAATAGCACTTGTTCATGATAATGCGTTAATGAATCAAGTTCGTTTTGGATAGATTCCTGAAATTCTTCTGGCATATAGCGCAGTTCATTTTCAGTACGATGTAATGATTTTAGCGTACTTAAAGCACGGCTTGTCGTCGCTAACATTTGTCTGAATAAAACGAGCTTACGAATTTTTGCGAACTGTACTTTTTTCGTGTAGCTTCTTTCTTCTTTATACAGCAAATAGTAATGGTTTAGTTTGATCATTTTTTCTTTCATACGATCAATATCAGTTTTTAGCGTTGTAAAATCAGAAGCTTGCCTGCTATTCATTCGAATCCACTTTACAATTTCTTCTGTATTATCAACGATACGATGATACAATTTTGTTTCGTATTTTGGCGGCATAAACACTAAATTTACAAGTGAAGCCGCAATAATTCCAATCATAATTGTCGCAAAGCGAAGTAAGGCAAAACTGAAGAAATCTTCGCCTTGATACTCCATAATGGCGATAACTGTTACTAAAGCAATTGATATTGTGTTTTCTAATCGTAATTGTAACGTAAGCGCAATTACTAATATACATGTTAATCCAATAATAAAAGGATTATGTCCAAAAGCAGTAGCAAATACGATAGCGAATACCGCGCCAATGACGTTTGCTTGAATTTGCTCAAGAGCAGTTAAATACGAGCGGTATACAGACGGTTGAACAGCGAATATAGCTGAGATTCCCGCAAATACCGGACTCGGTAATTGAAGTAAAATACAAGCAAATAAAGCTAATGTGATGGCAATACCCGTTTTTAAAATGCGAGCACCAAGTTTCATACCCTTAATAAGATCCTTTCTCTTGTCATAATGAATGTACAACATGATACTATACATTCATTACAATATGTTAGCAAGTGATATTTTAGTGACGTTAATAAGAAATTAAGATTCATTTATACTTTTTCCTAATTCTTTTTAAACATCAATTTTTAGTAAAAAAACCTGCTGAATTTCAGCAGGTTTCAAATTGTTACTATAGATTACTATGAGAAGTGTACTTCGTCAATTTATTCTTGAAAATGAAAGTTAGGTATATCACTCTGTTGAGATAGATGGATCAGCCTGCTCTTTTTTCGGGATAATTTCAAAAAACTGTTGCTGCATATCATCGAGTAACGGTGTTAATAAAGCAACTTCCTCGTATTGCTCATGCTCATTTAATACACGAATATAATCTAGCAATAACTCAGTTACATCTTGCACACCATTTTTACTAATTGGTTGTAATGTAACATTTGCTCCTTTTGCGATTCTTCTTTTTAAAGCCTGTGCAGTTAAACCTAAGCTTGAATCATGACGTAAATATACAACACCGCCAGTCATACCAGCACAGATCCATGGACCAGGATCCCCTAAAACAAGCGCTCGCCCATTTGTCATATATTCAAAAGCGAAACCTTTAATATTAGAGTATGCCCCTATATTCCCTTGCTCTCTTTCACGGAGTGGCTTTGTCATACGCCCTCCAATTATCATGTCTGCTCCAGAGAGGCGGATACCAGCGCGAGCATCAGCATTGCCTTGAACGTATAGCGCTCCTTTTTGTGCACCGTATCCAAAACCTTTTCCGACAGAACCGTTATAATATATGCCGTCTTTTCCTTTTGCTTTCGTTATATAAATACCACCACCAAAGGAGGTTTTACCAATGCCATCTTGTGCACCGCCATTTACGTGTATAAATAAGTTCTCGCTATTGTAAGCACCTAATCCATTTCCGGGAATAGAACCATTCGTATACTTTAATGTAAGTGGTTCAAGCTTCGTGTCTTCATATAATTTACTACGAACGCGATAGCAAGATTCTAGACCACCCATAACACGTTGCTCTACGCCAACGCCTACTAATTCTTTCGAATGAGGGGAATGAACTGTTTCAAATTGTTTTTCCGGTACGTATTCTGTTTGTGTAACAGATGGATGTTCTATCGTTTGTAGTAAATTACATAAGTCTAATGAATTTTCGCCTCGAACTTGTTCTAATAAATCGGAACGCCCGACAATTTCTTGTAAATTTGTATAACCAAGATTTCCTGTTAATCGTTTTAGTTCTACACCAAAAGTGGTGAATAAATGTAATAATCCAGCAACGGCGCTTTCTAATTCGCGTGGGACGAAGCGGCGTAATCCGTGTTCTTTCGCCTGAGCTTCAGACTCAATTTGTGTTGCAATTCCAACGTGACAAGTATCTAGATGACATCCGCGGCAAGTTGTACAGCCGATTGCAATCATGGATAATGTACCAAATCCAATACGGTTTGCCCCAAGAAGCATGATTTTCAAGGCGTCATTCACACTTCGAATACCACCGTCTGCCCAAATTTCTACCTTGTGTCTCATATTTGCTTCTAATAAAGCATTGTGAGCGGCTTTCACACCGATTTCTACAGGAAGGCCTACATGTTGCAATGCGTGAATACGTGCAGCTCCTGTACCGCCATCAAATCCGCTAATGTTAATAAAATCAGCGCCAGCTTTTGCGATACCGACAGCAATTGTTCCAATGTTAGGGACAACAGGAACTTTTACAGCTACTTTCGCAAGTTGATTGGCGGTTTTAATTTCTGTAATCATTTGAGCTAAATCTTCAATGGAATAAATATCATGGTTGTTAGAAGGTGAAATTAAATCTGAGCCAATTGTAGCGTTACGTGCTTCAGCGATTTTGGCTGTTACTTTTGAGCCTGGTAAATGTCCACCTTCACCAGGCTTTGCACCTTGACCAATTTTTATTTCAATTAAGTTTGATGAATTTAGTAGTTCGGCGTTTACACCAAATCGCCCAGATGCAACTTGTTGTCCACGTGTATGTGGATACTTTCCGATCATGTCTTTAATTTCGCCGCCTTCACCGTTCAAACTGATCATATTTAGTTGGTCAGCTGCTTCTGCATACGAACGAAAGGCAACTTCATTTTGAGAACCGAATGACATGGAACTAATAATAAATGGTAAATCATGATTTTGAATGCGGATCGACACTTCTTCAGCCGGAACGATATGTTTTGTTTCTTTCATTTGAACAAGGTGTCTAATTGCAATTGGGTTATTTTCTTCTAATTCACTTAACTTGTCACGGTAATCATCATAAGAGTTTCCTTTTGCGACATCGCCGATTGCTTTCCAAATTCGCGGGAATATATGAAAAGATTTTCGCATTCTAACTTTAGGATCGTTGTAATCATCTGCGCGCATTTGTGCATCTTCAGCAAGTGAAGCAAGCGAAAAGGCTAAATTATTTGAACCGAAGAAATTCGTGATTTGTAATATATTTGCGATTTCCTCATGTAATCCGATAGAAGAATAGAGGCGACCGTAACCGCGTAATTCATGAATTCCAATTGTTGAAATGACTTTTTCCAGCCCTTTATTAAGAGCGTGATATAAATTCGTAATGGGTGTTTTTGTCCCATCATTTACGGTTGCAAATAATAAATATGGATTAATACTATCTGCTCCTAATCCATACAGTGTGACGATATCATGTAAGGAGCGAAGGGCACCAGAACGTATAACGAGAGAGCAGTTTCGGCGTAATTTATTTTCGCTTAATACTTGATGTACTTTAGCGGTAATTAAATGCGGATCAATCCATAACCGTTCATTTAGATGAGCGTCGGCATCGTCTATTAATAGTAGGGAAGCTCCATCGTTCACGGACTTTATTGCTTCAGAACTAATTCGATTTAAGGCGCATTGTAAAGTTTCTGCCGGACTGAATGTAGCAGAGATTGTAGCGATAGAGCTATGAGTATTGAATAGCTGTATAAGTTGTTCGTACGTAATTGTTTGTAATTCCTCTGTAATAGATTGTGCTACACTTCCTTCTAAAATAACGGGGGAAAGCATTTCAACTACAAATGGCTGTTTAACACCGCTTAATAAACTTGGGCGTTCTCCAAGTATCGTTCGTGTGGAGAAGTGTTCGACCTCTCGATCGCGATCGATTGCTGGATTTGTAACAACGGCTACACTTTCCTTAATGAAGTCAGCGATATTTCTTCTATCAGTATCGAGTGCGGCAAGTGGTGAGTCATGCCCAAGTGAGCGAATTGGCTCAACGCCTTTTGTTGCCATCTGTTCAAGAAGCTGAATATGCTCTCGATCCCATCCAAAAGCAACATATTGCTTCGTCTCAACTTGCATAGAATCACATAGCCCTGAGGTTTCTTTCGTTTCAGGGATAGATAAGTTTAAATGATAACCTTTAGTATCCACTCGTTTTTTAAAACGGTGATATACTTGAGTTTGGTAGTCATCGTATTCGTAGAGTACAAGCTCATCTTGTTCATTCCACTTTAGGCCGACTTTTTCTCCAGGAGCGAGTGGTTTCGGTTCTGCTACATATTCAGTTGGTGATACAACTCCAGGTTCAGAAGAGAAAATATAAGAGCTTTCTGTTTCAACTTTCCATACTGGTCGTAGTCCAAGGGAATCAACGCTGAAAACAGCTTCATCTTTATAACGTGAAATAATGCCAGCTGGACCTTGCGCAAAATGGCCCCAAGCTTCACGTATATACGTATATAAATCTTGTAAATGTGGTTCATAAAGTTTAATTTCATTAATAATTGGTGGGAATAGTATGTCCATTGCTTCAAATAAACTGTAGTCGTATTGAACAAGTAGAGTTTCTAAGGTGCGGTTTAAATCTTGGGAGTCACTGCCCCCAGCAGTAAGTGGAACATGGATCATTTCAGCTTGATCGCGTAATTTTGCAATTGTGTTAATTTCACCATTATGTCCGAGAACGCTAAATGGTTGTACACGAAAAAAATTAGATAATGTATTAGTAGAATAGCGATTATGTCCAAGTGTCATAGTTGAAGCGATAAGTGGGTGTTGTAAATCATTGTAATAGGCAACAAGTGTATCCCCAGCACCTAGAACTTTATATACAACATGGTCACGACTTAAAGAAGCAACATGAATCGCTTCGTTTTCCTCTATTTTGATCGTTACTGAAAATAATGTTTGCTCAATATGTTTAACTTCATTTTCCGCGATAAGAGCAACTTGCCAAAATAAAGGTTCTTCCTGTTTACCAAGTGGACCGAGTGCATCGGAATTTGTTACGTCGTCACTTTCGAAAATCATAGTGAAATTTTCGTTATTTAATTGCGTACGAATATGATTCTTTAAATTAACTATATTTGCATTTTTGTTTAGAAAAAAATGTCCAACGATAAAGTGGGGATGATCCACGATCGTTGGATTATATCCGCTACTTTTTAGTTTTTCATTCCAAAGTGCTTTTGGGACATCAATGTGAATGCCGATTCCATCTCCTTCACCATTAATGAAGCCAGCCCGATGATTCATTTTGACTAGTGATTGTATACAAAGGTCAATGTTTTCTTTTGTAGGAATTTTTCGTTTCTCCATAACGGAAACGATTCCACACGCATCGTGTTCTGCATTTTTATAACCTCGAAATAAAGACGGTGTCCATGTATTTGTTTTATTGAGCATCCGTCAATCCCCCCTCTTATTGAAGTTTGAATAATCTTACTATTTAAGGCATGAGCAGCCTTGTATACAAGGATAGTAAGGATATAAAAGAAAAATTAAACAGATAATTATGAATAATTATACTATTAATGAGGGATTTATGAAATAGAAAAAAGGAAAAAAGAAAGATGTGCTTTCTTTTTTCCTTGTAATGACGGGATTATTTATCCTCTGCTAAAGCAGCAAATGCTCTGCCTACAGCTTCGATTGTATATTCAATATCTTCTTTTGTATGTTCTGTCGTTAAGAACCATGCCTCATATTTCGAAGGTGCTAAGTTAACTCCTTCTTGCAGCATAAGCTTGAAGAATTTACCGAACATTTCACCGTCTGTATCTTGTGCTGCATCGTAATCTTCAATTGTATTTGTTGTGAAGTATACAGTTAAAGCACCTTTTAGTCGGTTTAATGTAATATCGATATTATGTTTTGTAGCTTGCTCTAAAATTCCCTTTTCAAGCATTGCACCAAGTTCATCTAATTTCTCATAAAGCCCTTCTTGTTGAAGAACTTCTAGACAAGCAATACCAGATGCCATAGAAGCAGGATTTCCTGCCATTGTACCAGCTTGATATGCAGGTCCAAGCGGGGCAACTTGTTCCATAATTTCTTTCTTACCACCGTAAGCACCGATCGGAAGTCCGCCGCCAATAACTTTACCAAGCGCTGTTAAGTCTGGTGTTACGCCAAGTAAGTCTTGAGCACCACCGTACATGAAGCGGAAAGCAGTAATAACTTCATCATAAATTACTAGTGCGCCAGCTTCGTGAACAAGTTCATTCACTTTCTCAAGGAAGCCAGGCTTTGGCTCTACAATCCCGAAGTTTCCAACAATCGGTTCTACAAGGATAGCTGCTACTTCGTGTCCCCATTTATCTAATGCATCTTTTAAAGTTTCTACATTATTAAATGGAACGGTAATAACTTCTTGAGCGATACTTTGTGGTACACCGGCTGAGTCAGGAGTTCCTAGCGTAGAAGGGCCTGATCCAGCTGCTACAAGTACTAAATCAGAATGACCGTGGTAACAACCAGCGAATTTCATAATTTTTGTGCGGCCTGTGTAAGCACGAGCGACACGAATTGTTGTCATTACTGATTCAGTACCAGAGTTTACGAAGCGGACTTTATCTAATGCAGGCATTGCTTCTTTTAACATTTTTGCAAATTTTACTTCTAGTGCTGTTGGTGTTCCGTAAAGTACACCATTTTCAGCAGCTGTTGTAATTGCTTTTGTAATGTGCGGGTGAGCATGTCCAGTAATAATAGGACCGTATGCTGCTAAATAATCGATATATTTATTTCCGTCTACATCCCAGAAATAAGCACCTTTTCCACGTTCCATAGCAACAGGAGCGCCACCGCCAACTGCTTTAAAAGAACGAGAAGGACTATTAACGCCGCCAACGATATGTTCTAAAGCTTCTTTATGTAATGCTTCTGATTTTGTGAATTTCACTACAATTCATCTCCTTACAAAAATCTATGTATTATTCTAACATGTTTTTCGAAAAGACGTATTGTTTGTGATAGAGAAGGCAGTTGGGTAAACTATTCGTTGTGACATTTAGGAAGGGGGTCCGGTTATGAAATCGGTAATTGAGGTACAAGGATTACGTAAAGAGTTTACAGCCTATTCAAGTCGTCCGGGTTTAAAGGGTGCATTTCGCGATTTATTAAATCGTAATTATAAAATAGTACCAGCAGTAAATGACGTATCTTTTACTGTGAAACAAGGTGAAATGGTTGGGTATATTGGTGAGAATGGTGCCGGTAAATCAACGACAATTAAAATGCTTACGGGGATTTTGACTCCGACATCAGGAGAGATTTTAGTAAATGGGATGAACCCACATAAGCAGAGAGAAGAATTTGTAAGAACAATTGGTGTTGTTTTCGGTCAACGCTCGCAACTTTGGTGGGATATTGCTGTACAAGAATCGTTTCGTTTATTAAAAAAGGTGTACGGTGTATCAGACGCTCAGTATAAAGAGCATATGGAGCACGTAATTGAAACGTTAGATATTGGTCCTTTATTAGATAAGCCAGTTCGAAAGTTATCTCTAGGTCAAAGAATGCGTTGTGAATTAGCGGCAGCATTAATTCATAATCCGCCGTTATTATTTTTAGATGAACCTACAATTGGGTTAGATGTTCTTGTGAAATTGAAAATACGTGAATTTTTAAAAGAAATGAATGAGCGTTATAAAACAACAATTTTATTAACAACCCATGATATTACTGATATTGAAGCTTTGTGTGAGCGCGTTATCATGCTGGATGAAGGAAATATTATGTATGACGGTTCTTTAAATAATCTTCGTACGCAGTGGGGAGCAGAGAAGGAAATACATTTTCAATTTATTGCACCAGTTTCCTATCAGGATTTATCAATGGTTATGCCAGATAGTCATGTCGTTTGGTCGAAAGCGAAAGAGGAAAACGCATGGGTTGCAAAAATACCAAATGAAGAAGTTATCATTTCAATGCTTATTTCTAAAGTAGTACAAGCATTTCAAATTAAAGATTTAAAAATTAACGAAGTGTCTACAGAGGAAATCATTCGTAACATTTATGAAGAAGGTATGAAACATGGGTAAGTATATTGAAATGATTCGGATTCGCTTTTTAATGATGCTTGCGTATCGTACAAACTATTATAGCGGGATTTTAATTTATACAATTAATATCGGTGCGTATTATTTTTTATGGCAAGCAATTTATAGCGGAAAAGAGAATATTGAAAGTTTATCTATTTCGCAAATGACTACGTATATCGCAATTGCGTGGATGGCACGTGCCTTTTATTTTAATAATATAGACAGGGAAATTGCGATGGAAATTCAAGAAGGGCGTGTAGCGGTAGAACTGATTCGTCCATATAACTATTTAGGGATGAAAGTAATGCAAGGTCTCGGTGAAGGGATATTTCGTTTTGCCTTCTTTTCCATTCCAGGTATGGTTATCGTTACCTTATTATTTTCATTGCAAATTACATCGAATTTTCAAACGTGGTTATATTTCTTCTTATCTTTAATATTTAGTTTTATTATTAATACACAAATTAATTTAATGACGGGAATGCTCACGTTCTTCCTATTTAATAATAGTGGAATTATGTATGCGAAACGTGTTGTTATTGATTTATTTTCAGGTCTATTATTACCAATTAGTTTTTATCCGTTATGGGCTCAGAAGGCAATGGTATTTTTACCGTTTCAGGCCATTAGTTATATTCCTAGTATGATTTTTTCAGAAGGTATACAAGGAAGTAAATTGTATGAGGCATTATTATTCCAAGTAATTTGGGCAATTGTACTTATTATTCCAATTGTACTCATGTGGAGAACGGCGAGAAAACGTCTAATTGTACAAGGGGGATGATGAGATGATATATATAAACCTATTTTTACAATATGCAAGCCAATATATAAAAACAAAATTGGAGTATCGGGGCGATTTTATCGTTGGATTACTTTCTGATTTATCACTGCAGGCTGTTAATTTAATCTTTATTCTCGTTGTGTTTGGGCATACGCAAGCATTAAAAGGCTGGAGTAGAGAAGAAGTTATCTTTATTTATGGTTTCTTTTTAGTGCCGTTTGCCATTTTTTCAGCTTTCTTTAACATATGGGACTTTAATGATCGTTACATTATTAAAGGAGAAATGGATCGTATATTAACAAGACCGATTCATAGTTTGTTTCAAATTATATTAGAAAGAATGGAGCTTGAATCTTTAATTGGAGCGATTACAGGAATAATTGTAATGGGCTACGCAGCGGTGGAGTTGCAATTATCTTTTTACTGGTACGATTTCTTCTTATTCTTACTGATGGTAGGAGGGGGCGCCCTTGTATACGGAGGGATATTTGTTACGCTTGCAAGCCTTGGCTTTTGGTCGGATGCGAAAAGTTCAATTATGCCGCTAATGTATAACATAGGTAACTATGGTCGCTATCCGGTTAACATTTATAACCGTGTGATTCGTTTCATTTTAACGTTTGTTTTACCATTTGCGTTTGTCGGAGTGTATCCAGCAGCATACTTTTTAAGAAAAACAGAGTGGGATAGCTATGCGTTTGCAACACCATTCGTTGGTGTTATCTGTTTTACGATTGCAATTACTCTTTGGAATCAAGGGGTAAAAAGGTACCGTGGTGCTGGGAATTAATTATAGAAGCTTGTTTGTTTCTAAGGGATAAATCCAATAGCTGTCTCATACATATAAAATGAGGTGGAGGACATGTTATGGGGATTTATTCTATTAATTGTAGCAATTGCTATTTTGAGAAGTGTCCAATCGTTATGGAGTTCATATTCAGATTCTAGGCGTTTCTTTTCGCTTTATAATTTAGCCTCCTTATTTTTAATTTATACAACGGTATTGATTGCGTTTGGGTTAAGTTATGTTGTATTAGAAGAAATGGGCTTTGCAGTTTTGAAAGAAGATGGAGAAAGCGTGCATGCCCAATCTTTTCAACTTGTAGCAATTTGCTTATATTTTAGCGCAGTTACTTTATTGTCCGTTGGGTACGGTGATATAGCTCCGATTGGAATAGGGAGATGGATTGCGATTGCAGAAGCGCTAATTGGATATACATTACCGTTTGCTTTTGTCATGAGGTCTGTAATAGACAATGAAAAATAAGATAGCATTTGATATAGTAAAAGAAAAGAGTAGGAGTGATAACAATGATCACAGTAGGAGAAATGGCTCCAGAATTTACATTAGAGGGAAGTAACGGGGAACAAGTTCGCTTAGCTGATTTTCGTGGTAAAAATGTAGTTCTATATTTTTATCCGAAAGATATGACTCCAGGGTGTACAACTGAAGCGTGTGATTTTCGAGATGCATATGGATTATTCCAAGAAAAAGATACAGTTATTCTTGGTGTAAGCCCTGATTCAGTGAACAGACATCTGAAATTCATTGAGAAGCATGAACTTCCATTTGTGCTTTTAGTAGATGAAGATCATAAGGTAGCAGAATTGTACGATGTTTGGAAATTGAAAAAGAACTTTGGGAAAGAGTACATGGGAATCGAGCGTTCTACATTCCTTATTAATAAAGACGGTGAGCTTGTAAAAGAATGGCGTAAAGTGAAAGTGAAAGGACATATTGAGGATGTTCTTTCTTATATAAAGTAAATTCACTGCGGAGATAAAATATATAGAAGTAAGGCAAGTGTCTATACATATTTTATCGTCTTACATAAAGTGAAGTGTAGGGCATACCTCCTCAGATGATAGTATTCCAAGTGCGATTATGTCGCACTTTTTTTCTATGTAAATGTATAGAAAATGGGGAAAGATATATAAGAATAGGGCTATATACAAAAATAAACCACATACTTATAGTAGAAATATTGACGATTTATAAGAAAAGGAGTACACTCTTTATAAGAATTATAAAATAATAATCCGTATAGAATCGGGGTGCATGACGGTGGTCAAAGAAGAATTAAAAGAAGCGCTAGAAATGCTGAAAAATACGGGTGTACGCATTACTCCACAGCGTCATGCTATTTTAGAGTACCTTGTGGAATCTATGACGCACCCAACAGCGGATGACATTTATAAAGCATTAGAAGGTAAGTTTCCAAATATGAGTGTTGCAACTGTTTATAATAACTTACGTGTATTTAAAGAGGTTGGACTTGTAAAGGAATTAACTTATGGAGATGCTTCAAGTAGATTTGATTATGTTACAAGTCAACATTATCATGTGATTTGCGAAAAATGTGGTAAGATTGTTGATTTTCCTTATGGAGGTTTGGAACAGCTTGAAGAGGAAGCTGCGAAAACGACAGGCTTCGTTATTAATAGTCATCGCTTAGAAATTTATGGCGTTTGTCCAGAGTGTCATAAGGCGTAATATATAATAAAGAAAGAGGCTGACGGCTTTACGTCAGCCTCTTTCTTTATTATATATGGGAATTGCGTTAGGTTCAGGAGGGTTTAAAATGTTCGGTGAAGAACCTAATTTAATTAGGGATAAATACAAAAGGTGATTTCTTTGTTAAGGAATCACCTTTACTGTTTAGTTTTGTAAGGCTACATTGTACCCATATATACCTATGATTTATAGCTCTTCTTATTATATTTCTCATCAAATTCTTTTCCTTCGAGATTTCGATCCATTGTTAAAGGTTGGTTGCAATGCATACATGCGTCGACACGACCGAGCATTTTTGTTGGCTTATCGCAGCTTGGACAAATAATTTGTACAGTTTTAGTAGATAACATGCCAATCCAAAAGTAAACGACAGTACTAGCGATAACAGCTAAGAAGCCAACCATCATAAATGTTGTCATAATAATAATGTTTTCACGGAAAAAGACTCCTAAGTATGCAATGAAGAGGCCGATAAATACTAAACTTAATGCAAAGGTCCGGATTTTATTGATTTTGTTTGAATACTTAATGCTCATTCTCACCACTCCCCTATAATAATAATATAACATAAAATTTAGAATTTTCACTCGTTCATAAATATGATAAACCGATAAGATAGGAGATATGGAGTATGATGAAGAATGAAGGGAGGCTATAATGGTTTTAAGATTTTAACGGGATGTGAAATTTTTTTATAAAAAGTATTGACCCTGTATGTACTGCATGATATATTAATAACCGTCGCTGATGCGGAAACGCAGAAAACGACAAAAAAGAAATTGAAAAACTTAGTTGACATCGAAAAACGAAGATGTTAACATAAGGAAGTCGCAAATGAGCGACCGAGTAGTTCTTTGAAAACTGAACGAAACAAACAACGTGAAACGTCAATTTTTATTTTTAGATGCTAGACAAACTAACTTTATTGGAGAGTTTGAT